>NZ_CP140098.1:482500-782500 GCF_034440735.1 Deinococcus sp. AB2017081 | reverse complement strand
GCCGCGCATCAGCTGGGCGCCGCGCAGGTCGCGCTCGGTGATGCCCAGGCGGCGCAGCACGTCGGGGTCGGCGTTGGTGGGGGCCTTGCAGTCCGGACAGACCTTGCGCACCAGGCGCTGCGCGACCACACCCACCACGGCCGCGCCGATGTTGAAGTGCTCGACGCCCATCTCCTCCAGGCGCACGATCGCGCCGGGCGCGTCGTTGGTGTGCAGCGTGGCCAGCACCAGGTGACCGGTCAGCGCCGCTTCCACGGCGATCTTGGCGGTCTCGGTGTCACGGATTTCCCCCACGAAGATGATGTCGGGGTCCTGACGCAGGAAGGCGCGCAGGGCACGGGCGAAGGTCATGCCGGCGACCGGGTTCACCTGCGACTGGATGATCCCCGGAATCTCGTATTCGACCGGGTCCTCGATGGTGGTCGTGTTCTTCTCGGGCACCGCGATGCGCTTGAGGGTGGAAAAACTGGTGAAGGACTTGCCCGACCCCGTGGGGCCGGTCACCAGAAAGATGCCGTTGGGCTTGTGGATCACGTCGAGATAGCGCTGGTAGTTGTGTTCACTGAAGCCCAGCTGCTCGACTTCCGGGATGTTGCTCGCCTTCTGCAACAGACGCATGACGGCCTTCTCGCCGTACACGGTGGGCAGGGTGGACAGTCGCAGGTCGAGGTCGATGCTGCCCTTCTTGAAGCGCACGCGGCCGTCCTGTGGGATGCGCCGCTCGCTGATGTCGAGCTGGCCCATGATCTTGATACGGGCCAGCATGCTCTGCGCGGCTCCCTTGGGCAGCGAGTTCTGCTCGCGCAGCACGCCGTCGACCCGGTAGCGCACCCGGACATCGTGTTCGGTCGGCTCAATGTGAATGTCCGAGGCCTCCTGCAGCGCCGCCTCACGGATCAGGTTGTCCACAACGCGCACCACGGCGTTGTCGTCGAGCCCGGCCGAGATGTCCACGTCGTCGGCACGTTTGGCATCCTTGTCGCGCTTGTTGCTCTCCTGCACCAGGCGCTGGTTCAGGTCGGCCATGTCCTTGTTGCCGAAGTAGCGCTCGATCAGGCGGATGATGTCCTTCTCGGCCATGACCGCCGGCAGCACCTCGCGCCCGGTGATCAGCTTCAGGTCGTCCAGCGCGAAGACGTTGCGCGGATCCTTCATGGCAACGATCAGCGACTCGCCCTGGAGCCGCACCGGCACCACGGCGTAGCGGCGGGCAGTCGCCTCGGGAATCATCAGGGCGACCTTGGGATCCGGCGGGTTCTGGACGGGATCGAGGAACTCGTAGCCGAGCTGCGCGGCCAGCGAGCGGGCCAGCATCTCCGGGGAGAGCTTGCCGGACTGGACCAGGGTGTCCTCCAGGCGGCCCCCACCCGAATTCTGCTTCTGCAGGGCGGTATCGATCTCGTCGGCACCGGCGAAGCCCAGCTCGATGATCACCTCGCCCAGCGGCTTGACCCGCCCCTCGCGGGCCTGCACCTGCAGCGCCTCGCGCAGCTGGGCGCGGGACAGCGTGCCCTGCTGCACCATCTGCTCGCCCAGCCGGCCGCGCTGGGGATAGTACTTCTCGATCAGGGACTCGACGTCACGCGGCTTGGCGAGCAGAAACTGCACGCGGCGGCCGATCAGCGCCTCGATGTCCTCGCGCTTGCGGGGATCAGAGGCGACCACCGTGACGCTGCCGCCGCTCTCGTCGACCGGTACGGCCGAGAGCCGCAGGGCGTCGGCCCGCAGCATGGTGCCCAGCACCTCGTCGGTGGGTTTGAAGTCGCGGGGATTTTTCAGGTACACCGCGCCGATCTGGTCGGCCAGCACCTCGTACAGCTGGTCCTCGGTGATGGCCTTCTGCGCGTACAGGGTGGCCCCCAGCGGCTCGCCGGTCTGCTGCTGGGCATCGAGCGCCACCTGGAGCTGGGCGTCGGTGATCAGGCCGCGCGAGATCAGTCGCTGGCCGAGCTTGCCGCCGCCGCCCCCCTCGGCCACTGCTTCAGGCATGACAGGGGTCAGACCCAGTTCGGGGTAGTGCGTGGCGATCGCCCAGTTGATCTCGTCGCGCAGGGCCTGGTAGGGCTCGATCATCAGGCCGCTGTCGTCCTCGAGCGCCTCGATACTGATGCTCGACAGCGGATCGACCAGGGCGACCCGCAGCGTGCCGCCCTCGATGGCGAAGGGGAAGGCCAGGGAGCTCAGGGCGGTCTGGGCCCGCACCGCCATGACCGCCTGGGCGTCGGGCTGCACGACCATCAGGTTCACCAGCGGAATGCCCAGCGCCTCCTCGATGGCCCGGGCGATGCGTTTCTCGCCGACCATGCCTGCACCGATCAGGATCTCCGCGAGCCGCCCCCCGACCTCGGCGTGGCGCACCAGGGCCTTCTGGAGATCCACATCGTTCACGTAGCCCTGTTCGAGCAGGATCGCGCCGAGGCGCCGGTCACCGATTGAGAGAGCCATGATGTTCCTCCTTGAGCGGATGGTGGTGCGGCCGGACAGGCCAGAGAAGACGGGAAGGATCGGGAGCAGGGTGGTGGGCACCGGGGGCCGCGGCGCGGGTCACGTCATGTCCTCCAGTCGTGGCCGTAGCGGCGCAGCACGAGGCGTTCCAGGTGGCGGGCGGCGCGGGTGTGCAGCAGCGCGTTGCCCTGGAGCGGCCGCACCAGGACGGTGTGCAGCCCCGCGAGGTTGCCGCCCAGCACGTCCGTGAACAGCTGATCCCCGACCATGCCGACCTGCCGGGGCGCGAGATTCAGAGCGGCCAGGGCACGGCGGTACGCACGGGGATTGGGCTTGCCCGCCAGGCCCACGCCGTTGAATTCCAGACGTTCGAGCCAGTACGCCGCCCGCCTGCCGGTGGCATTGCTCAGCAGGTACAGGCCGGTGCCGACCTGCTGCAGATCGCGTGCCCAGCGGATGATCGCGGCGGCTTCCTCGTCGGCGTAGCTGCCGTAGGGCACCAGGGTGTTGTCGAGGTCGATCAGCAGCCCGTGCAGGCCGCGCACGCTCAGGAAGTCCGGCGTGATGTCCGTGACGTGGTCGATCACGTCGCGCGGCTGGAGCAGGCTCATCCGTGCCCTCCGGCACCCAGGCCGATCACGGCCCACATGCGCCCGGTCACGCCGGCGTCGCGCCGGTACGAGTAGAAGTCGACCTCGGTGGAGCAGCGTCCGCTGAGCCAGATGTTCGTGGCCGGAACGCCGGCGTCCTCCAGCACGGCACGGTTCGCCCCCGCGAGGTCCAGGTGCGGCTGACCCGGACGGTCGAGCACGAAGTCCCCCAGCCCGGCCTGCCGGAACTGCGCGGCGAGGTCGTCGCCGACCCCGTAGCGCTCGCCACAGATGCCCGGGCCGACGGCGGCACAGATCCGGCCCGCCTCGGCTCCCAGCGCGGTCATGGCCTGCACCGTCTCCCGCGCGATGCGGCCCAGCGTGCCCTTCCAGCCGGCATGCGCCGCGCCGACGACCCCGGCCGCCCGGTCGTGCAGCAGCAGCGGGTAGCAGTCGGCCGTGCCGATGGCGAGCAGGAGGCCCGGCGTGGCCGTGACCAGGGCGTCGCCCTCCCACACACCGGGCTGTGTGACGGGCACCACCTGCGTGCCATGCACCTGATCCAGGCGGGCGAAGGCCGCCGGACCAGCACCCAGGGCCCCGGCCAGCCGGGCACGGTTCTCGGCCACGGCCGCCGGATCGTCCTGGCGGTCGTCAAGGTTCAGGCCCCGGAACGCCCCGACCGAGACGCCGCCGCTGCGCGTGGTGAACGCATGCGGCGCCGTCAGGTTCGGTGCGCGGAGCAACATCAGGTGTGTAGTATCCCCCGTCATCTCTCACCGGATTCTGACGGTCTGACCTGAGATGTCCCTCAGGTGACGCCCGGATGACCGGCCGGGCACCGGCTCCTTGCACCGGCTCCAAGCGCGGACGCCCGGCGGTTGCTAGAGTCCCGTCATGAGTGTCAGCGTGGATCTTTCGGACAAGACGGCCCTGGTCATGGGTGTGGCGAATGCCCGCAGCCTGGGCTGGGCGATCGCCGAGCAACTGCTCGCGGCCGGGTGCCGCGTGGGGTTCTCGTATCAGGGTGAGCGCCTCAAGGGCGAACTGGACAAGCTCCTGGCCGGCAGGCCGGGCGTGTGGTCGCAGCAGGCCGACGCGACCAGCGAGGCGGACCTGGCGGCGCTGTTCGCCCGCGTGAAAGACGAGTTCGGACACCTGGACTACGTGGTGCACGCGATTGCCTTCGCGCCGCGCACGGCGATGGAGGGCCGCTTCCTGGACACCACCCCGGAGGACTGGAACACCTCGCTGCACGTCAGCGCGTACACGCTGGTCGCGGCCTCGCGGCACGCGGAGCCGCTGCTGCGCGACGGCGGCAGCATCGTGAGCCTGACGTACCACGCCTCGCAGCAGGTCGTGCCCAAGTACAACGTGATGGGCGTGGCCAAGGCCGCCCTGGAGGCCGCGACCCGCTACCTGGCCGCCGACTTCGGCCCGCGCGAGATCCGTGTGAACACGATCAGCGCCGGCCCGATGCGGACGATCGCGGCGCGCAGCATTCCCGGCTTCGGCGGCCTGTACGACAAGGGCGCGCGCAACGCGAGTTTCGGCCGCAACGCCACGCCCGAGGAGGTCGGCAAGCTCGCCCTGTTCCTGCTGAGCGACCTCGGCAGCGGCGTGACCGGGCAGACCGTGTACGTGGACGCGGGCCTGAGCATCATGACGGTGAAAGAGGACTGAACGCTCTCCGCGCCCGGTGGGCGCGGGCATCGCTGGGGCCCGGGCGACTCCGACAGTCCCAGGCACGAGCTGGTCACCAGCGCCCATGGGAACGGGGCCGCCACACACCCGGGCCGAGGGCGTGACTCGCCTGACCGCGCCCCGACCCCAACTGAACACGCGGTCAGGCCGCTATGATCCGCCCATATGATCCTGACGGCCAGACCGGCGTCCAGAACGACCTCCAGCAGCACCGTTCTCCGTCACGTCCTGCGGGCGCGGGGCGTATGAGCCGCCCCACCATCGACCTGCCGTACACGCTGGACGTCCTGGTGCGGCTGCTGGACACGCCCAGTCCGACCGGATTCACCGAGCGGGCCGTGCGCGGGATCGAGGAGGAGCTGCGGGCACTGGGCATCACGCCGGCGCGCACCCGCAAGGGCGCCCTGACCTGGGAGGTCGCCGGTTCGGATCAGCGCCATGTGACCTTCAGTGGGCACGTGGACACCCTGGGCGCGATGGTCAAGCACATCAAGCGGACGGGCCGGGTGACCCTCTCCGCGCTGGGGGGCTACGACTGGGCGACCGTCGAGGGCGAGGACGTCCGGGTGCACACCCAGTCCGGCCGGGTCGTCACCGGCACCGTCGTGAACATCCGGCAGAGTACGCACGTGCATGGCGCGGCGCTGCGCACGCTGCAGCGCGAGCAGTCGGTCATGGAGGTGCGCCTGGACGAACCCACGTGGTCGGCCGACGAGACCCGCGCCCTGGGAATCGCGGTGGGCGACTTCGTGAGCTTCGATGCCCGGCCCCGCGTGACTCCGGCGGGATACGTCAAGGCCCGGCACCTGGACAACAAGGCGGCGGTGGCGGTGTTCCTGGGCGTGACCCGGGCCCTGCGGGAGCACCCGCCCACGGCCACCACCGCCTTCCACGTGACCACCTACGAGGAGGTCGGGCACGGCGCGGCGACCGGCATCCCGCCCCACACGGACGAGCTGATCGCGGTGGACATGGCGGCCGTGGGCGAGAACCAGCAGAGCAGCGAGCACCACGTGACGCTGTGTGTGGCCGACAGCGGCGGACCCTACGACCACGCGCTGGGCAACCGGCTGCGGGCCTCGGCACGCCGGGCGGGGGTGGCGCTGTGCGTGGACATCTACCCGTACTACGCCTCGGACGGCACGGCGGCGTGGCGGGCGGGCGGCGACTATCCGGTGGCGCTGATCGGCCCGGGCGTGGACGCCAGCCACGCCTACGAGCGCACCCACACGGACGCGCTGGTGGCGACCGGGGCGCTCATGCTGGCCCATGTCCGCGACGAGGACTGACCTCCGGAACGGCGCGGCCGCGCCGGATCACCAGCACGCCGCCACGTGAAGGAACGCGCGGTGTACAGGATCTGTCTTGTCCCTGTAGGCTGGACACGTGCTGTCCCTTCAGAAAGCGTCCACCATCCTGGGTGCCTTCAGCGCCGAGCAGCCCGAGTGGGGCGTGCGGGCGCTGGCGGCGCACCTGGGCGTGCCCCGGGCCACCGCACACGCCTACCTCGCTGGCCTGACCGAGGCGGGCTTCCTGCGGCGCACGCCGGCCGGCAAGTACCGCCTGTCGTGGCACCTCGCCGAGATGGGGGCCCAGCTGACGGCCGCCCTGCCGTGGTTCCCCGAGGCCCGCGCCCTGATCACGCGCCTGGCGCTGGAGGTGCGCTGCGTGGCGTTCCTGTGCATTCTGGAAGGCGAGGAGGTGGTCGCCACGATCCGTGAGCGGCACCCGGACGCGGACATCGACCTGCCCATGGACATCTACCTGCCGGCAACGGCCACCGCGAGCGGCAAGATCCTGTACGCCCACGCCGAGATCACGCCGCGCGCATTTGCCACCTGCACACCGAGCTCGATCACCTCCATGGACGAGTGGCGCACCGAGGTCGCCAAGGTGCGCCGGCTGGGCTACGCGTACTCCATAGAGGAATGGGTGCCGGGGCAGTGCACGCTGGGCGTGCCTTATCACGCGCCGGATGCCCAGCGTGGCGGCACGGTCGTGGCGGCCATCGGCGTCCAGATGAGTGCGGGCCGTTACCTGCGCGAGGAGCGGCAGGTGCGCGAGCGGGTGCTGAGCATCGTGCGCGAGGCCGAGGCACTGTAGCGGCGGCAGCGCGGCCCGGGTCAGGCGGTCGGTGCCGGCCCGGTCAGCTGCTTCATCAGGCCCGGCGTATCCCAGAGGTGCCACAGTTCCGCGCCGAGGCCCTGCTCGACGCGGATGAAATGCATGTGCCGGACATGCACGGAGCGCCGGGTGGGCGCCAGATCGCGCATCGGCCCCAGGTGGGTGCCGGTCATGACGGAGTGCATGGCGATGATGTCCCCGCTGGACATGATGTGCCTGATCTCAAAGTGCAGATCCGGGAAGGCCGTTCTGAGCATGACGACGACTTCCTTGAGATGCCGGGGGAAGTTCACGCCGGGCGCTTCCTGGTGATCGACGGCGGCGGGAAGCAGCAGTTCGTCCACGGCGCTCAGGTCACCCCTGTTGAAGGCCCGTTCGATCATGTCGCTCGCGATTCTCACGTCGGCGTCCAGCATAGCAGTCAACCTCCATTGAATAGAGTGGCACTACAGTGACTTACGTTATACTCCGATGAGTGAGCGAACGCAACACTTCCCCGCGACTGACCCATCGGCAGCGGCAGGCACAGGCCACCCGCAACCTGATCGTGCAGGCCGCGGCCGATTCCTTTCTGGAGACCGGATATGCCGGCACCACCATGGAGGCCATCGCCCTGCGTGCCGGGGTGGCTGTCAGCACCGTCTACAGCACCTTCACGAACAAGCGCACCCTGCTGGCCGCGATCCGCGAAGCCTGGCACCACGCCACCGGCCAGCGCGACACCTACCGGCTGGCTGGCGAACAGGCTCACATCGGTGACCGGCTGCGCCTCGCGGCCCACGCGACCCGCCGGCAGTGGGAGCTGGGGGCCCGCATGATGACCATCTACACCGCAGCGGCCGCGTCGGATCCGGAGGCGGCACAGGAACTGGGCACGGCGCTGCAGGGCCGGCGGACGAACATCGGCCGGATTGTCGGCGCGTGGGCCGAGGTCTTTCAGCTGGACGCCCCACGCTTCAGCGCCGCTTATCTGGCGCTGACCCGCGCGGAGGTCTATCTGGAACTCGTCGGCGAGTTCGGCTGGACTCCCGACGCGTATGAGGCGTGGCTGCTCAGCCACCTGAACGCCGAAGTTGAGCTGTGCCGCACGGCCGCTGCAGGCCCGGTTCTGCCGGACTGACCGCGGGATCTGCTCTCTCATGACGTTCAGGGCAAGGCGGCACCCCTGGAGGTTCCGTGAACCACGGTCTGTCACGACTCCCGTTGCTCTCGCTCCACAGGGATCGACGGATTGATCTATCCATTCCTGTGTTGCTGATAGGACGCCGGAACGCCGCGCCGGGCACATCGTCCGGCGCGGCGTTCCTGACAGAACAGTCAGCCCGGCTGGGCGGCCAGGGTCAGGGGCACCGGCGAGTTCGTGCGGGCACTCTCGTACGCCCCCAGCACCAGGCGGACGCTCTCACGGCCGTCCTCGCCGGTACACACGACGGGCGTACCGTGCTCGATCGACTCGATGAAGTGCACCACGCTGCGGACGTGCGCGTTGTCCACCGTGGCGAAGTCGTACCACGTCTCGTCGGCCGCGCCCCAGTCGGCGTAGCCGAACTCGCGGTTCAGGAACCGCAGCCGCGCCTTGCCCAGGCGGTTGCTGCACTCCAGCGCGCCCTGGGTGCCGTACACGAAGAAGCTCTCCTCCCAGCCGGTGGCCGTCCACGCGTTCTCGACGCTCGCGATCGCGCCATTCTCGAAATCCAGCGTGGCGACACTGGTGTCCTCGACCTCGATCTGGAATTTCAGGGTGGCCATGCGCGCGTAGATGCTCCGCACGTCGCCGGCGAAGTACCGCGCCAGATCCATCATGTGGCAGCCGTTGTCGAGCAGCGTGCCACCACCCGACGCCGCGAGGCTGCCGAACACGCCGCGCACCTGCTCCGCGCCGCCCCAGTCGTGCGCCTGCCGCAGCCGCATGAAGGTCACGCGCCCGATCCGCCCCTCGTCGATGAGCCGCTTGGCGGTGCGGGCCAGCGGATTGCTGCGCAGGTGGTGCCCGGTCTGGAGCACCGTGCCGCTGCGGCGGGCGGCAGCGATCATGGCGTCGCAGGCGTCCAGATCCAGCGACAGCGGCTTCTCGCACAGCACGTGGATGCCCCGGTCGAGCGCCATGATGGTCGCCGGCGCGTGGAAGGCGTTGGGCGTGCAGATACTGACCGCCTGCACGTCCTCGTTCGCCAGCAGCTCCTCGAAGGTGGCGTAGGCGCGCACCTCCCATTCCTTCTCGCGCAGCTGCCGGATCGCCTCGCTGGCATCCGCGATGGCGACCACGTTCACGCCGGCCTGTTTGTAGCCCTCGTAATGCCGCTTGGAGATGCCGCCCGCCCCGATGATCGCGGCGCTGACGACCTTGCTGGAGGCGGTCACTGGCGCTCCGGCAGGGCCTCGAGCGGCTGGCGGTTGCCGAAGGCGCGGGGCGCGCTGGCAGTCGGCATGGCCCAGCGGGCCGCGTTGGCGATGACCTGCCGCACGCCGGCGTGGAAGTATGTGGGATACGTCTCGTGTCCGGGGCGGAAGTAGAAGATCTTGCCGCTGCCCCGCCGGAAGGTGCAGCCCGAGCGGAACACCTCGCCGCCCGAGAACCAGCTCACGAAGATCAGTTCCTCCGGCGCGGGGATGTCGAAATGCTCGCCGTACATCTCCTCGGACTCGATCTCGATGAACTCGCCCACGCCCTGCGCGATCGGGTGCGAAGGATCGACCACCCACAGCCGCTCCTTGTCGTTCGCCTCGCGCCACTTCAGGTCGCAGGACGTGCCCATGAGCCGCTTGAAGGGCTTGCTGAAGTGCCCGGAGTGCAGCACGATCAGGCCCATGCCGTCCCACACGCGCTGCACGACCTTCTCTGCAATGGCGTCCGACACGTCGCCGTGCGCCTTGTGGCCCCACCACAGCAGGACATCGGTATTGGCCAGCACCTCGTCCGTGAGGCCGTGCTCGGGCTCGTCCAGGGTCGCGGTGCGGACATTCGTGAAGCCGTGGGCCTTCAGGCCGTCGGCCATCGCCACATGCATCCCCTGCGGGTAGACGGCGGCCACCTTCGGGTTCTCGTGCTCGTGACGGTATTCGTGCCAGACGGTGATACGGGGCTGCGTGGGCTGGGTCATGGGGTCTCCTTGCGCGGTGATCTGAATCGATTCAGCTTAGGACGTGACGATGAGGCCGGATGAACGTGTACAGGTCAGATGCGCCGCCGATGCTAGCGGAAAAACAGGGCGGGGTGAAAGCGCAGGGGTGGGCATCCAGCGGGGCGGGACATGGAGAGCAGTCTGGTCATTATGTAGAGGAACACATTCGTGCTGAGCTGAACGCACTGATGATCCGGGACGTCATTCCTTCGAACACGTTCGCCCAGAGAACGCCGGGGATTTCAAAATCATCCTCTGACTGGAGATCGGGCCTGAAGGAGAACACGCCTCGGACGCCTTCGACCTCTTCGTCTGCACACCCGAGTACCTGAAGCGGGAAGGTCAGGCAGCGACCTCGGGACGGGGTCTGCTGATCGTGCAGGACTCTGACCTGCCGAGAATCGGGGCAGTGGTTGAGCGGTATCTCTCCACTCTCCACAGTGCAGACTGGCCCGCGATCTCGGTACGGATCAACCTCGTTTCCCGCTGGGCATTCGAGACCCACCAGAGCGGGCCGACGTGACGACACCCTGGACAACAGTCCAGGCTGCCGCTGCACGACGTGGTCAGATCGACGAGCAGACCGTTCTACACCACACAGCAGAAGCGTTGGCCCGCATTCGTGAGGCTCAGCCCGCAGAGTCGTCTGAAGTCACAGCGTTGAGGCGGGATCACCGGAAGAAGACTGACCGCAGGGTTCAGGGGAAGTGCGGGGCATCAGTTCAGCCCCGGGGCGGAACTGAACACCGCTGTGACTGATCCTGGGGGAATGCTCCGAATTTCGAGGTGCGCTTCAGGACTGAGAGGCCCTCTCTCCCCTACCCCAGCCCCCCAACCTCGGCCTTCAATCCGTCCAGTTCGGCCCGCAGCGCCGCCGCCCGCGTCTGGGCCCCCGCCAGCCGCGCCTGCTCCTGCTCGGTGAATCGGGTGTAGGGGCTGATCGCGTCGCGCAGCCTAGCGTCGGCGCGTTCCTGCTCGCGCTCGTACTCGCGGCGGACGATGCGCTCCAGGGCCTCGCGCAGGGCGGCGACCTTCGCCCGCAGGTGTCGGTGGGCCTGCAACCTCTTGTTGGGCAGGACGAACAGGCCCAGGCTGCCCAGGGTCAGGCCCGCCAGGATGCCGCCCGTGAAATCCAGGGCGCTGGCCCCGATCAGGGCCCCGATGCCCGCGCCGATGCCGATGCCCCCGGCCAGCCCGCCCACCGCGCCCTTCATGGCGTCCTCGGCGTCCTGGGAGAGCTGGCGGCCCAGTTCCTGCTCGGTGGTGAGTTCCAGGTGTTCGCGGGCACTGCCGGCAATCCCCTCCAGCAGCGCCCCCCGGTCATAGGAGAAGCGCGTGCGGGCGACCTCGCTGCTGGGCTGACGGCGGATCAGGAAGGCCTGGACATCCTCCCAGAAGTGCAGGTTGGCTTCCACGAAGCGGTCGATCATGCTGCCGAACTGCCGGTCGATGGCGTCCGGAAGGTCGGCCACGGCCTCGCGGCGGAAGGCATCCTCCAGATCGCGGGGATTGATCAGGCCACGGATGTTGGAGAAGCGCAGCTTGTCGTCGATAAAGCGGTCGGCCCGCACCTCGAACTCGGCCAGCAGGCGCGACACGCGGTTGAGCTGCCCGTCGAGTTCGCCGTGCATGGTCTCGCGGTGGCGCTCGCGCTGGGCCTCCAGATCGCTCAGGATGACCAGATCCTCTTTCAGGGTGGTGCGGGCGGCGTCGGCGCGGGTCTCCTCGCCGTTCAGGAGTTCGGCGGCGGTGTTCAGCGGCCCCTGCAGCTTCAGACGGGTGCGCTCGGTCTCCGAGAGGCGCATCTTCAGCACCTCGCGCAGGGCCAGGAAGCCGGGGTCGCCTCCGCGCTGCTCGCCCCGCGCCGAGATCAGCAGCACCGGCGGCGTCAGGCCCAGCACACCCCGCGCCCCGGTCTCGACGAACTCGCGCACCTGGGTCTTCTGCTCGGGGGTCTCCAGCAGGTCGGCCTTGTTCACGACCATGATCACCGACCGGCCCCACCTCGCCGCCAGGCTCAGGAACTGGCGCTCGGATTCGGTGAAGGGGCGATCGGCACTGGTCAGGAACAGCACCAGATCGGCGCGGGGCAGGAAGCCCTCGGTGAGCGCCTGGTGCTGGCGGATGATCGCGTTCGTGCCGGGCGTATCGACCAGGGCCACCCCCTCCAGGCTGGGCAGCGGGTACGTCAGGCGGCTCACGAAGGGGTCGCGGGTGGGCTCCATCTGGCCGGGTTTCTCGCCGTGGACGAGCACGTAGATGCGGTCCGTCGTGGGCGTCACGCCCTCGGGAAGCACCTGGGCGCCCAGCAGGGCGTTCACGAAGCTGCTCTTGCCGGCATTGAACTCGCCGACCACGACCAGCAGGAAGGTCTCGTCCAGGGCGCGGGCGGCGGTACGGGCGTGCTCCACGACCTCCGGCGGAGCGCCCTGGGTGTCCAGAAAGGCCTGGATGTCGGCGAGCAGCGTGCGCTCGCGGGTGAGCAGCGCCTGCACGTGATCGGAGACGAGCATATGCCCGGCAGTGTAGAGCGTGCAGCGCAGACCGGACACGGCCGTCCGGGGAGGATCGTCCACACCGGGGCACTTTGTTTTCTACTGTATGGAGGTACAGTGGCGGACGTGACGTGGCTCATACCGGTGAACATCGACGCGGGTGCCCAGGCGACCTTCAATGAGTTCGTGCGCGACCTGGACGTCAGGCTGACCGATCCCGCCACGGATCGTGTGGTGCTGGCCCGCGAGATCCTCGCCGAGGCCATGTATGGCCGATCCTACGCGCAGCTCGTCGCCGACGCGCCGCTGGCCGCGCTGAACCTCGATTCCCGCAACATCACGTTCGAGGCCGAGTACTACATGGCGACCGATCAGGAGCGCTTCGCGCAGGTCAAGCCGCTGCTGTGGCTGTGGAAGACCCTGGACCTCACGCCGCTGGGACAGAATCCGGTCTTTGGCATTCCGGTGCGCCGCGTGCTGGCGGGCCACATCTTCCGGCGGGTGGGGCGGGACTTCAAGTGCTGGCAGAACGTGGAATTCTCTGTCGGGTACAACATGGAGGTTGGCGACAACGTGGTCGTGCACCGGGGCGTGCTGCTGGACGACATCGGCGGCATCGAACTGCACGACGACGCCTCGGTCAGCGACTACGTGAACATCTACAGCCACACCCACAGCGTGCTCGACGGCCCGGACGTGACCCTGAAGAAGACCGTGATCGGGCGCGGGGCGCGGATCACGTACCACAGCACCATCCTGGCCGGCGCGGTGGTCAGCGACGACGCCATGCTCGCCACGCACGCCCTGCTGCGCGACGACATTCCCCCGCACGGCATCGCCATGGGCGTGCCTGCCCGCACCAGCCGCTTCAAGGTGCGCCCCCCCCAGGACGTGCTCGTGGACTCGCGCACCTACCCGCACGACGCCGGGCGCAAGGCCAATCCCCAGTTCCCGCAGCCCACGCCCGGCCAGACCCGGCTGCCCGATGAGCGGGACGCGCCCATCACGCCGGGCAGCGTGGTCACAGGGCGCTGACGCGCCTGCAGAGAGCGGAGGGCCGAGAGCTGACAGCCACAACAACAGACTGAGCGGAGGGCAGGCACGGGAACTGGGTTCCAGGTGCCTGCCCTCCGCTGCGCGGCTCTTCGAGTCTGCCCTCTGCCCTACAGCTCCGTCGTCTCGCCCGGCTCCAGCACCCGCACGTCCACACCCTGCGCCTGCCCGGCCTGCGCGAACACCTGCGGGTCGCCGGTCAGGGCGGGGAAGGTGCCGAAGTGCATGGGAATGGCGACCTTCGGGCGCAGGAGTTCCAGGCAGCGGCCGGCCTCCTCGGGGCCCATGGTGTAGTGGTCGCCCACGGGCAGGATCGCGGCGTCCAGGCCTCGGTCACCGATCACGCGCATGTCGCTGAACAGGCAGGTGTCGCCCGCGAAGTACACGCGCCTGCCCCCCAGTTCAATGACCAGCCCCGTGGGCATGCCGCCGTAGGTGCCGTCTGGGAAGGAGCTGGAGTGCCACGCGGGCGTGAGATACACGCTGCCCCAGTCGGCGCGGTACGTGCCCCCGATGTTCATACCGACCGCCTGAGTCGCGCCGTGCTTCTGCGCGTAACCGCCGATCTCGGCCGTGCCGATGATGGGCACGCCGGCCTTGCCGAAGTCCAGGGCGTTGCCCCAGTGATCGCCGTGTGCGTGACTGATCAGGACGGCACTGAGCTTCCACTCCAGCGCCTGCTCCAGCGTGACTGGACTTTTCGGATTGTGCTCGATGAACGGGTCGATCAGGACGCGGTGCTCGCCGTCCTGAAGGAGAAACGTGCTGTGACCGAGGAAGCGGATGTTCATGTGTGACCTCCGGAGGTGAACGCTCCCGAGGCTAGGCCGGCCGGCTCCGCCGTGACTGGCAGCGGGCACACATCTTCGCGCCGTATAGTGGTCGCGCACGCCGCTGTCCCCGCCCTGTCCGACTCAAAGGAGCTGTCCTCCACCCCATGTCCACGGTCTTCGGTCTGGTGAGCCCAAGGGATGTTCTGGACATCCTGCTGGTCACCTTCCTGGTGTACCAGGGCTACCTGCTGGTGGCGGGGACGCGGGCCGTGAACGTGGTGCGCGGCATCGTGGTGTTCGCGGGGGTGTGGGTCGCGGCGCTGCTGCTGAACCTGACCACCCTGAGTGAGCTGCTGGGCCGGGCAGGCACGGTCGGGCTGTTTGCGCTGGTCGTGCTGTTCCAGCCGGAACTGCGGGCCGCGCTGGAGCGCGTGGGCCGCCCCAGGGGACGCGACCTGTCGGCCGGGGTGGCAGCCCTCCAGGCGGTGGTGCGCAGCATGGAACGCCTCGCCGAGCGGCGGATCGGAGCCCTGATCGCCATCGAGCGCCGCACGCCGCTGGGCGAGTACGCCGAGACTGGCGTGACGCTGGACGCCGTGGTGAGCGTGCCCTTTCTGGAGGCGCTGTTCGCCCGCAACGCCCCCCTGCACGACGGGGGCGTGATCATTCACGGTTCGCGGGTGGTGGCGGCCGGCTGCCTGTTCCCGCTGCAGTCCAGCGACGGCACGTACCGCCGATACGGCACCCGGCACCGCGCCGCGATCGGGCTGTCGGAGGTGACGGACGCCGTGGTGCTGGTGGTCAGCGAGGAACGCGGCAGCATGCGGATCGCCCTCGGGGGGCGGCTGGGGCCGGATCTGAACGGAGCCGAACTGCGCGAACAGCTCCGCACCCTGATCTATGACCGGGGCAGTGGGCTGGACACCCCCGAGCGCCCGGCGTCCGATCCGGCTGCGCCCGGCACCCCGGCCGACGCGCTCAAGGAGCAGGCATGAGCGTGTCGCCGTGGCGAGCGGCACTGGAGACCGGGCGGCGCTGGACGCAGCCGCGGTACGTGTGGGCACGCGCCGTGCACAACCTGGGGCCGAAGCTGCTGTCGCTGCTGGTCGCCCTGACCCTGTGGTTCCTGGCGACCTCGAACCGCCGCGCGAACGTGGAACAGGGCTTCGATGTCCCGGTGACCATCCGGGACACGACCGGTGGCCGTGGAGAGGGCACCCGGGCCTTCAGCGACCTGAACCCCGCCACCATCCGCGTGACCCTGTCGGGCCGTCCGGATCGGCTGCGGGAACTGCGCCCCGAGAGCATCGAGGCGATCGTGGACGTGACCGGACAGCCCGAGGGCAGTTTCAGTCAGCCCGTCACGGTCACCGCGCCGAGCGGCACGGTCGTCAGCCGCCGGACACCCGACCGGGTGCAGGGCTTCGTCGATACGCAGGCGACCCGGACGCTGCCGATCGTCCTGAGCGTGTCGTCGCCCCCGGAGACCAGCCTGCCGCGCTATCAGGTCACGCCCACCGACGCCAGCGTCCAGGGCCCCGGCCGGGTCGTCACGACCGTGCAGCGCGTGGTGACCAGCCCCACCCAGGTGCCCGCCGGCGAGGAACGGGAGACCCGACTGATCGCGCTGGACGGAGCCGGGACTCCGGTCGACGGGGTGGTCATCCGTCCGGAGACCGTGACCCTGCGCCGGCTGGACACCGGGGTGCTGCCGGTCAAGACCCTGAGCGTGGTGCTGAACGACCCGCCACCGACCCTGCGGGTCACGGCGGCCAGCGTGCAGCCCAGCACGGTGCGGGTGGTGGCCGATCCGGAGCTGCTGGGCCGCCTGCGCGAGGTCGCGGGCCGCGTCGACTACCGGGTCGGCACCTACACCGCCCCGGTCGCGCTGAGCGTGCCGGCGGGCGCCCAGGCCCTCGAGAGCGTCATCGTGCGCCTCACGGTCGAGGCCGCGCCGGCTCCCACCCCCCCGGCCCGGCCTGGCGGCACCCCCCCCGCGGCACCGTGACCCGCTGGATGAACTGTTCCTGAAGACGCCGGGGGGCACCTTCGGAACCCGGCCAGGCGGACAGATTCCAGGGTTCGGGCCGGGCGGGCGGACACCGGAGCACGCGGCAGCGTGACGAGACGATCAGACGAACGGAGAATCCGGGGAGTATATTCGGCACATGATGTGGGGAACTGACCACATGCCGCAGTGATTGCCTACGTCCTGCCCTCCGTGTCCAGCGCGGCCCTGACCGCGTCCGACTGGGGCTGGTGGGAGCAGCGCGTCCGACTGATGGTGCGCCCCCGGCGATACGACCATGTCCTGCGGGTCGCGGATCTTGCGGCGCGGATTGCCGTGAACAACGGTCTGGATGAGCAGCGCGCCTACGCCGCCGGGATCCTGCACGACATCGCCCGTGATCTGCCAGATGACGAGCTGCTGCGCCTCGCGCCGCCCGAGTGCGCGATCGACGCCGCACACCCGCTGGCCCTGCACGGCCGCGCCGCCCGCACCCTGCTGACCCGCTGGGGATACCGCGACGGCGTGGTGCTGGAGGCCGTCGAGGATCACACGACCGGCCCGCGCGGCGGCAACGACGTGTCGGCCTGCGTGTATATCGCCGACGTCTCGGAGCCGGGGCGGGGCGTGAACGCCGACATCCGCGAACTGGCCCTGCACGACCTGACGGCGGCGCTGGAACGCGCCATCGTGTCCAAGGTCACGTATCTCCAGGGCAAGGGCATCCAGGTGCATCCGCGTACCCTGCGGGCCTATCATGCGCTGCCGTGCAGCGCCCACCCCACCCCGACATCGACCACCGGTTTCCCGACCCCCGGCGCGTGACGCAGCCCCCCAGTCCGCGGCAGCTGGCCGGCCTGCGCGCCCTCCAGGTGTTCGGCTTAAGTGTGGCGACGCTCACGCTGGGCGGTCTGGCCGTGGTGAGCACGGCGGGCGGACAGACGACCAGCGTGATCCGGGCGGTGCAGGGGCAGGCCCCGCAGTACACCGTGCTGATCGCCGGGCGCGACATCATCTACTGCTACTACCACCAGCCCTGCAAGGATCAGGGCCAGCGCGAGGGCCTGATCCAGCCGCCCAACACCGACACCCTGATGCTGGTCAAGGTGGACGGCGCGTCGGTGCAGGTGCTGAACATCCCGCGTGACACGAACGTCGGGGAGTTCAATCCCCGTCTGGGGATCGCGGCCCAGAAGGTGAACAGCCAGTATTGGGACGGCGGCCCGCAGGCCCTGATGCGCGCCGTGGAGACCATCACCGGCGAGCACGTGGACTCTTATGTGGTGGTACGGACGGACTACGTGGAGCGCGTGATCGACGCGCTGGGCGGCCTGGACGTGACCGTACCCGAGCCGGGCATCGAGTGGGTGGACAACGCGGCGGGCGTGAACCTGAAGCTCGCTCCCGGCGACCACCACCTGGACGGCAGGCAGGGCGTGCTGTTCCTGCGGGTGCGCAAGGGCTTCGGGGACGACTACGGCCGGATCGACCACCAGAAGCAGGCGCTGACCCAGCTGGCCGGCAAGCTCCGCACGCCGCAGGGCCTGGCTGCCCTGCCCACCATCCTGGGCGGCATCGGCAACGGTGTCGAGACCAACGCCGACCCGGATCTGCTGCTGGCCCTGCGGCCATACCTGGCGCGGCTCAAGCTGGCGTTCTCGACGCTGCCGACCGATCCCATTCCCGGCACCTTCAACCTGGCGGTCAACCGGGAGCGTCTGGCCGCCGTGTGGGGAAAGCCGGCGGCGATCTCGGTGCCGGATGTCCGCGTGCGCATCGTGGACGCCAGTGGTGACGGCCTGGGTGCGGGCCTCGTGCGGGCCTTGCAGGCCATGGGGTACCGTGACGTAGAGTTGAGTGCTGTGGCCGCGAGCCGTGAAGCCAGCCAGGTGTTCACGCAGCAAGAGGTCGCGCAGGCCGGCGCCCTGGCCGACGCCCTGAACCTGCCCCGGCTGCAGGGCGAACGCTTCCCGGTCGCGGCCGGCGAGGTCGGCATCCTGCTCGGCACCGACGCCGGCACGCACCTGGCGGCCCTGAACGACCTGAGCCCCACCCCGGAGACCCCATGACCACAGACCCCGAACGCACCCCCGCCCAGGCCCCCACCCGTCAGCACGGCACCCAGGCCCAGCTGCACGCCATCGTGGACGCTGCCCGCGAACGCCGCGCCGAGGATGTCGTCGTGCTCGACCTGACCGACGTCAGTACCACGCTGGACTACTTCGTGATCTGCACCGCCACCGCTGGCCTCCAGCTCAATGCCGTGCAGGAGAACATCCGCCAGAAGGCCCAGGAGGCCGGTCTGCCGCGCCCCAGCGTGGAAGGCCCCAGCGAGCGCTGGCTGCTGCTGGCCTTCGGCGGCAGCATCGTGGTGCACATCATGACCAGAGATGCCCGCGAGTACTACGACCTGGAAGGGCTGTGGAGCGACGCCCGCACCCTGGACTTCCCCGAAGCCGCGCACTGACAGCAGATTTCAGGGGCGCCCCGGGGTTCCCTCACTGCCCCTGAATCGAGCGGAGCGAGCACCTGGAGGAGAC
The DNA here is from genome assembly GCF_034440735.1 of Deinococcus sp. AB2017081. Classification (NCBI taxonomy): domain Bacteria; kingdom Thermotogati; phylum Deinococcota; class Deinococci; order Deinococcales; family Deinococcaceae; genus Deinococcus; species Deinococcus sp. AB2017081. The sequence goes on along the minus strand of NZ_CP140098.1, from coordinate 763,646 downwards.
AGCGGTTGGACGTGGAGCCCTGGGGCATCTTCTCAGCCCCGGGGCGGAACTGAACACCGCTGTGAGACGAACTCCGATGGAATCCCGCTGAAAGTGGGGTGACATCCGACCGGAACCACAGAGCTGCGCAGCAGCGGAAGAGGGAGAACCGACGGACTCCGGGAGATGGACGTCCCTACCGGTTCTTGCCCGGATGGACGGGAATCGGACGGATTCCGTCCGATCCGTGTGCCGTGACCGCGCCGCCCCAGTGCCGGGCGGCGCGGTTCGTATCGTGGCCGGTCAGCGTGCTGCCGGCGCGTCTGCCATGGCCGCCGCGATCCCGGCGGGCAGCTCGCGCGCGACCCGCTCCAGGGTGCGTCTGGCGGCGGCCTGCACCATTTTCGAAAAGGCGTCACCGCCCCAGCCGCCACCGTCCGGCACGGCCAGGTGGGCACGGAACATGAACGAGAAGTCCAGGGCCGTCTGCACGCTGCCGGTGTCCTCGGCGCGGGCGCTGCCCTGCACCTCGACCCACGCCCGCTCGCCGCTCAGGGGCTGCGGCTCCAGCGCCGCGCCGTCCGCCGTGGGCACCACTCGGCTGTGAAAGGGCAGGTCGGCCTGGCCCAGCACCGGCAGCTGCACCAGCAGTTCCCCGCGCACGCCGCTGTCGTCGGCACGCAGGTGCCGCAGGAACTCCACGCGGGACAGTGCCCACGCCGGCGAGCGCACGAAGGCCAGGGCGCCGGCCGACGGCCCCGGAAACGTCAGCGTGAACGCCTGGGCCGACTCGATCACCACGCGTTCAGTCCACCCACTCGATCACGACCCGGTGTTCGGCCAGGGCGGCCTGGAGCTCGGCATCACCGGCGCTGCGCAGCCGGGCCAGATGCGCGAAGCGGGGCGTGGCCGACGCGAAGCCCAGCCGAACCACAATCTCGTCGCTGAGTTCGTCCTTGCCGATCCGCCACACCAGTTGCCCACCCAGCGCCTCGAGCTGCCGTGCCAGATCGGCGGGCAGCAGCGCCGGGTCGGCGGGCTCCGGAGCGTCGGGGTCGCCGGGCAACTCGGTCATGCAGGCATTGTACGTGGCGCGGCGGCAGCGGTAGAACAGGGCCATGACGACCCCACCCCCGCCGGGCCTGAGCTGGCGCGCCCTGGAGACCCGCGTGGGCCTCTTTGCCCTGCCCGCGTTCCACCGCGCGTTTCTGGCGTGGCGCGGCGTGGAGGGCACGGACGCCATGCCGCTGCGGCGCGTGCAGCAGCGCGTCGAGGCGGAACTCAACCGGCTGGTGCAGGCCGGGCAGGCCACACGGGACGGCGAGGACTGGACGCTCGTGCCCGGCACGCTGGACACCTTCCCGGCGTACGCGGCGCTGTCCTGAGCGCAGACCTCGCGCAGGCTGCATGGCTGTAGGCTGCACGGATGAGGACTGTTCTGTGAGCGTCAGGATTCTGGGCGGCACTGCCCAGGGCCGGGAGATGCGCGTGCCCGAGAGTGCGAGACCCAGCGGGGCCCGCATCCGCAAGAGCCTGTTCGACCTGCTGGCGGCCCGTGCCCCCGCCGCCCGCTTTCCCGCCTTCCTGGACATGCACGGGGGCAGCGGCGCGATCGGACTGGAGGCCGCCAGCCGGGGGCACGACGTGACCCTGGTCGAGACCGATCAGCGCGCCCTGAGGACGCTGGAGGCCAACGCCCGCGCGCTGGACCTGCGCGTGCGGATTGTGAAGGGCGATTCCGGCAGCCTGCTCCCCCGCCTGGGCAGCTTCGATGTGGTGTTCAGCGACCCACCGTACGAGGCCGACATCCCGGCGCTGGCCCGGCAGGTGCTCGGCAGCGCCGCGCTGAAGCCCGGCGGCCTGCTGATCTGCCAGCACCCGGATCGGCTTCACCTGCCGGATCACGTCGGCTTCGTGCGCGAGGAACGGCGATACGGCAGCAACAGCCTGACCGTGTACACCCGCGAGTCCGCCGACACCCCGGACGCCGGGCGGGATACCATTTCAGGCACATGAACGCCGTCTTTCCCGGCTCCTTCGACCCGATCACCAGCGGCCACATGGACGTGCTGACGCGGGCGGCCAAGATCTTCGACCGCGTCACCGTGACGGTCATGCACAATGCCCGCAAGCAGGGCCGACACCTCTTCACCCTGGACGAGCGCCTGGACATCCTGCGCGCCGCGACAGCACATTTCCCCAACGTCGGCGTGGACAGCTTCGGGGGGCTGCTGGTGGACTACATGGCGCGCGAGCCGGGCAGCGTGATCGTGCGCGGCCTGCGGGCCGTGTCGGATTACGAGTACGAACTCCAGATCGCGCACCTCAACCGCCAGATCGGGGACGCCGAGACGGTGTTCATCATGGCGGCCACGCGCTGGAGTTTCGTGTCGAGCAGCATGGTGCGGGAGATCGCCAGCTACGGCGGTGACGTCAGCGAGATGGTGCCGCGTGCCAGTGCAGGGGCGCTGAGGCAGAAGTTCGTGGAGGTCTACGCCGAGCGCGAGGCCCAGACGGCCGTGAGCGCAGAGCCGCGCTGAAGCTGGTTCATCAGAAAACCGGAACGAGAGGTTCCGGTTCCCGGGGGGGGGAGAGGGGGCGCGATCAGGCGTGTCCAGCTCCATGGTGACCATGGTCGTCGCCGGGTGGGTCGTCGGCGCCATGCCGGGCCAGAACAGGCAGCGCCGCAGCAGGCGCCGTGGCATGACCGGCCCCGTGACGGCCGTGATCATCGCCTGGGGGGTCGTCCGCGCCATGTTTCGCGGCAGCGGTGCCCAGCGCCAGGGCAGCGGCGAGCAGAACGTACAGCGTCCGGGATTTCGCGTTCATTCGAGACCTCCTGACCCTGTGGTGTGCAGGTGCCCTCACCGTACGTCCGTGCGCAGACGTCCGCCATGGCCCACGGGCGGGCCTGCCCCCCGGGCCATCGTCCATGCGGCGCACGTCCTGAGGCTGTCCGTGCATCCTGCGGATCCGCGTGGAGCGGATCGGCCGCCCTCCGACCTTGGCCCACTGCACGGGGGGCAAAGCGGGGCGGATAATGACCCATGGCCCTGTCCGCCCCGCCGCTGCGTGCTGCCCCGCGTCGGGCGTGGCGCTGGCATACGCTCACCCTCGCGGCCCGCTTCAATCTGGCGAGCCTGCTGGTGCTGCTGGTCAGCATGCTGGTGACCGGATGGTGGGTGGGCGCCCAGATCCGGCAGGGTGTGATCCACCGCACGGCGGCGACGGCCGCGCTGTACGTGGAGAATTTCCTGGTCACGCAGCTTCAGGAACTCGGTTCCTCGACGTGGCTGTCGCCCGGGCGTCAGGCGGCCATCGAGAAGCTGCTGGCGACCACGCCGCTCGGCCGCGAGATCGTGTCCATCAAGATCTGGGCCCCGGACGGCCGGGTGGTGTACGGGCAGGATGCCGGCGGCATCTTCCCGATCAAGGCGGACCTGGCCCGGGCGTGGCGGGGAGAGATCTCGGCCGAGATCACGAACCTGCGCGACGAGGAGAACGCCTCGCAGCGCGGTCAGTACCGGCACCTGATCGAGACCTACGTGCCCATGCGGCTGGAGGGCACGGACCGCGTGATCGCCGTGGCCGAGTTCTACCAGACGACCGGCCCGCTGGACGCGGAGATCGCACAGGCGCAGCGGCGCTCGTGGGGGGTGGTCGCGGCGATCACGCTGCTGACCTACGCGCTGCTGTCGGGGCTGGTGCGGCGGGGCTCGGACACCATCCGGCGGCAGCAGGCGACCCTGCGCGAACAGGTGGGCACGCTCGAAGGACTGCTCGCGCAGAACGCGCAGCTGCACGGCCGCGTGAGCCGCGCCGCCGCCCGGTCCACCGCGCACAGCGAGCGCGTCCTGAGCCGCGTGTCGAGCGACCTGCATGACGGCCCCGCGCAGGATCTGAGTTACGCCCTGCTGCGGCTGGACAGCCTGGGGGCCCACGCGACCGGGCCACAGCAGGAGGCCCTGGGCAGCGTGGAGCAGTCGCTGGAATCCGCGCTGCGCGAGGTGAGGGCCATCGCCACGGACCTGCGGCTCCCGGATCTGGCGGCCCTGACGCTGCGCGAGGTGCTGGAACGGGCGCTGCGCGACCACCGCCGCCGGGCCGGGGTGGACGTGCCCCTGGACGCCGCGGCACTGCCGGACGATGTGCCCCTGCCGGTCAAGATCACGGCCTTCCGGATCGTGCAGGAGGCCCTGAACAACGCCCACCGGCACGCTCCAGGCGGCCCGGTCACCGTGACGGCCGACACGGCCGACGGCGGCTGGCTGGTGCTGCGGATCACCGACGCCGGGCCGGGCTTCACGTGGTGTGGCGCGGCCCCCGACGGCCACCTGGGTCTGGTCGGCATGCGCGAGCGGGCCGAGAGCCTGGGCGGGACGTTCACGGTCAGGGCGCAGGCCCACGGCGGCACGGTGGTCGAGGCCCGGGTGCCGCTGTCGCCCGAGGAGCATCATGACTGACGTGCCCGTCGATGCCATCCGGATCGTGATCGTGGACGACCATCCCCTGTTCCGCGAGGGCGTGGCGGCGACCCTGGCCGCCGAGCCCGGCCTGGAGGTGGTCGGCGAGGGCGGCAGCGCCGAGGACGCCCTGCAGCTGGCGACCACCCTGCTGCCGGACGTGCTGCTGCTGGATCTGAACCTGCCGGGCAGCGGCCTGAAGGCGGCGCGGGAGGTCACGGCCGCGTGCCCGGTGACCCGGATCGTGATGCTGACGTTCAGCGAGGAGGAGGCCGACGTGCTCGCCTCACTGAAGGCCGGAGCACGCGGCTACATCCTCAAGGGCGTGTCGGGACGCGAACTGCGGCGCGTCGTGCGGGCGGCGCACGCGGGCGAGGTCGTGATCACCCCGTCCCTGGCCGCCGGCGTGCTGGTCGAGATGGCGTCGCCGGGGCGCGGCCCCGTCCACCCGCTGAGTGACCTGACTCCCCGCGAGCGTCAGATCCTGGAGGGCGTGGCCTCGGGGCGCAGCAACAAGGAGATCGGCCGCGACCTGGAGCTGACCGAGAAGACCGTCAAGCACTACATGACAAACATCCTGCAGAAGCTCCAGGTGCGCAACCGCGTGGAGGCCGCCCTGCTCGCCCAGCGCGAGGCGGGGCGGTAGGGCGGGTCGCCGGGCTCACTCACAGCGGCCTTCGCGGAGTCGAAAGGTGAACAGCGCCCCCCTGGGCTCCACGGAGGCCGCTGTCAGGGCGCAACGACGACCACGTTGTAGGTCTTGCCCGCCAGCATGGGCTTGCTGGTGTCCTCGTGGTAGATGCACCACTTGCTCTGGTAGTACCACACGCCGGTCAGGTTCGGATCGTAGTTGTTCAGGGCCGAGTTCCCGCCGGGATTGAAATTGTGCGTGACGGTCACGATGGCGTCCGGGCGGCCATTCGTGGCGGCGTTGTCGAGGCACGTCCAGTTGCCGGTGATGTTCGTGGCCGTGCTGGTATGCACGAAGCCGACCACCTTGCTGTCCAGGCGACGCAGTTCCGTCTGGGCGGCCTCGAAGTTGCTGTTCACCTCGGCGGCCTTGATGGGCGACCCCGCCGTGAAGGTGTGCGGCGTGGTGAAGGTGGCGGCCAGCGCGACGGCGGTGGCCAGGGCAGCGGTGATCATCAGGGAACGGAACATGGTGGTCTCCTTGAAACGTGGCGGCACACGGCCACGACAGCCACGGGGGATCCCGCAGCCCGGGAACGGTCGGTCAACGGCGGGCCTACTGGTACAGGGCGCTGTCCCACATGCTGGTGTCGAAGACGCCGGGCGGGGTCGTCGTGGCCGGCGGCCCTCCACCGCCACACGCGCTCAGCAGGAGCAGGGCGGCGGCGCACACGGCACCCAGGGACAGGCGGGCCCGGCGGCCCACGGCGGACTGGCATTTCGGCATGGTTTCCCCCCGGAAGTCGGGCTTATCCGCCCCTCGCGGTCAGCGCCGACTTCTGGATTGATCATCCCGACGGGCCGTGACCCTGCCATGATCGCCACCCGGCCCGCCATGACCGGCTCATGATCAGGGGGCCGGAACGTGGGCGGGCGGAGACCGGAGGACGCTCCCTCCAGTCTCCGCCCACGCTGTGATGACCGTCAGTCCCGCGCGGCTGCGCTCAGGGCCTCGGCCCGGTCCGTCTGTTCCCACGGGAACTCGCTGCGGCCGAAGTGCCCGTATGCAGCGGTCTGCGCGTAGATGGGGCGGCGCAGATCGAGCTGCGCGATGATCGCCTGGGGCCGGGCGTCGAAGTGCGCGGCGACGAGCTGGGCCAACGTCTCGTCGCTGACCGTGCCGGTGCCGTAGGTGTCCACCCGCAGGCTGACCGGGCTGGCGCGGCCGATGGCGTACGCGATCTCGACCAGGGCGCGGCGGGCCAGCCCGGCCGCGACCAGATTCTTGGCGATGTAGCGGGCGTAGTACGCGGCGCTGCGGTCCACCTTCGTCGGATCCTTGCCCGAGAACGCCCCGCCCCCGTGCGGCACCGCGCCGCCGTAGGTGTCCACGATGATCTTACGGCCGGTCAGCCCAGTGTCGCCGTGCGGCCCACCGATGACGAAGCGCCCGCTGGGGTTGATGAAGTACTTGGTCTCGGGCGTCAGGTACTGCGCCGGGATCACGGGGCGGATCACGTGCTCGATCATGTCGGCCCGGATCTGTTCCTGCGACACGTCGTCGGCGTGCTGCGTGCTGATCACGATGGTGTCCACCGCCGTCTCGGTGGCCTCGTGCGGCTCGCCGTCGCGCACCACGGTCACCTGGGCCTTGGCGTCGGGGCGCAGGTACGGCAGGGTGCCCGCCTTGCGCAGGTCTGCCAGCTGCCGCGTGAGTTTGTGCGCCAGCGAGATCGGCAGCGGCATCAGCTCGGGCGTCTCGTCGGTCGCGTAGCCGAACATCAGGCCCTGGTCGCCGGCCCCGACCTCGGAATGCGCGTTCTCGGGGCGGGCCCGCTCCTCGGCGCTCATGGCCCGCCATTCCTCGCTGCTGCTCACGCCGCCCGCGATCTCCGGGCTCTGCTCATGGATGCTGACCAGCACGGCGCTGTACTCGGCATCGAAGCCGTAGTTGGCGCGGGTGTAGCCGACCTTCATGACCGCCTCCCGCACGGTTCTCTGCACGTCCACGTGCGCGTGCTGGGCCGTGACCTCGCCCGCCACGACCGCCATGCCGGTGGTCAGCAGCGTCTCGACCGCCACGCGGCTGCCCGGCTCCTGGCGCAGGAACTCGTCGAGCACCGAGTCCGAGATGAAGTCCGCGAGTTTGTCCGGGTGGCCTTCCGAGACGGATTCCGACGTGTAGTACTTCCGCATGCGTGCTCCTTGCGGGGGGTACCGGCGTCTCGCAGAACGACCTGGAGAGGGATGCGTCCGGCCCCACCCGCCACGCCCCCGACGCGGGAGCGCACCGCAGAGCAGGGTAACGCAGGGCGGCCGGGACTGTCAGGACGTGGGACAGAACAACACGCCCAACCGGGCGTGGACTGGACACCTTGAGAGGCGCAGGCCGGAGGTCGAGAGGGCGTGACTTCAGGGCTGTTCCGCCAGAGCACTCTGATTCCACACCCTGTCGGGCACAACGCCGACAGGGTGTTCCATCGCCGTGCTCTGACTCTGTCTGGCACTCGCTCCGCTCGGGCTCGTCTCCGACTCGCCCCAGTTTTCTTCAGGATCGCCGCGAGGCCACTCACTACCGTACCGAAAGCCGCCACCAGAGCAGCGAATTCAGTGAGTCTGAGTTGTCTGCGCGGACGTTTTGGTGTACCCTTACGCTGCTTACGCATAAGGAATCACCTCCTTTAAGCGCCTGGAGCGGCAACTCCAGGCGCTTTTCTGCGCTCAGAGTCTGTGCTCCCCTCATTTCCTCCGGCTGTCATGCACCCCGTCCCTTTCGGGCCACATGCAATTTATCCTAAAACCGAACACCGCCCCGACGCGGGATGGCAAGCGACGCAATCAAGCAAACGCCTCCACAAACCACTCTCCGAACTGAAGCGCGTACTGAGGCAATGTCCGCTCAGGATCGAGGGCCAGCAACGTCGCCATACAGGCAGTCAGTCGGACATCGGCCGGGCATGTGTCCAGCGGTGTTCCGACTACACGGAGCACCTCGACCAGCTTCCCACCATCTTCCACAGCCGCTTGACCGAGAGCCAAGCCATCCCGGCAGCCCTGGATGGCCGCCGCCACCCACTCAGGCTCAAGTGATGCGTTGATCTCGCCAGCACCGGTGTCGGGATGCTCGGGCAGCACGGGAACGACATGCATGCCCAAACCCAGGCGAAACCTCACGCTCACACAGGCGAAGTGCGTGAACCCGTTCACGACGCGCAGTAGCTGGTATTCCTGGGTGACCATGGACGACAGTGTGACGGCCTCGCCCGTCAGTGAACAGCAGCCCCACCCTGACACCGCCCTGACCTGGGGCGGCAGAATGGAAGGGATGAGCCACGTGGTTGTCATAGAGGACGAGGGCACGGTGCGCGATGTCCTGCGGTTCCACCTGGAACGCGCGGGGCTCACGGTCACGGCGCTGCCGTCCACGGCGGGGGGCCTGGAGGCGCTGGAGGGCGCGGACGCGCTGGTGCTCGACTGGATGCTGCCCGGCGAGAGCGGGCTGGGCTTCCTGCGCCGCGTGCGCACCGACGCGGAGCTGCGGCGCATGCCGGTGCTGATGCTCACGGCGCGGGCCGCCGAGGCCGAGCGGGTCGAGGGCCTGGAATCCGGCGCGGACGACTACCTGACCAAGCCCTTCAGCGCGGCGGAGCTGGTGGCGCGGGTGCGGGCGCTGCTGAGGCGCTCGCAGCCGGAGGTGCCGGCGGTGCTGGCGAACGGGCCCCTGAGCGTGGACATGGGCGCGGCCGAGGCCCGCGTGGGCGGCGAGCGCCTGAACCTGACGCGGCGCGAATTCGACCTGCTGGCGTTCCTGGCACAGAACGTGGGGCGGGTGTACTCGCGCACGGAACTGCTGGACAGGGTCTGGGGCGCGGACTTCCTGGGCGGCGAGCGCACCGTGGATCAGCACGTCACGCAGCTGCGGGCACACCTGGGCGACGATCCGGGGCGACCGGGCTTTCTGGAGACCGTGCGCGGCAAGGGCTACCGGATGCGCCCATGGGCGGCCTCGGCGTGAGGGTGGGGGGGCTGCCCACCGGCGAGACGCCGCAGCCGGGGGCGGCCGAGGAGTGGATCATGTGGATGGACGCGCTGCCGCAGGCCGTGATCCTGACCCGGGATGGGGCCGTGACCCGCGTGAACGCCGCCGCTGCGCGGCTGTGGGGGGTGACGCAGGATCGCGCCGTCGGTCGCCCGGTGCTGGAGGTCGTGCGCCGGCACACGCTGGAAGCGCTGCTGGAACGTGGCGGCGAACTGGAACTGGAGGTCTCGGGGCGCACGCTGCGCTGCACCGCCACCCGTGACGGCGCGGACGGCGCCCTGATCGTGGAGGACGTCACCGATCACCGTCGCCGCGAGGCCGAGCTGCGCGAGGCGACGGCCGTCCTGAGCCACGAGTTCCGCACGCCGGTCGCCGCGCTGCGCGGTGTGCTGGAGGCGCTGGAATACGACATGCCGCCGGAGCTGTCGCAGAACTTCGTGCGCCAGGGCCTCCAGGAGACCGAGCGGCTGGCCCGGCTGGTCGAGGACCTGGCCGTGGGATTCCGGCCCACGCGGGCACGTACCCTGGCCCTGGCCGAGGCCTTCACGCGGGCCGAGCGGCTGCTGGCCCCCGAGCTGCTGGCGCGGCAGGCGGCCCTGAGCTTCGGCACGGACTACCTGGTGCGGGCCGATCCCGACAAGCTGCTGCAGGTGCTGCTGAACCTCGTCGAGAACGCCCTGAAGTACGGCCCGGCGGGGCGGCCGGTAGACGTGCAGACCGCCGGTCGCGGCACCTGGGTCGAGGTGTGCGTGCTGGATGACGGCGCGCCGCTGTCGGACACCGACGGCCTGTTCCGGGCCCACACGCGCGGCGCAGCCGCGACCGGACAGGGCAGCGGCATGGGCCTGTACATCGTGCGGAGCATCGTGCAGGGCTGGGGGGGGCAGGCGTGGGCGGAACGGCGGGACAACCGCAACGCCTTCTGCTTCACGCTGCCCGGCGTGGGCGGACTGGGGAGCTGACGACCCGCGTCTCCCCTGACCGCCCTCTGACCTTTCCCCCACCCCGGAGTGCTACGTTCACCCCACAGGAGTGTCCATGCGTGAAGCCCTTGAAACTGACCTGAGAGCCGTCCTGAACGGTGCCCTGAACATGCTCGCCACGGTCGAGCGCATGCTGCCGGTGGCGGCCGATGTGCTGCTGCACGAGAACGTGGAGCGCCTGGACGAGGTCAGGGCCATGGACCGCGAGGTGGACGCCCAGGAAGCGCAGATCGAGGCCGAGTGCCTGCGGATCATCGCCCTGCACCAGCCGGTCGCGCGCGACCTGCGGATGGTCGCCCTGATCCTCAAGAGCCTGTCGGACATCGAGCGCATGGGCGACTACGTGGTGCATGTCGCCAAGGACGGTGCGGAACTGGCCCAGGCCCCGGCCCTGAAACGCTACGTGAACCTGGCCCGCATGCTGGAGCGCCTGGGTGAGATGAGCCAGAACCTCCGCACCGCCATCGCCGAGCGGGACGTGGCGCGGGCCGAGGCGACCACCCAGATGGACGACGAGGTCGACGACCTGTACGAGCAGATCCAGCGCGAACTCGTGACCTACATGCTCGAAGATCCCCGCAACATCAGCAAGGCGCTGATGCTTATGCGGGTGGGCCGCTCGCTGGAGCGCGTGGGCGACCACATGGAAAACGTCTCCGAGCGCGTGCGGTACTGGGTGACCGGCCAGCGCGAGGCGTAGACCCGGCGAAGCATCCGGCCTGACCGGCCAGCGCAGGCACAATAGGGAGCATATGGCGCACTTTCCGACCGGGTTCGTGTGGGGCGCGGCCACCGCGTCGTACCAGATTGAGGGGGCCGTGCACGAGGGCGGGCGCGGCGCGAGCATCTGGGACACCTTCGCGCACACGCCGGGCCGGGTGAAGGCCGGCGACACCGGCGACGTGGCCTGCGACCACTACCACCGCTTCCGCGAGGACGTGGCCCTGATGAGGGCCCTCGGGCTGGGAGCGTACCGGTTCAGCGTCGCGTGGCCGCGCGTGCAGCCGGACGGGCGGGGCCGGGCAAACGAGGCGGGCCTGACCTTCTACGACCGCCTGGTGGACGAGCTGCTGGGGGCCGATCTCCAGCCGTGGGTGACGCTGTACCACTGGGATCTGCCGCAGGCGCTGGAGGATCGCGGCGGGTGGATGAACCGCGACACGGCCCACCGCTTCGAGGAGTACGCGTTCATGGTGGGCGAGCGCCTGTCGGACCGCGTGACCGGCTTCATGACCCTGAACGAGCCATACATTCACTTCCTGCACGGGTACGCCCTGGGAAACCACGCGCCGGGGCGCACGCTGGGGGTGCACGCCTTCCCGGCGGCGCATCACCAGCTGCTCGGGCACGGGCTGGCCGTGCGGGCGCTGCGCGAGGCGGGCGCGAACATGGTCGGGATCGCCAACAACCATGCTCCCGCGTGGCCTGCGGGCGACCGCGACGAGGATCTGGACGCCGCCAACCGCATGGACGCCCTGCACAACCACCTGTTCACCGATCCGCTGATCCGGGGGGAGTACCCGGCGCTGGCGCTGGACATCCTCCAGGGCACCGATCCGGCGCTGCTGGAGGTGATCCGCCCCGGCGACCTGAGCGTGATCGCCGCGCCGCTGGACTTTCTGGGCGTGAATTACGACCGGCCCGACTCCGTGAGGGCCGACCCTACGGGGCCGTTCGGCGTGTCCCTGGGCCGGATTCCCGACCGGGAGTACACGGCGTCCGGGTGGCCGGTCGTGCCCGAGGGCCTGACCCAGACCCTGACCGGCCTGAAGGCCCGCTACGGCGACACCTGCCCGCCCCTGTACGTCACCAGGAGCGGCTGTTCCGTGGCCGATGTCATTGACGTTGACGGCCGCGTGCGCGACGATCTCCGTATCCGCTACCACGAGGCGCACCTGGAGGCCGTGCGGGACGCCATCACGCAGGGGGCCGGCGTGCGCGGGTACTTCGCGTGGTCACTGCTCGACAACTTCGAGTGGGCCGAGGGCTACAGCCAGCGCTTCGGGCTGGTGCATGTGGACTTCGCCACGCAGGTGCGCACCCCCAAGGACAGTTACCACTGGTTCCAGTCCTTCCTGCGGGAGCAGGCGTAGCCGGGAATCTGGACTACTTCCGGGTCACCGTGCACACGCCGCCGGTCAGTTTTGTCCCGCTGCCGGACAGCTTCGCGAACACGGCCTTCAGCTCGGCCGTGCTCCCGGCGATGCCCACGCCGGTCAGCCGGGGGGTGAGGCGACGGGTTCCGACAGGGGCGTCCTGGGAGACAGGGCTGAAGACGATGCATGCCTTCTCGCGTCTGGGATCGCTGGTGTCCCAGAACTGGGAGGGGCCGCCCGTGACCGGACCGGCCAGGATCACGTAGCCGCCCCTCGCGTCGAACCGCCAGGAATCGGAGCTGGAGCGGTAGACCGGCGCGCTGCTCAGGACGATGGTGCCGCTCAGGGCGTCTTCGTTCTGGTCGCGCCCGCTGATCAGCAGGGTATCCCCCCGGCGGAAGAGGGGCGGCGCGGCCACCTGCAACGTGGGGCCGGTGGTGGCCGGGGCACACGCCGCGAGCAGCAGGGCCAGGGCCGGAACCGTCAGCAGGAAGCGCATCTCCGCCACTGTAGATTCGAGGTGTGAACGGTGGGCAAGAACCGCAGGGCCACCGGACAGGCCCGGATCGCCACGTGCCCGGACTACAGCTCCAGGTTCCGGGGCGTGGTCGTGCCCGCAGGAATCGCCGTCACCAGGATCTCGTGCCGGCCGGTCACGAAGACCTTGAAGCCGCGCCCGTGCAGGCCGCGCCGCGCCCCGGTCACGTCGGCCATGAGCAGGCTGTGGTCAGGCCGCGCGAAGTTCCGTACCCGTGCCCCCGGGCTCAGGGTGCCGTCGCGGTAGCGGGCGTTCGGATAGCCCAGGATCAGGCCGCCCGTGGGGGTCAGGTGGTGGCGGCGCAGCGCGGCGAGCAGCACGTCCTGCCGGATACCAGGGCTCTGGAGCAGGCTCAGGGCGATCACCACGTCGAAGGTGCCGAGCTCCGGGCGGGGCAGCGTGGTCACGTCCAGCGTGTGAAAGGTGGCGTCCGGGTGGCGGGCACGGGCCAGCTCCAGCGCCGAGGCATCCAGATCCACGCCGTGAACCTCAAAGACGCGCTCCGGGAAGGCGAGCGGCAGGGCGTCCAGTTCGCGGCCGCGATTCACGCCCAGTACCAGCACCCGGCCGCCAGGTGGGGGATTCACGCGCCGCAGGGCCTCCACGAAACTCAGCAGGAAGGTCGGATCTTCCAGCTTGTCCACCCGTGCCCAGTCGCCGCCTGCCCCGTACCCGGCCGCGTCGGGTTCTGGACGGGCCGCCCATGTCCGCAGACGCACCCGGACGTGCCCAGGCGCGGCCCGCTCTGGCGTGAGCAGGTGGGCCCCCAGCAGATCGGCCATCTCTGTCCACACGGCCCACGGCCGGTGGATGCCGTGTGGAGTCATCTCGCCCGCATACAGGCCCAGCCCGGCGTCCGGATCAGGCACGGTGAACGTCACCTCGCCCCTCTCCCACAGGGCACGTCGCAGGGCAGGAATGATGGTCGAGAGCGGTTCAAGACGGAAGGCAAGATCGTCAGGCATGAGAAAACCCCGTCAGCATAGACGGGGTTCGCGGACAAGAGGCGGTGCGGTGGCTCAGCCCTGCAGGGCAGCGGCCAGCTGGCGCAGGCCGTCCTGATCGGCGGCCGGGGCGTCCGGCGCGAGGCTCTCGGTCGCAGCACCGAGATCAGGCAGGAGGGCGGCGGCCCCTTCCAGGTCACCGCTTTCCAGCGCGCTCTTCAGGCTGGCGAGGTGATCCACGACCGTCTCGGCACCGGGAACGCCGTCGAGCGTCTGGTGCCAGGAGGTGACGTTGGCGACGGCCGCGCTGGCCGGCACGCTCTGGAGTCCGCCCGAAAGGGCATCGATGGTCTGCTGGAGCTGTTCGTTCATGATTGACCTCCTGAAGCTGGTATGTCCTGCCGCCACAGCAGACCACCACCGGACACGCGGGAGTGTACGACCGCACGCTTCATGAAGGGTGCCAAACGTGCCAAAAACACCGTCCTGGCGAGGAATTTGCAGGGAATGCTACGGTGATGCCCGGTGCGTTGCACTGGCCTGACGTCATGGCCCTTTCGTCCCACCCCAGTGGCCCCGACATGGAGGCGCTGCTGACCCGCGTGTTCCTGCGGGCCGCCGACCCCGCCCCGGCCCGTGAGCGGCTGGCCCTGCGCTTTGTGCAGACCGACCCGGACGCCTGCGTACTGGTCGATGGCCGCAGTGGACAGACCACGGTTCTCAGTGGCGACGCGGCCCGCAGTGGCCCCGCTGACCTGACCTTTGCGCTGCGTGGTACCGGTGCCGACGCCTTCTGGCGCGGCGACCTGAACGTGGTGGCCGCCATGACCGATGGCACGCTGCGGATCACCGGCCCCCTGCTGCGGGCCCTGGCCCTGGCCCCCGGCCTGAAACTGGTGCAGGCGGCGTACCGCGCCGAGACGGGAACAGACTAGGGCGCTCAGTACCCCCGGTGCCGCACCACGGCGCCCTGCCCCTCCAGCCACTCGGTCACCGTGCCCACGGCGGCCTTCACGCCGGGCGTGATGATCGGGCCTCCAAATTTGGCGAGCCGCACCAGATACGAGCCGTCCTCGCGGGCGGTGATGCCGATCAGGACTTCCTGGGTCAGGTCGCCCTCGACGACGTGTGCCAGGGCGACCCAGCCGTCGCGGCGCAGGCCCTGGTACAGGTCGAGCAGGATCACGGTCCAGCCCGCCTGGGGGCTGCGCTGTGTGACCTTCTCGAAGGCGGTGGGGGCGAAGGTCTGGGGCAGGGTCAGGACAGCGTGGGGCACGGTGGATTCGTCCTCCGGGTAGGGGTACACGTCGCCGTGTGGCACGGGCCGATGAGCGGTGGGCGTGAAGCTGGCGTGGTGGGCACCGAGCCCCAGATCTCGCCACTTCAGGGCGTACTTGGTCTCCAGCGCGGCCGGGGGCGGATCACCGGTCTGCACGTCCATGACACCGCTGGCACGGGCCTGTTCCAGTGCGAACTCGAAATACTCGTCGTGGTCGGTGGTGAGCAGCACGCGGCCACCGGGCTTCAGGCGGCTGGCGGCCAGCTGGAAGAACGGCACACGCAGCAGGCGGTGATCGGTGTGCCCGGCCTTGGGCCACGGATCGGGAAAGTTCACGATGATGGCGTCCAGTGCTCCGTGCGGGATGACCTCGCGGATCAGCACGTCGGCGGGCAGCTTGGTCAGGACGGCGTTGTCCAGGCCCGCGTCCCTCAGGCGGCGGTGCGCCTTGAGGAGCGACACGCCCGACAGTTCCACGCCCAGATAGTTCGGCACCTCGGGCAGGGTGCGGGCATACGCGGGCCAGAAGCGGCCGTCGCCGAACCCCACCTCCAGCACCCACGGCCGCCCCGGCGTATGGGGGTACAGGCGGGCCGCGTCGTCCGGAACGTGGAAGTCGCCCAGACGGAAGATCATGCGTCCCCCAGCAGGTCGGCGGCCAGCCGCGCCGCGTCGGTCAGGACGCTGGCGTAGGTGTGCTCGCCGGGCGTGCACTGGCCGACCATCCGCACCCGGTTCAGGCGGGGCACCCGGAAGCCGTCAAGTTCGCTGGGCGCGGGTGTCAGGAAGCGCACGTCGTAGGCGGGGGCACCGTCCACGGCGGCGGCCGTGCGCTCGGCCCCGATCAGCCAGATGCCGCTGCTGGCCAGGTCGTCCGCCAGGAAGTCGTAGGCGACCTCCGAGAGCCGTCCGGCCTCCTCCAGCCCGTCCCCGATCAGCAGGCGGCCCTTGAGGAACGCGCCGACCGCCAGCACGACCCGCCGGGCGTGCAACATCGGCCCTTCCCACGTGGACAGCACGACCTGATCATCGTCCTCGTCCAGCGCGGTCACGGTGCTCTGGAGCAGGTGGATGCCGCTGGTCGCCTCGATCTCGGCCTTCAGGTGGCGGTGGAACGTCCAGCCGTCGGTGTCGGGCGCGACCTGGGCCTGCACCTGCGCGAACACGCTGCCCTCGGGGAAGTCCACACCGGCCGTGGTCGGCTGGTACAGCGTGCCCAGGTGGTCGAGGGCCTGCGAGACGAGCAGCACGTCCTGGCCGCCGTGCGCGAGTCGCCACGCGAGTTCCGTGCCGGCCAGTCCGGCCCCGACGACCGCCACGTCGTACACGTGGCCGGGCTGGGGGCGGCTGCGGGGCGCGTGTCCATGTTGAGACTGTGGGCCGAACATCGCCCGGAAGTGTAGCCCGGCCATACTGGACAGCGTGACCCTGAACGCCGGCTACGCCTACCGCACGCCCGTCCAGACCGGCGGACAGACGGTGCTGGCCTTCCTGAGCACGCGCTACACGCACTCGGATGCCGGGATCTGGGCGGCGCGGCTCGCGGCCGGCGAGGTCACCGTGGACGGCCGGCGGGCACGCGGCGATCACGTGCTCCGGGCCGGACAGGTGCTCGTGTGGCACCGTCCCCCGTGGCCCGAGGAGGACGTGCCGCTGCACTACACCGTGCTGTACGAGCACGCCGGGCTGCTGGCGGTGGACAAGCCCTCCGGGCTGCCGACCCTGCCGGGTGGGGGCTTTCTGGAGCACACGCTGCTCACGCTGGTGCGCCGCACGTCTCCGGGCGCGTCGCCGCTGCACCGGCTGGGACGCGGCACGAGCGGTGTGGTGCTGTTCGCACTGGACAGCCACGCCGGGGCGGCGCTGGCCCGCGAGTGGCGGGAGCACGCCGTGCGCAAGACCTACCGGGCACTCGTGTCGGGCCTCGTGGCGCCGGACGCCCTGACCGTCACCGCGCCCATCGGGCCGGTCGCGCATCCCCGGCTGGGCGACGTGCACGCGGCCACGGCCGGCGGAAAGGTCGCCCGCTCCGACCTGCGGGTCGTGGAACGCCGCGCGGACACCACCCTGCTCGACGTGGACATCCTCACCGGGCGGCCCCACCAGATCCGCATCCACACGGCGTGGGCAGGACACCCCCTGGTGGGCGATCCACTGTATGCGCCGGGCGGCGGTGTCCGGCCGGACGTGCCGGGCCTGCCGGGCGACCTGGGCTACTGGCTGCACGCGTGGCAGCTGTCCTTCACCCATCCCCGGACGGGAGCCGGCGTCACGGTCACGGCCCCCCCGCCGACCCTGCTGCGGACAGCCGCCGCACCGGTTCTCCCCCCCTCCCGTGAATAAATGTGAACAACCCGCCGGCCTGTCAGAAGACCGAGAGTCTCCGGCGGTCATAGTGAACAGGTGAATACCAACGTGGAGCGCACCGGGCCGACCGGACGGCAACGCTCCGGGAAGCGGTCATGACGTCCACCGACGTCCCCCCCGGACGGCCCGCGTGGGCGTCGCTGGCGTGGTTCTCGGTGCGGGGCAGTCCGGTCTGGGTCACCGGACTGCTGCTGCTGTCCGTGCTGTCTGTTCTGCTGTGCTCCGTCGCCATCCGCAGCGCCGATCACCAGCGGAACACGCTGCTGCTGCTCGCCGACACGACGGCCGGCGCCAGCCGCCACAACGCCCTGGAATGGGAGGCGGTCAGCCGCGACGGCCTGACGGCAGACTTCTGGCTGCGGGTGGATGCCAGCCGCACCGACCTGATCGAGCGGCACGCGGCCCTGGGCGTCGCCCAGGTGACCGATACCCGGGGGGTGGCCGGCTGGATTCATGCCCGGCTCCACCACGTCTCCACCCATGACCTGAGCCATGTCGCCGGCCTGCTGCGGGCCTACATCCGGGCGACGGATCAGGAGTTCGTGCTGCTGCGGGACGGCGACCGGACGGCGGCCCTGGCCCTGGACGAGACCACGGTCGATCCCCTGGCGGATCAGCTGGAACGCGCCATGGCGCAGGTGCGGACGGTTCGGGAACAGGAAGCCCACGGCACCCTGGTGCTGGCCGCCGTGCTGATCGGCGTGGCCCTGCTGTCGTCGCTGGTCACCGCCTCGGTGCTGGCGCGGCGCCTGCGCGTCCAGGTGCGGGCGGCACGGATGCTCGAGGAGCAGCGCCAGCTGGAGCGGGAGCAGGATGAGCGCGATTCGCTGACCGGACTGTGGAACCGCCGCGCCCTGCACCGCCTGTATGCCCGCTGGACGGCGCAGGGTGCCCTGAGCGTGCTGGTGCTGGACCTCAACCGCCTGAAGGTGATCAACGACTCCGGCGGACATGCCGCCGGGGACGCGTACCTGCGCCGGGTGGCACTCACCCTGCTGGACGTGAGTCATCCGCACGGCCTGGCCGCCCGCTGGGGTGGAGACGAGTTCGTCGTGCTGCTGCCGGGCCTGGACGCCGGAGCTGCCCAGCGGCTCGCCGAGCGGGCCAGCGCCCAGCTGGAGGCCCCGGGCGACCCGATGCCGCCCTTCGCGTACGGCGTGGCGCACGTGCCCGAGGCCACGTCGCTGGAGCGCGTGCTGGCCCTGGCCGACGCCCTGATGTATGAGCACAAGGAGGTGCAGCGCCAGGAGGTCGCCCGGCTCGTGCCCGGGCGGCGGGTGGGCGTGACCGTCGAGGAGTTCACGTCGCGCCTGGAGCAGCTCGAACGCCCGCAGGACATCCTGACCGAGGGCCTGAGCCTGGCCCGCGCCGTGCTGGACTTCCAGGCCAGCGCCTATCTGGAGCGGGTGGGCGACGACTTCGTTCTGCGGCGCCTGGACGGCGACGTGGACGCGGATGTCCGCACCGCGCTCGAGGGCCGGATGTACCGCGAGGGCGACGGCGTGACCGGTCAGGCCATCGCCCAGAGTGCCACCCGCTGGAGCAACGACTACCCGGCCGAGCCCTTCGCGCTGGAATCGTGGGTGCACAGCGGCCTGAAGAGCGTCGTGATGGTGCCCGTGCGCTACGGGGGCCGCATGATGGGTCTGGTCGGTCTGCTGCAGTTCAACACCTGGCGGGTGGTCACCCCCCAGGCCCGGCGGCTGCTCGAGGCCCTGGCGTCCCGCCTGGGTCATTCCCACGAGCGTATGAACGCGGTCGAGAGTGTCCGCAGTGCGCTGCAGGGGGGGCTGCTGGCCCTGGGGGTGGCGCTGGAGGAACGCGACCTGGAGACCGCCGGGCATACCGAGCGTGTCGTCACGCTGGCCGAACACCTGGGCATGCAGCTCGGCATGAGCGACGCGACCCTCGACGCCCTGCGCCAGGGCGCGTCCCTGCACGACATCGGCAAGCTGGTCATCCCGGACTCGATCCTGCTCAAGCCCGGCCCACTGTCGCAGGGCGAGTGGGCGGTCATGCGCAACCACGCCGAGCGGGGCTACGAGATCGCGCACCGGCTGTCCGGCCTGATGCCCACCACGCTGGAGGTCATCCGCAGCCACCACGAGCGCTGGGACGGCAGCGGATACCCGGACGGCCTGCGGGGCACCGCGATTCCGCTCGCCGCCCGGATCTTCGCCGTGTGCGACGTATACGACGCTCTGACCCATGTCCGCCCCTACAAGGACGCGTGGACGCACGACGCAGCCGTCGCGGAGATCCGGGCCAAGAGCGGCACCCACTTCGATCCGGCGGTCGTCGAGGCGTTCCTGGCCCTGGTCACGCCCCCCACGCCGGAGGCCCGCGACGTGGCGACCGCCGAGACCCACCACCGGCCCACCGGCTGATCCCGGCGGCGCGAGGCCGCGCCCTGCCCGGTCACTCCAGCAGATGGGCGCGCTGGCGCTTGGCCGCGTACATGCGGTGATCGGCGCGGCGTACCCAGTCACTCAGGGTGTCGCCCGCCCGCACCTCGGCCAGCCCGGCGTTCACGTACGGAGCGTCCGGGATCGACCACGGCCTCAACCGGAGGTCATGCAGGAACGCGTGCACCCACTGCTGCCCGGCGTCCGCATCGCCGGGCAGCAGCACCGCGAACTCGTCGCCGCCCAGCCGGAACGCGTGGGCTGGTGGGGCCGCACAGACCATCAGGGCCTCACCCAGACCGTGCAGAACCTCGTCGCCCACCTGATGGCCGTGGGTGTCGTTGATCCGCTTGAAGTCCTGCACGTCCATGACGACCAGCGTGGCGGCGGGGGGCTGCGCGGCCGCGTCCAGGGTGGCGGCGACCTGCGCCGTGAAGGCCCGGCGGTTGGGCAGCCCGGTCAGGGGATCCGTGCGGGCCTCGTGCTCCACCCGTTCATGCAGCGCGGCGTTTTCCAGAGCGATACTGACGTGCAGACCCAGCAGTTCCAGAAATTCCAGATCCTCGGGCGTGAAGGCGCCGGCGTGGTCACTCTGCACAGACAGCACGGCATGTGGCGCGCTGCCGGGCCGCAGGGGGACGCCCATCCACGACCGTGTGATGGGCCGTCCGGAAGCGGCGTTCAGGCGGAACACGTGCAGCCCCTCACGGCGCAGGTACGCGCTCAGGTCGTTCTCCAGACGCAGGCGACCGTCCAGCACCCGCTCCAGTAGGCCGTCATGGCGGGGCGCGATGTACTCGTCGACGCTCGTGTCGCCCTCCAGGGTACGGGTCGTCCAGCTGCCGTCGGGGCCGCGCGTGGCGAGCAGCGTGACCGGGGCGGTAAACAGTTCCCTGGCCTGCCGGTGCACCGTCCGGACGAGTTCGTCCGTGCGGACACTGCGGGCCACGACAGCGGCCACCTGGACCAGGGAGCGGTACCGGGCGATCTGCCGGGCGAGGTCGGGTGGAACCGTGGCCATGCGTGCGGTCAGTATCGCACGGGCCTCCGGGAACCGTCCCGGTGCGGCGCCTGCCGTGCGCGATCCGCTGATTTGCACTGTTTTTTCTGCCGCGGTCGTCCACAGTGGGGGGAACGTGAACACGACCCCACTGGTGATCCCATGACCGCCGTCCCCATGACTGCCGGCCTGCTCGACGCCGGGCTCGCCGCCGAGGTCCTTCAGCTCGCGCGGGCGGGCGGCGCGGACTTCTCGGAACTGTTCGTCGAGGACACCCTGAACACGCAGCTGCGCCTGCACCAGGGCGACCTCAAGGACGCCGGGGGCGGCAACCTGTTCGGCGCCGGGCTGCGGCTGCTGTACGGCACGCGGGTGGTCTACGCCTACACGAACGACGTGACCCCCACCGGTCTGCGTGAGCTGGCACAGACCGTGGCCCGTGCCCAGGGCGGATCGGGTACGGTCGGTTCTGGCGGCGCGGGCGGCCTGGACTTCCGCACGGTGGAGGCCCGGCCGCTGGCGGTGGCGCGCGAGCATCCTCTGGCAGCCGCAAAGCGCGACAAGCTGGCCGTGATGCGCCGGGCCCACGGCGGCGCGGCCGGGGTGGGGGACGTGAAGACCGTGGACGTGACCTACTCGGATCGTGTGCAGCGCGTCCTGATCGCCAACTCCGAGGGGCTGTGGGCCGAGGACGAGCGCGTGCAGGTGCGGCTGTACGTGAATGCCATCGCGCAGGACGGAACGCTGCGCGAGAGCGGCTACCACGCGCCCGGCGCGTCGCGCGGCCTGGAATTCTTCGAGGAGGTGAGCCCCGAGGGCGTCGGGGCCGAGGCCGCCCGGATCGCCAACGCCATGCTGCGCGCCGGCTACGCGCCGGCCGGAAAATTCCCGGTCGTGATCGGAAATGCCTTTGGCGGCGTGATCTTCCACGAGGCCTGCGGCCACATCCTGGAGACGACGGCGGTCGAGAAGAACGCCAGTGTCTTCGCCGACAAGCTGGGCCAGAAGATCGCCGACACCTGCGTGAGCGCCGTGGACGACGGCACCATCCCGGGCTCGTGGGGCATGGTGACCGTAGACGACGAGGGCATGCCCGCGCAGCGCACCGTCCTGATCGATCAGGGCATCCTGACGTCGTTCATGGTCGACCGGCTGGGCTCGCAGAAGACCGGGTACGCCCGCACCGGGTCGGGCCGGCGGCAGAACTACACCTACGCCCCGGCCAGCCGCATGCGCAGCACCTTCATCGAGAACGGTGACCGCACGCCCGACGACCTGATCCGCAGCGTCGACCACGGCATCTACGCCCGCACCATGGGCGGCGGGAGCGTCAGCCCCGGCACCGGGGACTACAACTTCGCGGTGAACGAGGCCTACATGATCCGGAACGGAGAGCTCGCGGAACCGCTGCGCGGGGCCTCGCTGGTGGGGAACGGTGCGAGCGACCTGCTGAACATCGTCGGCGTGGCGGGCGACCTGGCGCTGGGGCAGGGCATGTGCGGCAGCGTGTCGGGCAGCATTCCCACCGACGTGGGGCAGCCGCACCTGCTGATCAGCTCCATCACCGTCGGGGGCCGGGCATGACCGCCGCCGAGCAGCTGGGCATCGCCGGAGCCCGCACCTACGTGCTCGAACGGGCCCGCCAGCGGGGGGTCGAACTGGAGGTCTACGCCGAGCGCGAGACGGCCACCAGCATCCAGGCCTTCGGCGGTGAGGTCAGCGAGTTCAAGCTCCAGGCGCGGCAGGGTCTCGGACTGCGGGCGCTGGTCGGCGGCGCGTGGGGATACGCCTTCACGGAGAACCTGTCGCGGCCCGCCCTGGATCGTGCGCTGGACAGCGCCGTCGAGAACGCCGGTCTGGTCGCCCCCGAGGCCGGCTCGGCGCTGTCGGACTGGCCCGCCCCACCCGCCCTGGATCTGTACGGCGAGGGCCTGAGCGGTGTGGGCGTGGAACAGAAGGTGCAGTCGGCGCTGACCCTGGAGGCCGCCGCGAGAGGTGCCGATCCGCGCGTGACCAGCGTGCCCTACGGCGGCTACCGCGACTCGGACAGTGAGACGCTGATCGGCAACACCCACGGCCTGGAACGCGGCGAGAAGGCCCTGAACGCCGTGACCTTCGTCGCGCCGCTGGTCAGCGAGGACGGCCAGAACAAGATGAAGGTCGACTGGCAGTTCACACGGGAGTTCACGGCGCTCGACCCCACCCGCACGGCCCTGAGCGCTGTGGACAAGAGTCTCGCGCTGCTGGGCGCCCGCCCCGCCCCGAGCGGCACGGTGCCCGCGATCATCACGGGGGAATGCCTGGGCAGCCTGCTGGCCCTGTTCGCTCCGATGTTCAGCGGCAAGATGGTCGAGGAGGGGAAGAGCCCCCTGGCGGGCCGCCTGGGGAGTACGGTCGCCAGCCCCCTGGTCACGCTGCTCGACGACCCCACCCTGCCGCGTGGCCTGAACTCGCGCTCCTTCGATGCCGAGGGCCATCCCAGCGTTCCCCTGACGCTGATCGGCAGCGGGACACTCAGCGCGTTCATGCACAACGCCCAGACCGCCGCCCGCGCCGGCACCGTCAGCACCGGGCACGCCACGCGCTCTGGCTACCAGGGCACCGTGGGGGTCGGCCCCAGCAACCTGCTGATGCTGGCCGGCGACACCCCGCCCGACCAGCTCGCGGCGGGCCTGACGGGCGTGAAGCTCACCGACATCTCCGGCGGCCACGCAGGCGCCGACCCGGTCACCGGGGACTTCAGTCTCCAGGCCGAGGGCTTCTGGATCGAGGACGGCGTGGTCGCGTATCCCCTGGAGGTCTACACGGTCGCCGGGAACATCATCGACGTGCTGCGCGACATCCAGGCCGTCGGCCGCGAGACCGAATGGACGATGCACGCCACCGGCGCGCCCGCCGTGCGCGTGGGAGCTCTGGCGATCGGCGGGAGCTGAACTACTCCGCCCTCTCCCCCGCCCGCACCGGCTCCCGGAGCACGTTCTGCGGCGGCGCGAGCGGGCAGCTCCAGCGCGGATCGTAGAAGCACGACGGGTGGAACGCGAAGTTGAAGTCCAGCACGAGGTCGCCTGCGGGCGTGCTGCCCAGGTCAGCACTCTTGGCCGTGTCGAGCAGGTACCGGCCGCCGCCGTAGCTGTCCGTGCCGCTGGTGGCGTCCCGGAAGGGCACGAACACGCCGCCGCCGTACACGTCGATCCAGTACACGTCCAGGCTGCCCACAGGCAGGGTCACGCGGCCGAAGCGCACCAGCGGCATGTCCTGCCCGGTCGAGGAGGGGATGGTCAGGCGCTCCTGCGGCAACGGTTCGATGGCCGCAGCGAAGGACAGCGCGGGGTCGTAGGGCCAGACGGGCAGGGCGTCGAAGGAGGCCCGCGCTTCGGGGAGCAGCGGGGACTGGGCGTGGTCGCGGAACAGGCGGTTGCGTTCTGTCTGCCACAGCCCATGCGCGGCCACGGGATCATGTTCCCGGAGCTCTCGGACACGGGCATACAGGGCACCGACCTGCCGCCGCCAGTCGAGCAGATCCAGCCACGCGGTGTCGGAAGCACTGGAGTCGGGAGTCATGCAGGCCATGCTAGGCCGGGCGTTTCCGCGCGGTCTTCACGCCTTCCTTACCCGCCGCCGGGTGTTCCCGGCGGGACACTTTCTGCCCCATGCCGGGCGTATCCTGCCCTCATGAAGTGGCTCTCTGACCGTGGGCTTGCGCCCGTCGTGGACAAGGTGGAGGCCGGGGAACGCCTGTCCTTCGACGAGGGCATGGCGCTGTTCCACACCCGTGACCTGAACGCACTGATGCGCCTCGCGAACCGGCGCAAGGAGCGGCTGCACGGCGACAAGGTGTATTTCGTCCACTCGATGCGGCTGGAGTTCACCAACATCTGCTACGTGGGCTGCACCTTCTGTGCCTTCGCGGCGCACAAGAACGAGGAACGCGCGTGGGACTACTCCCCCGAGGAGGTCGCGGCGCAGGTGCGGCGGCGCTACCTGCCGGGCATCACCGAACTGCACATGAGCAGCGGCCACCACCCGAACCACCCGTGGGCGTACTACCCGCAGATGGTGCGGAACCTCCGCGAGGCGTTCCCCGACCTGCAGGTCAAGGCCTTCACGGCGGCCGAGATCGAGCACCTGAGCAGAATCAGCAAGAAGCCCACGCTGGACGTGCTGCGCGAGCTGCAGGACGCGGGCCTGAGCGCCATGCCCGGCGGCGGCGCGGAGATCTTCGCGGATCGCGTCCGGAAACAGGTCGCGAAGAACAAGGTGAAGGCCGAGAAGTGGCTGCAGATCCACAGCGAGGCGCACTCGCTGGGCATGCGGACGAACGCGACCATGCTGTACGGCCACATCGAGACGCTGGAGGAACGCCTGGATCACATGGATCGCCTGCGCACCCTGCAGGACGACTCGCTGGCCCGCCACGGCGGCGGCTTCCACGCGTTCATCCCGCTGGCCTTCCAGCCGCTCGGGAACACCCTGGCGCAGAACCTCGGCAAGACCGACTTCACGACCGGCCTGGACGACCTGCGGAACCTCGCCGTGGCGCGCATCTACCTCGACAATTTCCCGCACATCAAGGGCTACTGGGTCATGATCGGCAGCGAACTGACGCAGGTGTCGCTCGACTGGGGCGTGTCGGACATCGACGGCACGATCCAGGAGGAGCACATCGCGCACGCGGCCGGGGCGACCAGTCCCATGAAGCTGTCCGAGCAGGGCATGATCCGCATGATCCAGGCCGCCGGACGCACCCCGGTGCTGCGCGACGCGTACTACAACGAACTCCAGACCTTCCCGGCCACCCAGCCCGGCACCACCGAGGCCGCCGACTGAGCGGGGCCGCCACCACGGACGACCCCGCCCCGGACGGCACCGTCAGCGACCTCGACGCCGTGCTGATGCTCGACGAGATGTGGAACGCCGCGTACCACCACCGCGACCCCGGCCGCCTGGCGGGCGTCCTCGCCGACGACTGGATGGCGTTCTTCCCCGACGGCACGGCCGTCTTCAAGAGTGACCTGCTGGACGGCATGACCCGCAACGCCCCCGCCACCCTGGTCTTCGAACGCCATGCGAGCCGCGTGTACGGCGACACGGCCGTGACGCGCGGCACCCTGTACGCCAACGGCGAGCGCGTGCAGAGCTTCCTGCGCGTCTACGCCCGCCGCGGCGGAAGCTGGCAAGCGGTGAGCGTGCAGGTGGTGCCGTGAATTACACGAGGGTTGATTTGATCAAGTCGTATCTTGACGCGCAGCGCTATTCGAATGCAGATAAGGTTTTGGCCGATGATACTCAAGCGTTTACGGTAGCACTACAGCGAGGTTTCAATATATATCTCACTGATTTAAAAGATATCGATGCGACAAATCCCCAGTGGCCTTTAGCATTTGTATTTCATCAGGGCATCAAGGTAATTCAGACACAAGACGATGGTGTACTTGAGGCAGGATTGCTCTACCTGAAGTTAGAGCAGGGCGGAGAAGCCGGGAAGCAGATTCTGAATCAGTATGTATTGGTCGGAGAGGCCAGGCAGCAGGTCATGACCCATGCAATGAAGCTCCTGACTGATGTTGTGGATGCCGTCTGGCCTGACTCGCCTCTGTCAGTCACCTCGGACAACCTTTTGCAGAATGGTTTCGATGACAGCAATCGGCCCGACCCAATGGATTTCTGGTGATCCTGTGACCTACCGTGCCGGCTGGATCCACTTCACGAACGTCGCGCCGATCCTGGATTCGCTGGTGCTGCCGGCGGGCGTCACGGCGATCACCGGCGTGCCCACGGAGATGAACGAGGCGCTGCTCTCGCGGCGGGTCGATATCGCCAACATCAGCGCGGTGGAGTTCATCCGGAACGCGGACGCGCTGGAGGCCCTGCCGGATTTCAGCGTGGCGGTGCTGGGGCCGGTGTACTCGGTGAACCTGTTCCACACGCAGCCCCTGGCGGAGCTGCACCGGATCGCCCTGACCAGCCAGTCGGCCATGAGTGTGGCGCTGCTGGAGGTGCTGCTGCGCGGGCGGGGCCTGTCGCCGGTGCTGGAGCGCGCCGAGGGCACCGCCGAGGAGCTGCTGGCCACGGGCTTCGACGGGGTACTGCGGATCGGGGACAGTGCGCTGCGCGAGTGGTACGGCGTGGTGGGGCCGCTCACGCCCGAGACGACCATGACCTCGCTGCCGCACACGGCGCGCGGCATCACCGTGACCGATCTGGCCGAGGAGTGGTTCGCGCTGACCGGGCACCCCTTCACCTTCGCGGTGTGGGCGTACCACCGGGACAATCCGCCGCCACCGGCGCTGGTGCAGGCCATGCGGGAAGCGCGGCGCGAGGGGATCGGACACCTCGCCGGGGTGGCGGGGCGGCACGCGCTGAAGCTGGGGCTGCCCGAGCGGGTGGTGCAGCACTACCTGTGGAACTTCCGCTATCACCTGGAAGCGCCGGATCGCCTGGGCCTGACCGAGTTCGCGGCGATGGCCGTACCAGGGCACGCGCCGCTGCGCTTCGGTCCCCGGCCGGGAGTGCTGGAAACGACGGGCTGAGCGGGGCTCAGGTCAGCGTGTCCAGCGGCCCCAGGGCCACCACGGTCAGGCGATCCAGGGGGCACAGCGCGAGCACGGCCTGCACGTCCTGCACGGTCAGGCGCTCGAAGCGGGCGACGAGCTGCTCCACGGTCACGACCTGCCCGGTCGCCACGTACTCCATGCCCAGCGTGAACAGGCGATCCTGCGGCGTGTCGGCCCGCAGCAGCAGACCCACGGCGTGTTTGCGGGCGGCGCGGCGCACGGCGTCCGGGGTGATCAGCGACCCGGCGTCCGCGAGCACCCGGCGGTAGGTGTCCAGCACCGTCTGGGCGCGGGCGGGGTCACACGAGAAGCCGCCCTCGAAGATGCCGGTATCGACGTAGTCCAGGTGGCTCAGGTCGGCGCTGTCGGCCAGGCCGGTGTCGATCAGCGCCCAGTACAGCGCCCCGTTGTCGCCGCCGATCAGGTCGGCCAGGACGCTGGCGGCCTCGCGCAGCGGGTGCGTGATGCCCAGGCCGGGCGCGGCCGTGGCGACCTGCACGCGGCTCAGGGCCATGTCCGTGAGCACCCGCAGCGTGCCGGGATGGGCAGGCACGGCGGGTACGGACGCCGGGGGCACCGGCGACGCCGGCCACGTCCCCAGGGTGTGCTGTGCCCAGTCCAGCACGGCCGCCGCGTCGAACTGCCCGGTCACGACCAGCGTGACGCGCCCCGCGCCGTAGCGCTCGTGGTGGTTGCGCCGCAGCGCGTCCGGACTCAGGGCGCTGACCGTATCGACGGTGCCCAGGATGCGGTGCCCCAGGGGATGCGCGGCCCAGTAGTCGGCGTGCAGTTCCTCGGCCACGCGCACCGTGGGCTGATCCGCGTACATGGCGATCTCCTCCAGGATCACGCCGCGTTCGGGTTCGATGTCGGCGGCCCGCAGCGCCGGGCGCATCAGCTCGGTCAGGGTGTCCAGCAGCTCCGGCAGGCGCTCGGGCAGGCTGGCCGCGTGGTACACGGTCGCCTCCTCGCTGGTGAAGGCGTTGGCGTGGCCGCCCAGGTCGTCCAGACGGGCATTGAGTTCCGCCGCGCTGACGTGCTCGGAACCCTTGAACAGCAGGTGTTCGATGAAGTGGCTGACGCCCATCTCGCCGCTGCGCTCGTCGCGGGCACCGGTGCGGACAAAATAACCGGCGGCCACGGTCTGCGCGTCCAGATCCGGGTCGAGCAGCACGGTCAGGCCGCCCGGCAGGACGTGGCGCCGGGCACCGGCCAGCGTCGGCATGGAATCAGGCATGCGGGAGCTCCTGTGGCCCCAGGGTGACCAGACTCAGGTCACGAACCGGGTCGTAGCCGGCCAGGAAGGCGTTCACGCGCTCCAGGGTCAGGGCCGCGAGCTGCGCCCGCAGCTCGGGCAGCGGGCGCACACGGCCGAACAGGGCGACATCGCGGGTCATGGCCCCGGCGCGGGCCCGCAGGCCCTCGGCCCCGAAGGTCACACTGGCGTGCAGGCCGGAGCGGGCCCGCCCGAACTCGGCGGCCGTCAGACCACGCGGCAGCCGCGCGAGTTCCGCGATCAGCACGTCCAGCGTCTCGGGGGCCCGTTCCGGGGTGCTGCCCGCATATGTGGCGAGAAAGCCCTGGCCGCCCAGGATCACGGGGCTGGCGCTGACCGCGTAGGCCAGCCCGCGCTCCTCGCGCACGGCGTGGAACAGGCGGCTGGCGCTGCCACCGGACAGGGCGCCCAGCGCGACCTGCCACGGCAGCCAGTCCGGGTCACGCGGGGACACGCCGGGCGCCGTCAGGCTCAGGTGGGTCTGTTCGGCATCGGCATCCGGGAGCCACGCCCGCACGCCGGGCACGTACGCGGCAGGCACGGTCTCACTCGCGCCGGGGCGCAGGTCGCCCAGCCGCGCCATGACGAGTTCCAGCGCCCGCCCGGGCTCCAGATCGGCCACCAGACCGAGCACGCCGCCCGCCTGCCCCAGACGGCGCAGGTGGGCACTCAGGCGGCCGGGCGTGAGCGCCGCCAGCCCCGTCACGGTGCCGCTGGCCGGGTGGCCGAAGCCCGCGAAGGGCGAGCCGGCCGGGGGCGGGAAAGCCAGCGCGCGCGACGTCACCGCCAGCCGATCCGTCGGGCTGTCCTGCAGGGCCTCCAGATCCTGCCGGGCCAGATCGGTCAGGATGGGCAGTTCGTCGGCGGGCAGGGTGGGGCGGTTCAGGACGTCGGCGGTCAGGGCCAGGGCGGCGTCCAGATCGTCGGCCAGGCCACCGAGGCTGAGTCGGGTGG
Source organism: Deinococcus sp. AB2017081 (assembly GCF_034440735.1). NCBI lineage: Bacteria > Thermotogati > Deinococcota > Deinococci > Deinococcales > Deinococcaceae > Deinococcus > Deinococcus sp. AB2017081. The sequence continues at coordinate 734,139 of NZ_CP140098.1, read as the reverse complement.
CCTCCAGGCCCACACCACCCCCACGCCGCACGCCCAGATCGTCGAAGGCGTCCTGCAGGGCGCGGGCATCCCGGCCGGCCGCACCCTTGAACAGCCATTCCTCCAGCACGCCGGTCGTGCCCTCGTGACCGGCCGGGTCATGGGCGCTGCCGGTGGGCAGACGCAGATCGAAGGCAAAGCCCGCTGTGCGGCGGCGCTCAAAGGCCACGCGCAGGCCGCCGGGCAGCGTCCACACGGCCGTCTCGGACGGGCCCGTCTCGGACAGGGCCGGGGCGGTCAGGGAGACGCCGGGGGCGTCAGTGGGGCGGGCGGACACCGGGGGATTCTACTCCGCAGCCCGGCCCTGACGGGTGCCGTGATCCGCCCCGCCGGCACCGGTGCTCCGCCCGCTCCCCCTTGACGACCGGGGCACCGGATCATACATTGGTAACGTTACCACCCACTCTGGCCTCGGCCCCGATGATCCAGTCATCGGCTCCAGTGCCGCACATGTCGTCTTCAGCGATCTTCGGTCAAGGTCGGCGGAGCACGCCGCGCTCCGAACTGGAATCGTTACCATCAGGGCAGGAGGTGGTTCATGGACAAGCCCAGCCTGAGGGACGTCGCCCGCCGCGCCGGGGTCGGCACGACGACCGTGTCGCGGGTGCTCAACCAGCATCCGAACATCTCGGACACGACGCGGGCCCGGGTCACGGCCGCCATCGAGCAGCTCGGCTACGTGCCGGACGTGGGCGCGCGGCACTTCCGGCTGGGGCGCACCCACGCCGTGTCGGCGCTGCTGCCCATGATCGGCACCCCCTTCTACGAGACGCTGCTGACCGCCCTGCACGGGCCACTGGAGGCCCAGGGGTACGATCTGGCGCTGTTTCCGCTGCTGGGCTCACAGCGCGTGCGGAGATTCCGCGATGCCAGTGCCCTGGCGTACCGTGCCGACGCCCTGCTGATCGTGTCGCAGCACCCGGACGAGCTGTACGGTGGGCCTCCGCCCTTCCGGGGCCCGACGGTGCTGCTCGACGCCCAGCACCCCACGTACCACAGCGTGTCCTTCGACAACCACAGCGCCGGGCGGCTGGCCGCCGAATATGCATTGGGCCGCCGCCTGCCGATCGTCTTCCTGGACGGTGCAGATGCCCCGGGCGCGCCCGGCTCGCCGGTCTTCGTGGCCCGCCGCGCCGGGATCGTGCAGACCCTGGGCCGCCACGGCATCCGGCCGGTGCTGACCGTCAGCGTGCTGCCCGAGCAGGAGGGCCTGCGCCTGGCCGCGCAGCAGATCGCCGCCCGGCGCCCCCCCGGGCCGTTCCTGCTGCTGGCCATGACCGACGACCTCGCGCTGGGGGTACGCCAGCACCTGCACGACAGCGGGGGCCTGCGCCTGGGGGAGGACTACCTGCTCCTGGGCTTCGACGGCAGTGCCGCCGCCGCCGCCGCCGGCCTGAGCAGCGTGGTGCAGCCCGTGCAGGCCATGGGTGAGGCCGCTGCCAGCGTGCTGCTCGAGGCCCTGCGTGGGGAGCTGAATACCCTGGTGCAGCGCCAGTTCTCGCCCACCCTGCGGGAAGACCGCAGCACGGCCCTGCAGGCCGATCCTCAGCAGCACCCCACATGAGCACGCCGTCCGAGGCCCGTGGCCCCCCGGTCACGGACGACCGTTCCCCAGCCTGTTCCGTCAGCCCGACACCCCCCCCGGGCCACTGGCCCACAAGGAGCCCACCATGAACCGAGCCCTGACTGTCCTGTCCCTGGCGCTGCTCGGCAGCGCGCACGCCGCCACCCTGACCCTGTGGACGTCCTTCGAGGCGGCGGGCGAACTCGCGTGGATCAAGGCGCAGGCGGCCGCCTTCGAGAAGGCCACCGGCCACAAGGTGAACGTGGTCTCCGTGCCCTTCGCCCAGACCCAGGACAAGTTCATCCAGTCGGCGCCCAAGGGCCAGGGGCCGGATCTGATCGCCACCGAGCCCCATGACCGCCTGGGCCGCTACGCCGCGTCCGGCGTGATCGAGCCGATGGACAAGTACATCACCTCCAAGGCCGACCTCGACAAGACCGCGCTGTCGGCCTTCACGTACCAGGGCAAGCTGTTCGGCCTGCCCCTGAACGCCGAGGCGGTCGCGCTGGTCTACAACAGGGCGCTGGTGCCGCAGGCTCCCACCACCTGGGACGCCTTCCTCAGGGCCGCGAAGGCGAATACCGGCAACGGCAGGTTCGGGTACCTCTCCGATATCGCCGAGCCGTACAAGAGCTACGGCTTTGTCAGTGCCTACGGCGGCTACGTGTTCAGGAACAATGGCGGCACGCTGGACACGAAGGACATCGGCCTGGACAACGCCGGTACCGCAAAGGCCCTGGGCTTCCTGAACGACCTGCGCTACAAGTACGGCCTGGTCGCGGAGGGCGTCAGCCAGGACGCCGCCAAGAGCGCGTTCGTCGACGGTCGCCTGGCAATGTTCTACACCGGCCCGTGGGACATGGGCGACATCAAGAAGGCGGGCATCGACTACGGCATCCTGCCGTTCCCCACCCCCCCCGGCGCGACCGGCAAGTGGAGCCCGTTTGTCGGCGTGCGCGGCATCCTGGTCAGCGCGTACAGCAAGAACAAGACCGTGGCCGTGCAGCTGGCCCGGCAGCTGACGTCCTCGGCGTCGCAGCTGTCGTTCAACCAGGCGAACGGCTCGATCCCCACCAGCCTGTCGGCCCGCGCAAAACTCCGCGCCGATCCGGTGGTCGCGGGCTTCGGCAGGGCCGTCGCGCTGGGCACGCCCATGCCGAACATCCCGCAGATGGGCGCGGTGTGGGGGCCCTGGGCCGCCGCGACCGCCCAGGGCGTGCAGAAGGCCAATCAGCCCTACGGTGACCTGCTGAAGAAGGCCGTGACCGAGATCGAGAGCAACATCAACAAGTAGGCCAGATCACGAAGGGCGGAACGGAACCCGAACCCCGTTCCGCCCTTCGGCGTGTCTTGAGATCCCGCACGGTCTGCAACTTTCCACCGATTCGGCCCCCCGCCCGGCACGGCATGGTGGGGGCATGCGGCGCTTTCTCGGCCTTGTGCTGACCCTGGCGATCCTGGCGGGGGCGGCGTACCTGCTGTGGCCCGTCCTGAAGAATGCCCAGCGCTACGCGGCGCTGCTGTCGGCCCCCACACCCACGGCCCGCAGCCTGCCCAACCCCCTGCCCGGCACGCGCTTCGTGGACACCTGGGGCGGAGCCCGCAGCCAGGGCCGCACGCACGAGGGCGTGGACATCTTCGCGAAGCGCGGCACACCCATCCGGGCCACCACGCGCGGCATCGTGCTGAACGTGGGGCCGAACACCCTGGGGGGCCGGACGGTCATGCTGCTGGGGCCGGGCGGGCAGCGGCACTACTACGCCCACCTGGAGCGCTACCCCGACCTGAAACGCGGCGACTGGGTACAGGCGGGCGACGTGGTGGGCTACGTGGGCGACAGTGGCAACGCGAAGGGGACGCCCCCACACCTGCACTACGGCATCTATACGGGCGGCGGCGCGATCAATCCGTACCCGCTGCTGCGGCAGAACTGATCCGGTCGTCCAGACGCGCCTGCACCTGCGGCCACTCCGACGCCGTGACCGAGTACATCACCGTGTCGCGCATGGTGCCGTCGGGGCGGCGCATGTGGGATCGCAGCACGCCCTCGCGCACGGCTCCGAGTGCGGCGATGGCGGCCTGTGAGCGCCGGTTCAGGATGTCCGTCTTGAGCTGCACGCGTTCCATGCCCATGCCTGTGAAGGCGTGGGCCAGCAGCAGGCGCTTCATGCGGCGGTTCACGCCCGTGCCGTACCAGCGCGGATGCAGCCACGTCCAGCCGATCTCGACGCCGGCGTCGGCGGAGCGCAGGTCGCCGTAGCGGGTGCTGCCGGCCAGGGTTCCCGCGACCTCGACCACGAACAGAAGCTGGTTCGGGGCATCCAGCCCGGCGCGGTAGTACTCCGGGGTGGCTGGCGGCGAGCCCATGAACCGCAGCTCGTCGCCGCAGTCTGCGGCCAGGGCACACAGCGGGCCGATATCGGCCTCCGTCAGCGGGCGCAGGGTCAGATCCCCATCGGTGAGTACCACGGCATGCTGCATGCCCAGATGGTAGCGGTCAGCGCGCCTGGAGCGCCCCGATCACCGCACCGTAGGCGGGCTTCTTCGCGTACAGGTCATCGAACAGCAGCGGCTTGCCACCGGCCCGCCACGAACTCGGATCGTTCACGCCCCAGGTCACGAAGGCGCTGCACTTCACGCTCAGGCACGCGCCCACGAGGTCGCGGTACACCTGGGCCTGCCGGGCGAGGTTCGCGGGAGTCGCGCCGCTGGCGGGCAGGGTCACGTCCACCTCGGTCATCTGGATGTCCAGGCCCAGGTCGCGGAAGCGCTTGAGGTTGGCGAGCATACCGGAGTCCTTCACCGAGAAGGCCGAGCTGACATGGGTCTGGAAGCCCACGCCGTGGATCGGCACGCCCCGCGCCAGCAGCCCCTTGACCAGGGCGTACACGGCATCGCTCTTGCCGTTCAGGCCCTCGGTGTTGTAGTCGTTGTAGTACAGCCGCGCCTGCGGGTTCGCCGCGTGTGCCCAGCGGAACGCCTGGTCGATGTAGTCCGGCCCGGCCGCCGCGAAGGGACTGTTGGCCCGCAGCGGGTGGCCGGGGGCGTCCGACACGACCTCGTTCACCACGTCCCAGTACTTCACGCGTGATCCGAAATGGGTCACGACGTTCGTGATGTGGGACTTCATGGCCGCCTGCACCTCGGGAGCGGTCTTGAACTGGTACAGCCACGCCGGCGCGCTGTCGTGCCAGATCAGGGTGTGGCCGCGCACCGCCAGGCCGCGCTGCTGGGCCCACGCGACGGTGGCGTCCGCGAGGCCGTACACGAACTCGCCCTGGGTGCCCTGCAGGGTCTTCCACTTCATGCCGTTCTCCAGCACGACGACCCCGAATTCCCGCGCCACGGTATCGGCGTAGTCGGGATCGAGGTCGTCGAAGAGGGCGCTGTTCACGGCGGCGCCGATCAGGACGCCGCGTGCCTGGGCCGCCTGCTTCAGGGTGGGGGCCTGCCCGGACGCCGTGGCGACCGCGCCGAGCATCAGGGCCGGGAGGAGAAGGAGGGGGAGTTTCATGTCATGACCGCCTTGCCGGGGGTGACCACGGCGGCCCCAGCCCGCAGCGGGGCGGGTGGGGCCGGGAGAGAGGGATGGACCTCCGCAGGAGCACCGGATGTCCGGGAACCGGATGGCCATGCCGGTCAGCGCACGCGGAAGGTGTGCACCGTGCGTGATGTGAAGGTCTGGCCCGGATCGAGACGTGTGGATGGAAAGTCCGGCCAGTTGGGCGAGTCCGGGAAGTGCTGCGTCTCCAGGCACATCCCCGCGTGTTTCGCGTAGACCTGCCCATGCTTCCCGGTGACGCTGCCGTCCAGGAAGTTACCGGAATACACCTGCACGCCGGGCTCGGTCGTGTGGATGGTCAGCTCGCGCCCGGAGTGCGGATCGTGCAGCACGGCCGCCAGCCGCAGCCCCGTGCCGTCCAGCACGAGGTTGTGGTCGTAGCCGCCGACCAGCGTGAGCTGCTCATCCGGCGCGTCCACGCGCTCCCCGACCGGGCGCGGCGTCCGGAAGTCGAAGGGCGTGCCGGCGACCGGACGCACCTCGCCCGTGGGAATGCCCCCCGCCCGCACGGGCGTGAAGGCGGAGGCGTGCACCGTCAGCTCGTGCTCCAGCACGCCGCGCGACGGATCGGCCATGAGGTTCCAGTACGCGTGGTTGGTCAGGTTCAGCACGGTGGGCGCGTCGGTGACCGCGTGGTAGTCGATCTCCAGCGTGTGCGCGCCGTCCAGTTCACCCAGCGTGTAGGTGACGGTCACGCGCAGGTTGCCGGGAAAGCCCATCTCGCCGTCCACGCTCAGGCGCGTGAAGGTGACGGCCGGACGGCCAGCCTCCACGCGGGTCTCGCCGTGCCACACGCGGTGGTCGAAGCCCTGTGGGCCGCCGTGCAGGGCATTGTCTCCGTCGTTGGGCGGCACACGGTACACCTGCCCGTCCAGCGGGAACTGTCCCCCGGCGATCCGGTTGGCGTAGCGCCCGACGGTCGCGCCGAAGTACGGCGAGGTCGCGTGATCCGCGTACGGGCCGGGCTGGTCGTGCCCCAGCACCACGTCCCCCAGGACACCCCGCCGATCCGGGACACACACCCCGACGAGCGTGGCCCCGAAGTCCGTGAGGGTGGCCTGTACGCCGCCGGGCAGGGCCAGCGTGTACAGGTGGATGGCCTCGCCGGCCGGGGTCTGTCCCCAGTGCCGCCGGTCGGCCCGGCCCGTGGGTGTGCTCACGGTCTTACCGGACTCCGAGCAGCAGTTCCATGGTCAGCTGATCCAGGTGCTCCAGGCCGGGGCCACGGGCACCCAGCGCGGCACGGTCGAAGGTGCGGGCTTTCAGGGCCGTGGCGTTCTCGGCGCTGAAGGTGCCGGTCAGCTGGGCCAGTTCGGCGTCCTCGACGCGGTACGCGGCCAGCGCCGCCTGGATTTCGCTGTCGGCGGCGAACTGCGCGGCCTTCTCCTTGAGGATCAGGTACGTCTTCATGCAGCCCTTCGCGAAGGCCCACACGCCCGCCTCGTCCTCGGTGCGCAGGGCGTGCGCGTCGAAGTGGCGGGGGCCGTCGTAGCCCGACTCTTCCAGCAGCTGCACCAGGAAGAACGCGCCCTTGGGATTCTCGGCACCGAAGCGCAGATCCTGGTCGAAGCGGCCCATCTTCTGGTCGTTCAGGTCGATGTGGAACAGCTTCTTCGCGTCGATGGCCTGCGCGACCGCGTGCGTGAAGTTCAGGCCGGCCATGGTCTCGTGCGCGAACTCGGGGTTCACGCCGAACAGCTCGGACTTCTCCAGCGTGGCGATGAAGCCCAGGGCGCTGCCCACGGTCGGCAGGAAGATGTCCGCGCGGGGCTCGTTCGGCTTGGGCTCCAGCGCGAAGCGGTAGCCGTAGCCCTGCGATTCGCTGTACTCGGCCAGGAAGTTCAGCGAGTCGCGGAACCAGCCCATGGCGTCGAGCAGCTTGCCGCCGGCATCGACCTCGGTGCCCTCGCGGCCCCCCCAGAACACGTAGGTCTTGGCGCCCAGTTCGGCCCCCAGATCCATGCTCCGCATGGTCTTCTGCAGGGCATAGGCCCGCACGCGGGCGTCGGCGCTGGTGAAGGCCCCGTCCTTGAAGGCCGGGTCGCCGAACAGGTTGGTGGTCGCCATGGGCACGACCAGGCCGTGGTCAGACAGCGCCTGCTTGAACTCGGCCACGATGCTGTCGCGCTCGCTGGCGTTTGAGCTGATCGGCACGAGGTCGTTGTCGTGCAGGTTCACGCCCCACGCCCCCAGTTCGGCCAGCTTCTGGACGATGTACGGGGCCTTCAGGCCAGAGCGGGTGGACTCACCGAAGGGGTCGCGGCCGGTGTTGCCAACGGTCCAGAGGCCAAAGGTGAACTTGTCGGCGGGGGTGGGGGTGTAGTCGGGCATGGTGGGTCTCCTTGTGAAGGGGTGTGCCGGTCTCAGGGTCGGACGGTCGGACGAGGGCGGTGACTCAGGGCGTGGGACGGGGTGACGGTCAGACCTCCGGCGGATACAGGGCGTCCCGCGTGCGGGCGTACGCGCCCAGGGCGGCCGTCATGTCCACGCTGGGCACGGCCTCCAGGGCGTCGGGGCGGGTGGCGTCGATGGCGGCGGTGAGGTTCTCGTGCAGTCCGGCGGCGGGCATGGCCAGGATCGCCGCGCCGTGCGCCGCGCCGGGCCGGGCAGACGTCGGATGCACCGGCAGCCCCAGCGCCCCGGACGCCAGCCCCAGCCACATCTCCGAGCGGGCTCCGCCCCCGGTCGAGAGCAGCGACCGCAGCGGGGCAATGGGGGCCATGACCGCGTAGGCGTCGGCCAGGGCGGCCACGCTGCCCTCCAGCACGGCACGCACCAGGTGGCCACGCCCGTGCGCGAGGCTCAGGCCGGTGAAGGCCGCACGGGCATGGGGGTTCATCAGCGGGCTGCGCTCGCCCGACAGGTACGGCAGGAAGCTCACTCCATCCGCCCCGGCCGGCACCGCCAGCGCCTCGTCCAGCAGCGTGGGCAGCGGCACGTCCGGCGCGAGCCGGTGGTGCAGCCACTCCAGCGACCCCGCCGCCGACAGGGTCACGCCCAGCAGGTGGTAGCCGCCGTCGGCGTGCGCGAACAGGTGGACGCGGCCCTCGGGATCCGGCGTGGGGGTGGTCAGGGGGCTGAACACCACGCCGGATGTGCCCAGGCTCAGGCTGCCGACGTCCGGCCGCGCCGAGGTGAGGCCCAGCGCGATGCCGGCCGCCGCGTTGTCGCCGCCGCCCGCGACGACCGGCAGACCGGCGGGCAGGCCCGTCTGCGCGGCCCACTCGGCGTTCAGGGTGCCGGTGATCTCGACCGAGCGCACGACCGGCGGGAACAGCGCGGGGTCAATGCCCAGCTCACCCAGGATGTCCGTGTCCCAGTCCTGCCGCGCCAGGTTCAGCGCCCCGACGCCCGATGCGTCCGAGGGCTCGGCGGCCAGCACGCCGGTCAGCACGTACCCCAGGTAGTCCTTGGGGATCAGGGCATGCCTCAGCCGGGCGTACAGTTCCGGTTCCTCGTCCTTCATCCACAGGATCTTGGGCAGCTGGAAGCCGGTCACGGCGCGGTTGCCGGTGCGGGCGACCAGATCGGCGCGGGGAATGCGGGCCTCGATGGCCTCCACCTGCGCGCCGGTGCGCTGGTCGTTCCACAGCAGCGCGGGGCGCAGCACGTCGCCGTGGGCATCCAGCGGCACCAGGCCGTGCATCTGTCCGCTCAGGCCCAGTGCGATCGGCGTGGCATCCTGCTCGCGCAGGCGGGCGACGATGGCGCTCAGGGCGGCGCGGGTGCCCGCCAGCCAGTCCGCGGGGCGCTGCTCCGTCCAGCCGGGGCGGGGGGTGAGCAGCGGGTAGGTCTCGGTGACGTCCGCCAGCACGCGACCGGCAGCGTCCAGGGCGACGGCCTTCACGCCGCTGGTGCCGAGATCCACCCCCAGGGTGACGGGCGTGCTCATGCGCTCAGCTCCGGCGCGTTGATCGCACGTTCGAGCACCTGCGCGGCGGCTCCCCGTGCAGGCAGGTACAGGCTGTCCGGGCGGACGTCCACGCGCACGGGCGGGGCATTGCCGCTGCGGCGGGCGAGATGGGCGTTGAAGAAGTCCAGTGCGGTATCCATGAGTGGGCCTCCCAGGCGGGTGACAGCCCCGCCGATGACGACGACGCTGGGGTTGAGGGTGTGATGCAGGTTCACGAGCAGCAGGCCCAGGGCCTCGCCCGCGCGGCTCAGGGTGATCTGGACGGCCGCCTCGCGCACGCGGGGCAGCAGCGCGGCCTCCAGGGGTTCCAGGGCATTCAGACCCAGGGACGCCCGGATCGCCCAGCCGCCCAGCAGGGTCTCAACGCAGCCCCGGTTGCCGCAGTGGCAGTACAGCCCGCCGGGCTGGATGACGGTGTGCCCCAGTTCCCCCGCCAGCCCGTGGGCGCCGCGCAGCACCCGCCGCCCCCCCTCCACCAGGCCCGCTCCGACCCCGGTGCCCAGGCTCAGGTACGCCAGCACGCCGGCCCCGGTGTCCGGCGGGGACTGCACCGGCAGGTAGGCCTCGCCGAAGGCGGCGGCGTTCGCCTCGTTCTCCAGCACGCGCAGGGAACCGACCCCGTCCACGTGCGGCGCGAGCACCTCCAGAAAGTTCAGCTGCGTCCAGCCCAGGTTCGGGGCGTGCAGCAGGGTCTGGCCGCCCTGCGCGACCGGGCCGGGCACCGCGACGCCCAGACCGAGCACCGTTCGGCCCTGCACCTCCGGGTGGGCGAGCACGGACTGCACCAGGGCGGCCAGGTCGCGGGCCGCACTCTCGGGACTGCCGGTGGGGTGGTGCAGGGCCTCGCGGGCCAGCACCTGACCGGTCAGGTCGCACGCGACGGCGCGTACCCCCAGCACCCCGACCTCGGCCCCCAGCAGGACGTGCCGGCGGCGGTCGAGATACAGCTGACGACCGGGGCGACCGACCGTTCCGTGCTGCAATTCCCCCTCGTGCAGCCATCCGGTGCCCAGCAGCTCCTGCACCACGCTGCCGACCGTGACCTTGGTGCGACCGGTGCGGGCGGCGAGTTCGGCGCGGCTCAGCCCACCCTCACGGCGCAGCGCATCGAGGATCGCGGCGCGGTTGAGGTGTTTGAGATAGCCCTGGTCGCCAGAGGGAGACAGTGGTGTCATGGAGTCCTTGCCGCCGCCGGCCGAGTGGGTGCAGATAAGTAAAAGGGGTTTACGAACAGGAGCCTAGCGCGTGTCGGATCGCCCGTCAAGCCGCAGCGACCCCAGACGGCATCGAGGACAGTCCGACTCCGCTTTTCTCGGCCTATCAGCCACATCTCCTGAATCGATATTGGTGGTGTTAACCACGTTTTAAGTTCGTAAGAATTACGAATGCGTGCCCCCGCAGACCGTGATGGACGCACGTCCCTGACGCAGGCAGAAGGTGCTTGAGTTGCTGACGGGCGTCGTTCTCCTCCTCCCCCCCCGATGGCCGGGTGCTGCGGCCGACCGGGTCAGGGCTTGACAGCGCTTTCAGATGGGGGTAGGCTCGATTTATCAGAAATTAAGCCTTCGTTCAGGCACCTGTGCCTGTCCCGCACTTCGCCGTGTCCTGCCCCCTGGAGTCCGTATGCTCGAACCCGTCACCCTGGCCCACGTGGCCCAAGAAGCTGGCGTCTCGCCCAGCACGGTGTCGCGTATCCTGAACGGCACCGCCAACGTGGCGCCCGAGAAACGGGCACGGGTCGAAGCGGTGATCGCGCGGCTGAACTTCAAGCCCAATCCCCAGGCGCAGGCGCTGGCCAATGGCCGCAGCCTGACCATCGGCGTGATCACGCCCAGCCTGAACTCCACCTTCTACGGAGAGGCCCTGGCCGGGATCGAGGCCGTCCTGAACGACACGCCGTACCATCCGCTGGTCATCAGCGGCCAGTGGCGGCCCGAACGCGAGCAGGAGGCCCTGGATGTGCTGCTGCTGCGGCGCGTGGACGCCGTCATCCTGATGGGCGGGATCCTCGACGACGCCATTCTGGAGCGCGTCGCCGTGCGCGTCCCGATGGTCGCCCTGGGCCGCGACGTGCGCGGGCTCAGCGAGCGCTGCGTGGTCATGGACAACCGGCTGGGCATGCGGGCGATCGTGAGTCACCTGCTCGACCTGGGACACCGCGACTTCGCCTTCATCGGCGGGGCCGAGCGGCAGCAGGATGCTGTGGAGCGCCGGGAATCGGTCATGGCCACGCTGCTCGAGGCGGGTGTCCCCATTCCGGACGCGCTGATCGCGAGCGGCGAATACACCGAGGACGGCGGACGGGAGGCAGCGGCCCGCCTGCTCGCCACCGGACTGCCGTTCACGGCGCTGGTCTGTGCAAACGACCAGATGGCCCTGGGCGCCCGGCTGACCCTGTACCGCCACGGGCTGCGCGTCCCCGAGGACGTGTCCCTGACCGGCTTCGACGACGTCATCACGTCCTCGCTGATGACCCCGCCCCTGACCACGGTGCGCCAGGCGATCTACGACATGGGCGAGGTCGCGGCGCGTGCCGCGCTGAGCCTGCTGCGCGGCGAGAAGGTCACCATGCAGGTCTTCACGCCGGAGCTCGTGCTCCGTGAGTCCACCATGCCCCCCGCCCGCACCCACCACCCGACCACCCTGAGCGAGGCGATGACCGTGCCCAGCGGCTAGGCCGTTCCCGGCAGGTCATGAGCACCACCCGACCGAACCATCACCCATCCGAACTCTCCCGGAGGTTCACCATGAAGAAGTCCCTGTCGCTTGCCCTCGTTTCCGCCCTGCTGCTCGGCTCCGCCAGCGCCCAGGAGAAGGTCACCCTGACCGTCGCGGCCTTCCCCAGCCTGGACAGCGCCATCAAGGCCATCCTGCCGGCGTGGAACAAGGCGCACCCGAACGTCACCATCAAGCTGCAAGCCCAGGAGTACGCCGACCACCACAACGCCATGACCACGGCGCTCGCCACCGGTCAGGGCCTGCCTGACGTGATGGCCATCGAGATCGGCTTCGTCAGCAAGTTCGCCGACGGCCAGGGCCTGGAAGACCTGAACAAGGCTCCCTACAACGCCGGCCAGTACAAGAAGCTCTTCACGCCCTTCACCATCGCCCAGGCCACCGGCGCGGACGGCCGCTACATCGCCATGCCCACCGACATCGGCCCCGGCACCTTCTTCTACCGCAAGGACGTGCTCGACAAGGCCGGCGTGAACCCGGTGACCATGACCACCAGCTGGGAGTCCTTCATCGCTGCCGGCAAGCGCATCAAGCAGAAGACCGGCGCGTCCCTGATCAACACCGCGGCCAGCATCAACAACGTCATCATCCGCACCAACCTCAAGCCCGGCGAAGGCATCTACTTCGACAACAAGAACAACCTGCTCGTCGGCCCCGACAACGCCCGCTTCGTGCGCGCCTTCACGCTCTCCAAGCAGGTGCGTGACGCCGGCCTGGACGCCAAGATCGGCGAGTGGAGCAACGAGTGGTACGACGCCTTCAAGAAGGGCACTGTCGCCACGCAGTTCTCCGGCGCGTGGCTCCAGGGCGCCCTGCAGAACTGGATGGCCCCGGACACCAAGGGTCTGTGGCGCGTCCAGAACCTCCCCGAGAAGGGCTTCGCGTCGTGGGGCGGCTCCTTCTACGCCATCCCGACCAAGGCCGCGAACAAGCAGTGGGCCTTCGAGTTCATCAAGTTCATGACCCTGGAGCAGAGCTCGCAGATCACCGCGTTCAAGGACAACGGCGCCTTCCCCGCGCTGCTCGCGGCCCAGAAGGACAAGGCCTTCAGCGAGCCCGTCCCCTTCCTGGGTGGCCAGCAGGCCCGCGTGCTGTGGCGCAACGCCGCCGCTAAGACCCAGCCCATCGACGTGAACAAGTACGACTCGGTCGCCGAGCAGATCCTCCAGACCGAGCTGACCAACGTGCTCGAGCAGGGCAAGGACATCAAGCAGGCGCTGACCGACGCCCGCGCCCAGATCGCGCGCCGCGCCCGCTGAGCCCAGACCCAATCTGACTCGGGCGGGTGGGGGCCTCCAGCGCCTCCACCCGCCCACCTCATTTCGCCCTGCTCCCGAGAGAGGCCCTGCCATGTCCGACCGCGCCAACCTTGCCACCAGCCCGCCCCGGCGCTCCACGTGGAATTACGCCCGCGTGCAGCAGCGACTCGCGCCGTACGTCTTCACCAGCCCCTTTTTCATCCTCTTCCTGATCTTCGGGCTGTTCCCACTGGGCTTCAGCCTGTATCTGGCCTTCCACCTGTGGAATCCGCTGGATGGACTGGGGAACTGGAGATTCGTCGGCTGGGAAAATTTCGCCCTGGCGCTCGGCCCCAGCGACATGTTCTGGAAGGCCCTGAAGAACACCGTGTGGATCGGCCTGCTGTCCGGTGTGCCGCAGCACCTCGTGGCGCTGCCACTGGCCTTCGTGATCAACCAGGCGCTGCGGCGCTGGCAGAGCTCGATCAGCACCATCCTGTTCCTGCCCTATATCACCAACGCCGTCGCCATCACCATCGTGTTCGGCATGCTGTACTCCGAGAACCTGGGGCTGCTGAACTACCTGCTCGCGCAGATCGGCCTGGGCCCGGTGCGCTGGCTGGCCATCCCGGATCTCGTGCCGTACTCGGTCGGGGCCGTGGTGTTCTGGCGCTACGTCGGCTGGAACGTGATCCTGTACCTCTCGGGCCTGCAGGCCATCAGCGAGGACGTGTACGAGGCCGCCACCGTGGACGGCGCGAGCAACTGGCAGAAGTTCTGGTACATCACGCTGCCGCTGCTGCGGCCCATGATGTTCTATGCGTTCACCCTGACCATCGTCGGGAACATGCAGCTGTTCGAGGAACCGTTCATCATGACCGGCCAGGGCGGCGGCAGCGGCGGCGCGGCGCTGACCAGCGCCATGCACATCTTCAACACCGCCTTCCGCGACCTGGACATGGGCTACGCCAGTGCCATGAGCTGGCTGCTGTTCCTGGCGATCTTCGTGCTGAGCATGGTCAACAACTACCTGTTCAGCCGCGACGGAGGGCGTGACGTATGACCACCAAACCCCTCGACACGTCGGCCACGACTCCCCGCCCCCCCCGCCGCGCGCTGCGCCTGCCCGTGGGCCGCGCCGCGCTGTGGGTCTTCGTGGGCATCGCCTGCTTCCTGTCGGTCGTGCCCTTCTATCTGATGTTCGTGTGGGCCTCGCTGCCCAGTGACCAGATCTTCGCCGTACCGCCGCATCTGTGGTTCGGCACCGCCATCGTCGACAACTTCAACAAGATGATGGACGCGACCTTCGGGATGGCCCTGCGCCAGTTCTGGAACTCGCTGTACATCTCGCTGCTGTCGACCGTGACCACGCTGTTCTTCTGCTCGCTGGCCGGCTTCGCCTTCGCGATGTACGAGTTCAGGGGCAAGGCCTTCCTGTTCGGCTTCATCCTGCTGACCATGCTGATCCCGCCGCTGGTGATGGACATCCCCAGCTTCCTGGTCATGAACAACTTCCTGCACTGGATCGGCACGCCCAAGACCCTGTGGGTGCCGGGCATGGCCAACGCCTTCGGGATCTTCCTGATGCGCCAGTACATCATGTCCGCGCTGCCCAAGTCCCTGATCGAGGCCGCGCGGCTGGACGGCGCGACCGAGTTCGGCATCTACGCAAAGGTGGTCGTGCCGCTGATCCGCCCGATCCTGGCGACCCTGGGCGTCGTGACCTTCGTGGGCTCGTGGAACAACTTCAAGGGTGCCCTGATCATGAAGCTCAGCGAGGACAGCACCATGACGCTGCCGCTGTCGCTGCGCAAGATCACGGGCGGCGCGACCAACGTGAACGCCGACTGGGGCGCCACCCTGATGATGGTCGTGCTGACCGTGGTTCCGCTGCTGATCATCTTCCTGATCGCCAGCCGTCAGGTGATCTCCGGCCTGACCAGTGGCGCGGTCAAGGACTGACGTGACGCGACTGCTCACCCTGATCCTGCTGACCGGCGCGGCACACGCCGCCACGGTCACGCCCGGCCCGGCCGCGCCGCGCCCGATCCTGCCGGCCAGCGTGAGCGCCTTCAACCTGGGCAACTGGATGCCGGTGGTCGAGCACGTCTCCACCCTGAACGCCCTGAAGCCCGCCGCGCTGCGCTGGCCCGGCGGGAACGTCGGGGACGAGCAGAACCGTACCGAGGCCGGCCTGCAGGCTCTGAAGAGCAGCTGGACGCTGCTGGGCCGTCCCCCCCTGATGCTCCAGACGCGGGTCTTCGCCCGGCCCGGCGGTGAGCAGGGCGGCAACGCCGCGAAGAACACCCCCGCCGACGCCGCAGCGTTCGTGCGCATGGCGCGTGACCTGGGCCTGACCGTGGCGTACTGGGAGATCGGCAACGAGCCCGATCTGTACGCCACCAACCGCAGCGACCCCAGCTGGACGGCCCAGAAGTACTGCGGCGTGGTGCGGGCCCAGAAGGCCGCGATCCTGGCCGCCGACCCGGCCGCGAAGATCGCCGGCCCGGCCGTGAGCAACCCCGGCCCGTATCTGGACGCGGTCATCAAGGAGTGCGGCGACGCCTTCGACCTGATCACGTGGCACCTGTACCCGTCGAACGGGGACGGCACCGCCGCCCAGGCCTTCGCCAGCGCGGCGCGGGCGACCGACACCGTGAACCGGGTCAGGGGCCTGTGGGCCGACCCGGCCACCAACCCGCGTGCCCAGGGCCGACCGCTGGCGCAGGGCGTGACCGAGTACGCGCAGTCGTACCGCTCGGATCGAGCCACCCACCTGTCGGACGCCGTGGGGGGCCTGTGGGCCGCCGAGGCCGCGCTGCGCCTCTCCGAGGCCGGCGCCGTCTTCAATCCCTACTTCTCCCTCATGGCGACCGGGAACCACGGCCTGATCGACGACGCCGGCTTCCCACGCTTCTCGTACGCGGCCTTCCGCGAACTCACGCACTACCGGGGCGAGACGGTCGATCTGACCAGCGACGACCCCAACCTGTGGGTGCACGGCTCGCGGGAGAACGGCCTGATCACCGTGTTCGCCCTGAACACGGCGGCGGCGGCCACCCCACTGACCATCACCCTGCCCGGCTACGCGGTCGTCGGAGCCAAGACCATCACCGACGCCGACGTGAATGCGGACCGGCCTCCCCGCCCCCTGGCGGTGGCCGCTCCCCTCACCCTGCCTCCGCTGAGCCTGACCCGCCTTGTCCTGAAGTCCTCTTCTCCATCCTCTGCGGAGCTTCCATGACCACCACCCCTGATCCCCTGCACTTCCCGCCCCGCTTCGCGTGGGGCGTGGCGACCGCCTCCTACCAGATCGAGGGCGCGGCCACCGAGGACGGCCGTGGCCCCAGCATCTGGGACACGTTCTCTCACACGCCCGGCAAGGTGAAGGACGGCGACACCGGCGACGTCGCGTGCGACCACTACCACCGCCTGGACACCGACCTGGATCTGATCCAGGCTCTCGGCGTGAACGCGTACCGCTTCAGCGTGGCGTGGCCGCGGCTCCAGCCGACCGGACGCGGCCCGGTGAACCCGAAGGGCCTGGACTTCTACTCCCGGCTGGTGGACGGCCTGCTCACGCGCGGCATCACGCCGTGGCTGACGCTGTACCACTGGGATCTGCCGCAGCCGCTGCAGGATCAGGGCGGCTGGCCGGTGCGCGACACGGCGCTCGCCTTCGGGGATTACGCCGCCATCGTGGCCGACGAACTGGGCGACCGCGTGCAGCACTTCATCACCATCAACGAGCCGTGGTGCGCGGCATTCCTGGGCTACGGCATCGGGATCCACGCCCCCGGGCACCGGGATCTGGCGCAGAGCTACGCCGCCGCCCACCACCTGCTGGTCGGGCACGGTCTGGCCGTGCAGGCGGTGCGGGCGAACGCCCCCGCCGCGCAGGTGGGCATCACCCTGAACCTGTACGAGGGCTATCCCGCGACCGACACCCTGGCGGACCGCGCCGCGACCCGCCGCCAGGACGGTTTCCAGAACCGCTGGTATCTCGATCCCGTGTACGGCCTGGGCTACCCGCAGGACATCGTGGATCTGCTGGGCGAGGCCAGCCCGCAGGCCCAGGGGCTGGTGCTGCCCGGCGACGTGGAACTCATGGGCGTGCCCACCGACTTCCTGGGCGTGAACATGTACTCCCGCTCGGTCATCGAGGACGCGCCGGGCGAGGGCTTCCTGCATTCCCGCGCCGTGCGGCCCCCGGAGAGCGAGTACACCGGCTTTGACTGGGAGGTCGCTCCGCAGAGCCTGACCGACCTGATGCTCCGGCTCCAGCGCGACTACGATCCGCCGGCCATTTACATCACCGAGAACGGCGCGACGTACCCCGACACCGTCGAGGCCGACGGCAGCGTGCAGGACGCCGCCCGCACCCGCTACTTCCAGCAGCACATCGCGGCGCTGCAGCCCGCCCTGGACGGCGGCGCGAAGGTCGCCGGCTACTTCGCGTGGTCGCTGATGGACAACTTCGAGTGGGCCGAAGGGTACGAGAAGCGCTTCGGGATCGTGCACGTGGACTTCGGAACGCAGGCCCGCACGGTCAAGCAGTCGGGGCGCTGGTATCAGGACTTCCTGGCCCGCACGAAGGCCGGGGTGGGCGCATGACCGCCGAACCCCCGACCCGCCAGGGTGTGACCGTCACCAACCCGATCCTGCGGGGCTTCAACCCCGATCCGAGCATCCTGCGGGTCGGCACCGACTACTACATCGCCACAAGCACCTTCCAGTGGTATCCGGGCGTGGCGATCTACCACTCGCGCGACCTGGTGAACTGGCGGCCGGCGGCGCAGCCGCTGAACCGCCTGAGCCTGCTCGATATGCGCGGCGACGCCGATTCCGGCGGCATCTGGGCCCCCTGCCTGAGTCACGACGGCGAGCTGTTCCACCTGATCTACACCGACGTGAAGTCGTGGGGGATCAACGAGTCGTTCAAGGACAGCCACAACTACCTGACGACCGCGCCCAGCATCGAGGGGCCGTGGTCGGAGCCGGTCTACATGAACTCCAGCGGCTTCGATCCCAGCCTGTTCCACGACGATGACGGGAAGAAGTGGTTCCTGAACATGGTCTGGGATCACCGCGCCGGCCACCACCCCTTCGCGGGGATCGTGCTGCAGGAATACAGCCCCGCCGAGAAGAAACTGGTCGGCCCGCGCGAGATCATCTTCACCGGCACCGAGGTCAGGGTCACCGAGGGGCCGCATCTCTACAAAAAAGACGGCTGGTACTACCTGCTGACCGCCGAGGGCGGCACGAGCTGGGAGCACACGGTCACGCTGGCCCGCTCGCGCAGCCTGCACGGGCCCTACGAGGTGCACCCGCAGGGCCCGCTGATGACGGCTGTCGACGCACCGCACCTGCCCATCCAGAAGCCCGGGCACGCCAGCTTCACCAGCACCCCGGACGGCCAGTGGATCATGGCGCACCTGTGCGGCCGTCCCCTGACCACCCAGGGCGAGTGTCCGCTGGGCCGCGAGACCGGCCTCCAGATGCTGGACTGGCCCGAGGGGGCGTGGCCCACGCTGGCCCAGGGCGGCCACCACCCGGTCGAGCACGTACAGCTTCCCGCCCTGCCCCCGCACCCGTGGCCGGAGGTGCCGGCCCGCGATGACTTCACGGGATCAGAGCTGCGCTCCGAGTGGATGACGCTGCGGGCCCCGGCCGAGTTGCTGGGCGTGGAACTGACCGGCGCGGGCCTGCGCCTGCACGGCCGCGAGTCCCTGATGAGCCGCCACAGCGTGGCCCTGGTCGGCCGCCGGCTGCAGTCCCTGCACGCCCGCATGCGCACCGAACTGGAGTTCGCCCCCGACGACTTCCAGCAGATGGCGGGCCTGACGGCGTACTACGACAGCCGCAACTGGGTCTACCTGCGCGTGAGCCATGACGAGACCGCCGGGCGTGCCCTGAACGTGACGAGCTGCGAGAACGGCGTGTACCGCGAGCATCTGTCCCAGGATGTCAGCGTGGGCGACAGCGGCCCGGTACAGCTTGAGGTGACGTACAGCGGTTCCACCTTCCAGTTCGCCTACAGCACGGACGGCGAGACGTGGCAGCCCATCGGCGAGCCCTTCAGCGCCGGCCTGCTCAGCGACGAGCACTGCGGCGGCCTGAGCTTCACCGGCACCTTCCTGGCCCTGACCTGCCAGGACATGAGCGGTCGCCGGGCACCCGCCGACTTCCGCTGGGCCGAGTACACCGAATTCTGAAGAAACTGCTCTGCGCCCGGCGTCCGTGACGACGCCGGGTGTGCTCTTGTGGAGGCACCTATGACGACCACCGACACACCGCGCGCCCTGATGGTCTGGGGCGGCTGGGACGGCCACGAGCCGCAGCAGACCACCGAACGCTTCGCCGCTCTGCTCCGGGAACGGGGCTTCGACGTCACCGTGACCGACAACCTCGACGTGTACACGGACGCCGATCTCCTGGCCCGCCAGAGCGTGATCGTGCAGTGCGTGACGATGAGCACGATCACCAAGGAACAGGTCGCGGGTCTGCTGGACGCCGTGCGCGGCGGCGTGGGCTTTGCTGGCTGGCATGGCGGCGCGGGCGACTCGTTCCGCAACACGCCGGACTACCAGTACATGGTGGGCGGCCAGTGGGTCGCGCACCCCGGCAACATCATCGACTACACGGTACAGATCACGGCCGATCACGCCATCACGCGCGGCCTGACCGACTTCGCCATGCATTCGGAGCAGTACTACCTGCACACCGACCCGAGCAATCAGGTGCTCGCCACGACGACCTTCAGCGGCGAGCACGACGCCTGGATCGCGGGCACCGTCATGCCTGTGGCGTGGACGCGGATGTACGGCGCGGGCCGCGTGGCGTACTGCGCCCTGGGCCACGTGAACCCCGACTTCGAGGTCATGGAAGCGCGGGAACTGACCCTGCGCGGCCTGCTGTGGGCAGCTGGGCAGCTGGACTGAGGAAGGATCCTGCGGTAGTGGCGGAGTTGGGAATTTACGCGGCGGACAAACCCCTCAGTCCGCTGCGCGGCCAGCTCCCCTCAAGGGGAGGTGCCCCGGTGGGGTGAACTCACAGAGCTGCGAAGCAGAGGGGTTCGCCCACAGCGCAACTTGACCCAGCCCTTCCCCAAAGGGTCTTCCTGAAAACCTGAGCACCTCACCCTGCCCCTCACCGAATGCCATCGGGCGCGAAGCGCACGGGCGGTGACGGCGTAAATAAATGGAGCAGGGTCGCAGCCCCACGCCAACGAAACCGCCACCAGAGCCGCTCAGCGACGCATGGCGACCACATGCCGAGCGCAGCGCTTCGCTCCCCTGCCCCTTCGGCGTAGGGGCTGGGGGTGGGGCAGCCCGCCGCAGGCGCCCACCTTCCCATAACACGAAAAAACACTCCCTAAACCACCGTGAATCGTGGTTCGGCTTGCGTTCCCCCAGCCCATACGTTATGCTTTCAGCGTAATCATCTGCACTCACTTCAGGAGGGAGCCATGCTGTACCGTCACGGAGATGTCCTTGTCCAGCGCGTCCCGGCGCTGCCTGCCGCCCACCCCCGCCCCGGCGCGACCCTGGCCCGCGGCGAGGTGACGGGCCACAGCCACCGCTTCCGCGACCCGGCCGGGGTGCAGCTGTACACAGCAGGGGCGGAGACCTACGTACAGGTCACAGCCCCCAGCGCCGACCTGATCCACGAGGAACACGCGACGATCACGCTGCCGCAGGGCACGTACCGGGTGTGGATGCAGCGCGAGTACAGCCCCGAGGCCATCCGCCGCGTGATTGACTGATGACGACGCTGAGTACCGTCAGCGCCGCCGAGGCGCGGAACCTGATCCTGCGCGGGCAGGTGCGCGGCCCACTGCACTTCCGGGGCACGCTCGACCTGAGTGGCGAGCCGCTGACCTGCCTGCCGGACGACCTGAGCGGCGACACGCTGAACATCGGCGGCACCGGCCTGGAGGCGCTGCCCGAACGGCTGGACGTGGGCGAACTGATCGCCACCGGCCTGCCGCTGGAGCGGGTGCCCGCCAGCCTGCGCGTGCGCTTCCGGCTCACGCTGGACGGCTGCGCCGGACTGATCCGCCTGCCGGACGGCCTGAGTGTCGGGTCGCTCAGCCTTCAGGACTGCGTATCGCTGGAACGGCTGCCGGAAGGCCTGGATGTGTGTTTCCTGAACCTCAGCCGCTGCGACGCGCTGCGAAGCTGGCCCGACCTGGCCCGCGTGCGCTTCGGGCACGTGACCCTGCGTGACTGCCTGAGCCTGCGCGGGCTGCCCGAGTGGCTGACCCAGGTGGCGCAGCTCGACCTCAGCGGCTGCCGGGGCATCACGGCGCTGCCGGGGGAGCTGCGGATCAGCGGCTGGCTGGACGTGGCGGGCAGCGGGATCACCGCACTGCCGCCGGGCCAGCCCATCCCGCTGCGCTGGCGCGGCGTGCCGGTCACGGAACGGATCGCCTTCGACCCGAGCAGCATCAGCGGTGCAGATGTGCTGGCCGAGCCCAACACTGAAGTCCGCCGCGTGATGATGGAACGCATGGGCTACGAGCGCTTCCTGGCCGAGGTCGGTGCCCAGGAACTCGACCGCGACCACGACGCGGGCGGCGAGCGGCGGCTGGTGCGGATCGATCTGCCGAACGACGAGCCCTTCGTGGCTGTGTGCGTGCAGTGCCCCTCGACCGGCCGCCAGTACGTGCTGCGCGTGCCCCCGACCATCCGCACCGCCCACGCGGGGAGTGCATGGCTGGCGGGGTTCGACGACGCAGCGGCGTATGTGCCGGTGGTGGAGGCGTAGGGGGCTGTGAGCTCTGGGCTATTAGGAAAACAGGGGTTGAGCCTGTTCATAGCCCATAGCTTAGAGCCCAGTAAGCCTGCCCCCCCGCCACAGCTGCCGCGCCCGCTCCAGATATGCCCCCGGCGCTACCCACTCCGGCCCCTCTGGGATGCGGGCGAGCAGACCGTCGCCGTAGACGGCCCCCGCATCAAGGTCGGGCATGTGGACATAGCCGATGTGGCAGTGACAGGTCACTCGCGTGCAGGGGCGCGGAGCCAGCAGTTCCCGCACGTCCTGCGCGTAGATGTTGCCCAGCGGCGTGGAGATGAAGTGGCAGCGGCGGGCCGCGCCATCGCCGTCTACGCTGATGACGGTCTCTCCGGCTTGGCAGGCGTAGCCCCGGCTGCGGTAGCGGCGAGTGTTCACCTCGAACAGCGGGTCAATGTGGGTCAGGGCAGCGCGTTCGGCGCGGGTGTACGGACGGCCGCCCGTGAAGGCGTTCACCCACAGGTACGTGGCCGGGTTCAGGGCGTCCCGCACGGCCTGGATCTCGGGGAGCTGGTCAGGCACGCCAACCACGCCCACGCTGTAGCGCACGCCCATGGCGTCCAACTCGGCGCAGCGCTTCAGGAAGCGTTCCCGACTGACCTCGCCGGGGTGGTACGTGGCCCACAGACCGACTTTGCCCAGATCGGCGTCCCTGAGCCAGCCCAGCGGCCCGCTGAGGTTCGTCTGGATCGCCACCTGCCGCACGTGGGGCAGCCGGCTGAGGCGGGTGATGGCGTGCTGGTAACGCGGCCAGATCAGCGCCTCGCCCCAGGGGGTGAACAGCACGGACACGTCAAAGGGCTGCGACTCCACCCACGCCACGAACCGTTCCAGCGCGGCACGGTCGGCCTCGTGTTCCTCAGGGGTCTCGCGGTGTTTGGCAAAGGGGCAGTACGGGCAGCCGTAGTTGCAGCTCGACAGCGGCCCCCGGTACAGCACGGTCAGGTGAAATGGTGCTCCTAGCGCCACTCGTACTCCCCGCTCAGCCGGTTCACGGCGTCCGAGTACAGCCACGGGCCGATCGCGTCGGACTGCTCCAGCCCGGCGGGGGTGAGGGTCACGGTGCCGGCCTGCTGGGCGGCCAGCCCGGCAGAGATCAGCGCCGCGAGCTGCGGGAAGTCCTGCATGGCCTCCGAGCCGAACTGCGTGTGGTAGGCCTCCACATCCAGCCCGCTAACGTGCAGCAGCGATTGCAGCAGGTAGCGCCGCCGCCGCTCGTCGGGGCTGAGCCGGAAACCGTGCGTGGCGACCGCGAAGGCCTCGTCCGGCTGGGCCACGAAGTCACGGATGATGTCGCGCACGCCCACCGCGCCCACCGCGTACTCGCTGCTGTAGTGCAGCCCCCCCGTATACGAGCGGGCCCCGCAGCCCAGGCCGACCATGCCGTCGAGCTGACAGGTGTACTCCGGCTCACTGGTCAGCGGCCGGGCGGCCCGCTGGAAGCGCCGCATGGAGGTCTGCACGTAGCCATGCCCGAGCAGGAAGTCGCGGCCCAGGCGGTACAGCTCCAGCCGCTCGTCGTCCCACGAGCGCCCCAGCCGGCCAATGCCGGTCAGCGGGCGCACGTACAGCGGATACAGGAACAGTTCCTCGGGCTGCCAAGTCAGCGCCGTCTCTAGCGAGTGCCGCCACGTCTGCGGTGTCTGGTGCGCCAGGCCATAGATCAGGTCGATGTTCAGGCCCGGCAACCCGGCCGCGCGGATGGCGTCCAGCGCCCGGCGCACCTCCGCGCCGTCCTGGGCGCGCCCGACGCTGTGAACCTCGCTGTCGATGAAGCTCTGCACGCCGATGCTGACGCGGCTCACGCCCCGCGCCGCGAGCACCGCCAGCCGATCCGGCGTGGCCGTCGCAGGTGAGGTCTCGATCGAGGCCGGGAGCGCAGAGGGTGACGCGCCGAAGGTACCCTCCAGCACATCGAACACGCGCTCCAGATCGCCGGCCCGCAGGTACGTGGGCGTGCCGCCGCCCAGCGCCAGCTGCGAGAAGCGAGCCCCCTCGCCCAGCGCGTCCCGTACCACCCGCGCCTGCCGGGTCACGGCGTCCAGATACGCCTGTTCCAGCGACTGCGGCGCATTCACGGTGGTGAACAGGTTGCAGAAGCCGCAGCGCATCTCGCAGAACGGCACGTGCAGGTACAGGAACAGGTTGTCCTTCGTCTCGGTGGCCCAGGCATCGCGCAGGGGCACGGGTGGGTCGAGCGGGCGGTATGCGGTCTTGTGCGGGTACGCATACGTATACGCCTGGAACGGGCCGCGCTTCAGGGCGTCTGGCAGGGGGGGCAGCGTGTGGGTCATGGCGTGGCCTGGAGGAGCAGTTCAGCATACGGAACCGTCCACACCGCCGGGTGTGCGATCCGGTGGCCCCAGTAGCCGTCGTCGCCGAAGCAGGTGCCGTGGTCGGCACACACGATCAGGAGGGTGGTTCCACGGGCACGCAGGGCGTCCAGCAGCGTGGGCAGGGCGGCGTCCACGGTTCTCAGGGCGGCCCGCTGGGAGTCTGGCGAGTCGCGCCGTACGTCGGGCAGATAGAAATGCGTGGGCGTGTGAGTGGCAGCCACGTTCAGCAGCAGGAACACGGGCCGGCTTCCCGCACGGGTCACGGCGTCGGCAGCGACCTGCATCTGCACGCGGGCAGAGTCCGGGTTCTTCACGCCCAGCGCGGGCGACCAGTGCGGCTCTGCAAACAGGTTCGGCAACGCCGACCCCAGCGCCGTGCGGCCATTGAAGAACCCCACGCCGCCCACGCAGACAGTGTGGTATCCACGGGCGGCCAGCGCCTGCGGCAGCGTGGCCTCGGGGAAGACGAAGGTGCCGCTGCCGGTGCTGGTGCTGCTCTCGAATTCGGCGGCGAACAGGCGGGGATGGCGGCCTGGACGGGCAGGCGTGGGCAGAAAGCCCGCCAGGAAGGCGTGATGTGCGGCGTAGGTGAAACTGCCCGGCGTGTGCCGCGCCTCCCACCCACCGGGCGGCAGCAGCGCAGCGAGGTTCGGCGTCTCGCCCAGTTCCAGCGCCCGCACGGCCACGTCGTACCGCAGGCTGTCCAGCGTGACCAGCACCACGTCCGCGCCGGGAATCAGGTCACGTGGACGCAGCATGGCCGGCCCCCAGCAGTGCCCGCAGTTCGGCCGCGTAGGTGTCGTGCCCACGCGCCAGTACGCCCCGGTGGTAATCCCCGAAGGCGTTGACCTCCAGCACCGCGCACCGCCGCCAGCCGGGCGTGAGCAGCACGTCCACCCCGCCGTACAGGGCACCGGGGAAGGCGGCGAGGGCGGCCTGGGCAGTGCGGGTCACGTCGGCCCAGCGCTCGGTGCCCAGCTCGGCCTTCAGCGCCCCGATGTCACCGCGTTCGTTGCCCAGGTGCAGATTCGTGACCGGGCCACGCCCCAGCCGCACCAGCGCGTGCTCGGCGCGGCCCCCGATGACCACCACACGCAGATCCACCGGGCCACCGTGCCACGACGCCTTGGGAAGCCAGCGCTCCACGTGCAGGCCGTGCGGCGCGAGGCCGTCCACGACCGCCCGCACCTCGGGCCACGTGCGGTACGCCAGCAGGCGGCGCGAGTTGTACAGCCGCCCGCCCTCCAGGCGCACCGTACTGACCGCCGACACCCGCTCGCCCGACCAGCGCAGGGCCACCGCGCCGGACGCGCTGGAGCCGTAGGCCAGCTTCACGAAGACCTGCGACCAGCCCCGCTGCCGCGCTCCGTGCAGCACGTCGTCCAGCGACCGCACCTCCGGCAGCGCGTCCGGCACGGGCACTCCGGCCGCGTGCAGGCGGGCGTGCGTGGCAGGCTTGTCGAACATGGTCAGGACGTGCCCGGTGTCCTGCATCCGGCGGTGCGGCGGGGCGTGACGCAACTGCCCCTCCAGCTCGCGCAGCACGGCGCTGAAGCCCGCGTACCACTCCCGCATCGGCGCGATCTCGCCGGCCGCCAGATCGGTGGGCGTGCCCCCACCTCGCTCGATCAGCGCGCGCTCGGTGGCGATGTCCTCGCCCGGCGAGTCGAGCCGGACGACGGTGCCGGGGCGCACGAGTTCCGGCAGCGTGACCCGCCCAGACATCAGCTCCAGATAGGAGACGACCCGTGCAGGCGGCCAGCCCAGCCCGGCCACAGTGGCCTGGAAGGCCCGCACGCGCCGTCCATCCGGCGGGGCAATCAGCAGGATGTCCGGGTCTGGATGGATAGACCCCGGCTCACTCACCCAGGGCCACGAACCGCCAGTCGTCGTCATCCTCCTGGCGCTCACTGACATCGACCTGCACCGGCAGCGCCTCCAGGCGGGCGACCATGTCCTCGGACATGAAGTGGTGCACCAGATGCAGCTTTTTCAGGCCGCGCACGGCCTGGCTACCCAGCAGGGCCTGGCCGCCCTCGTCGGTCAGGACACCCAGCGACAGGTCGAGTTCCTCCAGGCGGGTCAGCACCGGCGCGTCGGCCAGTACCTGCGCGATCTGATCCTGGTGGTCGCTGTTCTTCAGGCCCAGGTACGTCAGCTTCGGGAACAGTGTGCCGTCCAGCACCGGCGTCAGGTCGTCCACGCTGCTGTTGGCCCCGTAGCCCTCGGTGCCCAGGAACAGCTCCAGGTGCTCCAGCACGGGCAGTTCGGCCGTCATGACCTCCCGCACCACCGACACGTCCAGGCCACCGGTCTGCACGATCAGGTGCCGAAGCTCTGGCAGGCTCAGCCGCCCCAGGCTCAGGTTGTTCCCGCCGCGCACGCCCAGGTGTGTGAGGTGCGGGTACGCCGCCAGCAGCGGCGACAGGTCGGCCTGCTGGATCCACGAGATCTCGTTCTCCTCGTAGGTGACGTCACCGAGGAACAGCACGCGCAGCTCGGGCAGGGCGGCGTGGGCGGCCACCAGCGCCTCGACCACGTCCGCGGCCGGGGCCTCGCTGTCCTCGGTGCCCCACCAGCCCACCACGAAGCCGCGTGACGCCCCCACGCCGGGCAGCTCCAGGAACGCCCGGAACTTCTGCACCCACGGCTGCTCGTCGTCCCAGTCCACGCTGATGCGGTGGATGGTGGTGGCCGGATCACCCAGCGGGTCGCCGGGATTCCACTGCCGCACTTGCAAACCGCCGAACTCCGTCAGGTGCTCGCTGATGGTCATGGCCGAAGTGTAACGACCCTGCTCTTTACCGGGGCGGCAGGTGCGGCGGACGTGGTGGCACTGCCCAGGAGAGGGAACCCTCGAAGAAGTGCTCGACGACCAGTCCGGCCGCCCCGCGCCCCCACGCGTCGTCGCTCCAGCGGTCGACCAGCACGTCCGGCTGCCACGCGTCCGGCAGGTGCCGGGCCTGGAAGGCCGCCTGCATGGCAGAGAGCAGAGCGTCGCCGACCACCACTCCCTCGCCGCCGATGATGATGAGTTCCGGGTCGAGCAGATCCGTGAGGTTGGCCAGCGCCTCGCCCAGGCGGCGTCCGGCGTCCTGAAGGATCGGCAGAGGTCGGTCGTCGCTAGCGTCCAGCAGGGCCAGGAGTTCCTCAACCTGCCGAACGCCCACGTCCGGATAGGCGTCGTTGAACTGCGCCACCAGATCCGGGCTGGACACATAGGCCTGCAGGCAGCCGCGCAGACCGCATTCACACGGGCGACCACCGGGTTCGGTCAGGACGTGGCCGAGTTCGCCGGCCCCCCCACGTGGTGTGCGGTACACCTGGCCGTTCAGGACGATGGCCGCCCCGATGCCCCGCCCCAGGGTCACGACCACAAAATCGATCGCCTGCCGCGCCCGGCCGACCAGACGCTCGGCCGTGGCAAAGGCGTTGGCATCGTTGTCGATCCACACCGGCACGCCCAGGTTCGCCCGCAGCAGATCCCCGAACGGCACGTGGTGCCACCCCGCCCGGTGCGACACGACACACACGCCACGCGCCGTATCGATGATGCCGGCCATGGCCAGGCCCACACCGATCAGCGGCGTCAGCGGGTCGCGCTGGGTGAGCCGCAGATGGTCGCAGGCCACGCGCGCGGCGGCCACCACATGATCCGGGGTGGGGCCATCCAGGGGCACACGGATCTGGTCGACCACATTCAGGGCCAGATCGGTCAGCACGGCCTGGATCTCGGTTTCCAGGAGTTTCATGCCGATGGCGTGGTGGCCGGCGTAGTTGATCCCCAGCGGCACCGGGTGGCGGGGCAGCTGCCGGGCAAGCTCCGGGTGCTCGATCAGGAGGCCCTCGGCGAGCAGGTCGCTGGTGACGATGGTGATCGAGGCGGCGCTGAGGCTGGTCTGCTGCGCGATCCGGGTGCGGCTCATGGGGCCCTCGCGCCGCAGTTCGTCGAGGATCAACCGGCGGTTCATGGCCCGCGCGGCCCCCTGATCGACTTTCCGTGCGCGCATGGAAGGCATGCTACCCGCTGCCCGTGCCTTCGGGAGGAGCGGGTGTGCGGCGTGGTCATGACCCCCACTTATGAGATTTCTTTCATTTGACAAAGTGAAGACAAGTCTCTACCATTGTTCAGACGCCACAATTTTTCAGGCCCGCTCCGGGCACCACCCGCACGTACCGGCCCCCGCCGGGAGGTCTTCCATGCGCCTACGGTCTGCGCTGGCCCGTCCACTCCGCCCCACCCCGTCACCGGCCGTCCTGGCACTGGCCACCCTGATCCTCGCCGCATGCGGCGCCCCCACGGCTCCTGTAAAGACGGACGCGACCCTGCACGCCGCCGCTACCCGCAGTTCCAAGCGCGGCATCGCCTACGACCTCGCCACGGTCGCCGACGTGAACGTGCTGTCGCCCGGCGTGGGCTGGTGGTACAACTGGAGCCCCACCCCGAACGCCGGCGCCCCCACGGGCAGCACCATGGAATTCGTGCCGATGCTGTGGAACGGCAGCTTCGACACGGCCACCGTTGTGGCCCAGATCCGTGCGCTGCCAGCGGCGAAAAACCTGCTGGTGCTGAACGAACCGAACCTGACGGATCAGGCGAACCTGACGCCCGCACAGGCGGCGGCCCTGTGGCCCCGCTACGAGCAGGTGGCACGCGACGCCGGCGTGAATCTCGTCGGGCCGGCCATGACGTGGGGTACCATGGCGAACTACCAGGATCCCGTCGTGTGGCTGGACGCCTTCTACGCGGCGTACCGCAGCACCAACGGACGCGACCCGCGCATCGACGCGCTGGCCTTCCACTGGTACGACTACGGTCTGGCGGGGCAGCTCGACCGCCTGAAGAAGTACGGCAAACCCCTGTGGGTGACCGAGTTCGCCAACTGGCATGGCCAGCAGGACGGCGCACAGATCGACACGGCCGCCAAACAGATCGCGCAGCAGACCGACATGGTCGCCACCCTGGAGGGCCGTGCCGACGTCGTGCGGTACGCGTGGTTCACAGGCCGCTGGAACGCCGACCCGCACTTCACCAGCCTGCTTGCCGGACAGGGGCAGCTGACCCCTCTGGGGCAGAACTACCTGAATCTGCCCGGCGCAGCCGCCACCTTGACCTGCGCCGCGACGAACATCGCCCAGGGCAGACCGGCAGTCGCGTCCTCCAGTGAATCCGCCGGCACGCCCGCGAGCGCCGCCGTGGACGGCACTGCCGGCACCCGCTGGTCGAGCGCGTTTGCAGATCCGCAGTGGCTGCGCGTCGATCTGGGCAGCACCCAGCCCATCTGCGGCATCACCGTGCAGTGGGAGGCCGCGTACGCCAGGGCCTTCCAGATCCAGACCTCGAACGACGCCACCACCTGGACGACGGTCTACAGCACCACGGCCGGTACGGGCGGCACCCAGACCCTGAACGTGACCGGCAGCGGGCGCTACGTCCGGCTGCTCGGCACCGTACGCGCCACCCCCTACGGCTACTCGTTGTGGGAGATGCAGGTACGCCGCACGAACTGATCACCGTGTTCCCCTCAGTGCGCCCCCCCGGCGCGGCTCAGCAAGGAGTCCCATGAACACACCGCTGTCTTCGTCCCTCGCGCGTGCCACCCTCGTTGCCAGTCTGGGCCTGCTGCTCGGGGGGTGCTCGGAACAGGCGGCCCCCACGACGGCCGCTGCCTCCCCCACCCTGGGTGCCCTGGCGACCTGCGCGACCCCGAACCTCGCGCTGAACAGGGCCTCGATGTCGTCCAGCAACGAGACGAACGCGAACCTGTCCGGCGCCGCCTTCGACGGCAACACGACCACCCGCTGGAGCAGTGCCTTCAGTGATCCGCAGTGGGTCTACGTGGATCTGGGCAGCGTGCAGACCCTCTGCCAGGTCACCCTCCAGTGGGAGGCCGCCTCGGCCAGGGCGTTCAAGCTTCAGGTGTCCAACGACGCCAGCACTTGGACTGACGTCTATAGCACCACTACTGGCGCGGGCGGCACCCAGACCATCCCCGTGACCGGCAGCGGCCGCTACGTCCGGATGTACGGCACGGCGCGCAACACCACCTACGGCTACTCGCTGTACGAGCTGCAGGTCAACGGGCCGGCCACCACCACGCCCACCGGGCCGGTCTGCTTCTACGCCGACCCCAACTACCTGGGCGAGTCGTTCTGCGCGAGTACCGACAGCAGCTGGGTCGGCAGCACGTGGAATGACCGCATCAGCTCGGTCAGGGTGCAGCCCGGCTATCAGGTGCAGCTGTTTAATGACATCACCTATGGCGGCACCAGCAAAACCCTCACGGCCAACGCCGCCTCACTGCCTGATTTCGATAATCTCGCCTCGTCCTTCAGGGTCAGCCAGGTCGTGAGTCTCCCCACCTCGGACACGCCGAATTTCGGGCCGAACGTGAAGATCTATGACCCCAGCGTGCCGGCCGCGACGATCCAGGCCGACATCGACGCCGCCTTCAACGCAGGGAAACTCAATGCCAGTGCGCAGTTCGGCAGCCAGCGCTACACCTTCCTGTTCAAGCCTGGCAATTACGGCCGCGTGTGGGCGAACATCGGCTTCTACACGCACATCGCGGGGCTGGGCCTCAACCCGGACGACGTGACCATCAACGGCGCGGTCAATGTGGACAGCGGCTGGAACGCCGGAGACGAGACGAACGCCACGCAGAACTTCTGGCGCAGCGCCGAGAACCTCGCGGTGGTGCCGGAAGGCGGAACCAACCGCTGGGCCGTGTCGCAGGCCGCCCCGATGCGCCGGGTGCATATCAGGGGAGCTCTGACCCTGGCTCCCAGCAACCAGGGCAACCCGACCGGGTATGCGTCGGGCGGCTACCTCGCGGACGCCCGCGTGGACGGCGCCGTCAGCTCCGGTTCGCAGCAGCAGTGGTACACCCGTGACAGCTCGATCGGCAGCTGGAACGGCGGCGTCTGGAACATGGTGTTCTCCGGCGTGAGCGGCGCCCCCGCCCAGGCCTTCCCGAACCCCCCGCACACCACGCTGGCCACCACGCCCGTGTCGCGCGAGAAACCGTACCTGTACATCGACAGCGCCGGCAAGTACCGCGTCTTCGTCCCGAACCTGCGCACGAACGCCAGCGGGGCCACCTGGCCGAACACGCCCGGCAGCAGCATTCCCCTCAACCAGTTCTACGTCGCGAAACCCACGGACAGCGCTGCCACGCTGAATCAGGCGCTCGCGCAGGGCCTGAACCTGTTCTTCACGCCCGGCGTGTACCGCATCAATCAGACGCTGAACGTCACCCGCGCGAACACCGTCCTCTACGGCCTGGGCTTCCCCACCCTGATCCCCGAGGGCGGCGTGAACGCCATCCAGACCGCCGACGTGGACGGCGTGAAGATCTCGGGCCTGCTGTTCGACGCCGGCACCACCAACAGCGCCGCGCTGCTGACCATCGGCACCGCCGGCTCGCACGTCAGCCACGCCGCGAACCCCACCAGCGTGCAGGACGTGTTCTTCCGCATCGGCGGCGCGGTCGCCGGGAAGGCCACCACCAGCCTGATCGTGAACAGCGACCACACCCTGATCGACCACATCTGGGCGTGGCGTGCCGACCACGGCACCAGCCCCACCGGCTGGACGATCAACACTGCCGACACCGGCCTGATCGTGAACGGCCACAACGTCCTGGCGACCGGGCTGTTCGTCGAGCACTACCAGAAGTACGAGGTCATCTGGAACGGTCAGGGCGGCAAGACCATCTTCTTCCAGAACGAGAAACCCTACGACGTGCCGGACAACGCCACGTGGCGCAGCGGCGCCAACGGCTACGCCGCTTACAAGGTCGCCGACAGCGTCACCACCCACGAGGGCTGGGGCATGGGCGTGTACTCGTTCTTCAACGTGAATCCCAGCGTGCACGTCGACCGGGGCTTCGAGGTGCCGAACGTCGCCGGCGTGAAATTCCACGACCTGCTCACCGTGTCGCTCGGCAACACGGGCACCATCGACCACGTCATCAACACCACCGGCCCGGTCGCGCCGCAGCCTGGCACGAACACCTCGCCCAGCAACGTCGTCAGCTACCCCTGACCGGCTGACAAGCACGCGGCCCACCCTCCACACCGGAGCGGTGGGCCGTGGCGGGTCTAGGCCAGGTGCGGCGCGAGGTTCACACCCGTCACGTAGGCCGTGTGTGAGAGGCGACTCAGTCGCACGGTGGCGAAGGCGGTGTCCCCGAATGGAAACCAGCCGTGCTGCATACCCAGCAGTTCGCGCAGCAGAGAGTTCCCGAAGCCGCCGTGCGTCACGACCAGCACCCGCTCTCCCCCACCCTGCCAGATCAGCTCCAGCGCGTGCAGCGCCCGCGCCCGGATGGCCGCCTGACTCTCGCCCCCATGTGGCGTGAAGGCGTCGAGATCGTGCCGGAAGGCGGGCATGGGGCATTTCTCCAGCGCCTCGTTCCGTTTCATGCCAGCAAGTGGCCCGTTGTCCCACTCCCGGAGGAGATCCGAGGGCGTCATGGGCACCGCCAGCGCGTCCGTGACGATCCGAGCCGTCTCTTGGGCGCGCTGCAACGTCGAGCAGTAGGCGCGGTCAAAGCCCGGCGGATTCGCCGTCCAGTACGCGGCGAGGGCCGCCGCCTGCGCCTCTCCCTCGGCACTCAGTGGCGAGTCGTAGCGCCCTTCATGGACGTTCTCGTCGTCAGCGCGGCTGCGGCCGTGACGCAGGATGGTCAGGTGCAGGGTGGTCACGTGGTTCTCGTGGCGACGATCACCCGTTCGCGGCGGCTGACCTCGACCTCCACGCACGTCAGGCGCGGGTGGGTGAACAGGAGGTCGCGCAGTGGATCGCCCGCGTACAGCGCCTCGGGGATAAACGCGGGCGGGCTGAAATTGTCCATGACCAGCGTGCCGCCCACGCGCAGTGCGTCGGCCAGCCGCTCGACGTCGACCTTCGCCGCAGCGCAGTCCGCGAAGATCAGGTCGAAGGGCGCACGATCCAGGCTGCCCGTCCAGTCGCCGTGCAGCACCTCGGCACGCGGGTCGGTCGCCAGCAGTGCCCAGACCGTCTCTGCCCACAGGGGATCGGCCTCGACGGTCAGCAGCCGGGCCGCGGCGTCCATGCCCGAAAGCAGCCACGCCGCGCCCACCCCGGCCCCGCTGCCCAGTTCCAGCAGCCGCCCACCGGGGCGCATCGCTGCCAGGGTGCGCAGCAGTCGGCCCGTCTCCAGCGAGCACGAGCGGTCGAACCCCAGCCGAGCCGCATCGCTCTGGGCCAGCCAGACCAGGGACGGCACGTCCAGATGCGCCGGTATCCTGCCCCGCGCGGCCAGCACCTGCCGGATCTGGATGTCGTCGGCCCACGGCAGCGCACGCGGGTTGACCCACGCCGCCGGCCGCCCCTCCGGGCTGGGCTCCTGCGAGAGCAGCCGCAGCGGTACACACGCCGAGTCACCGTGCAGGATCACGGCCTCTCCCGCGACCTCGCAGTGGGCTCCAGCCTCCTCCCACGCCTCGCGCACGGCCGCCTGCTCGGGCGTCTCGCCGGGATGGATGCCGCCGCCGGGCAGCGTCCAGCCACCCCACTCCAGGCCGGTCATGAGCACCAGGCCCTCGTGTTCGATCCAAGCACACGCGCGGCCCACGCGATCCAGCCCTGGCGACAGGTTCAGGAACTTCGGGCCGCTCACGCCAGCACCGCCAGGGCCCCGGCCAGCGGGGCGCGGTGGTCGCGCAGGGTGGTCAGGGTGCCGGAATGGTGAACATGGGCGGCGAACTCCACGTCCTGCGGATGTTCGGAGTGAAAGCTATCGAGGACACTGTTCGTTCCCAGCGCACGTCCCTCGTCCATCAGGGCATGAATCATCAGCCGCAGCGCCGCCCGCTGCACCTCCTCCGGGGCGCGGCCCACGCGGATTCCCTTTCTCGACACATACGGGTCGTCGGTCAGGAGGTGCGTGCAGCCGGCCCAGGGGTCGGAGGCCGCGTACTCCACCGCCCGCACACCACTCATGGCAATCGCCCCAGCACACTGCGGACAGGGCTGCACTGTGGTCAGCACCGTCCAGCCGTAACAGGCCGGGCGCGGCGTGTCCTTCAGGTTCAGCAACGCATTGATCTCGGCGTGCGCGAGGTCGTGCCCACTGATGACCCCACCCTCCGCGCTGCGCGGGTCGCCCAGCCGGTTGCGGCCCCGCGCAATCACCTGTCCCCCGGCATCGACCACGCACGCGCCGATGGGATAGGAGCCGTGCAGGTAGGCGTCCCAGGCTTCCAACAGGGCAGCGTTCCAGCCTGCCGACAGAGGAACACGGCTGCTCACGCCGGCCACGCATTCATGGCCTGTCGCAGCGCCACGATCTTGCCCAGGTGGTAGGCGTTATGCACCGCCAGGCCGTACAGAATATCGGCCATCGTCTCGCCGGGATTGACCTCCGCGTGCAGCTTCTCCGGCGAGGTCGTCCACGCGAGCGCCCGCTCCAGCCCGGCCAGGAAGTCCTCGACCAGCGCGTTCCATTCGGCCAGATCGGTCGGCGGATGCTCCGGGTAGCGCAAACCGGCCTGCCACGTCCGCTCGTACAGTGCCTCGTCGCGGTCGACCATGATGGTCTGCCACAGCGCCGCGTGCCACAGCTCGTCGTAGATGGAATGCGACTGCGCGGACGCTCTCGCGGTGACCTGCTCCAGCGTGAGGCCACTCAGGAGCTTGCGCCGGTCGGCGAATTCGCCATGGAAGAGATGTTCCCACCTGTTCATCAGTCCTTCCTCCATCTGGTTAAGGAGCCAATACCGAGCCACGCGATCACGTCTTGGACGTTGGCCGCCAGCCGATAGTCAACTGTCGTCCTCAAACACGGGAATGTCCTGCAAGTTGTCGGGAGACGTCAGCAGGTACGTTGACGGGGAAACCGGGAGGGTTGTCGACCGTCCGAGAATGTTGGGAATGATCTGCTCCGGCTGATGCTGCCGCGCGGGGGAAACACCAAGACGAATCTCGAACACGTCTTCCACCGCCTCCGCCTTCTCCAGCACAGCCCAGTCACTTCCCAGGGCCTGCATGGCCTCGACGGCCCGACGACAGGTAGCTGGCGTATTGATGGCATCGAACGGCATGATGATTTCGACTCCCTGTACGACCTCGATCTTGCCCTTCGACCACCTGAAGGTCACAGCTCGCCCCGGTTCTTCTCGATCAGGTCGTCCACGGCCTCGCGCAGCAGGCTCGCCTCGGTGCGGCCCAGGGCTCCGGACAGCTTGGCCAGACGGTCGAGCTGGCTCTTGGAGTAGTAGTTGCTCTTGAGCACCATCTTGCTCTCCACATAGATGCACGCCCGCGCCCGGCCCTCGCGTTTGGCGCGCAGCAGGGCTTCCTCGGCGGCGCGGTACAGGTCGGCGTACAGCGTGGCGTGCGCGGGGCGGGCGGCCAGACCCACGCTCAGGCCCAGGCTGCGCGGCCACTGCGGGTCGCGGTGGATGTGGAAGTGCTTGATGACCTCGTCGAACAGGATCAGCGAGGTCTCGGCGGCGGTCTCGGGCAGGATGCTGGCGTACTCGTCGCCGCCGATCCGGCCGATCACGCTGCCCGACGGCAGGCTGCCCGACAGCAGCCGCTCGACACCGCGCAGCACGCGGTCGCCCTCGCCGTGGCCCAGCGTGTCGTTCAGGGTCTTGAAGTGGTCGAGGTCAAGGACAGCCAGGGTGAGGGGAGCACCCTTCAGGGACTCGAAGGCGTCCTCGAAGGCGTTGCGGCTGAGAATGGCGGGGCGGGCGGCCATACGGGTACCTCCGGGCAGGGGACGGCAAGGATGTATGTTCCCAATACATATATATGTCCAGGGTAGGAGAATGCAAGCGCATATGCGCTTTCTCCGTGCCAGTGCACCTTGAGCGCATCACACTCAGATTCTCAGATTCTAAAGGTTGACAATTTTCTTATCGAAGCTCTAGTCTTGCGTGCGGAACGGCAAAAACCCGCCGGGCTGTCCGGCGAGCTTTCTGGCCCCACATCCCAAATCACTCTAGGAGGAACCCACATGCTGAAACCTTTGGGCGACCGAGTTCTCGTGGAAATTATCGAAGAAGCCGAGCAGAAGACCGCCGGCGGCCTGTACGTCCCGGATTCCGCCAAGGAAAAGAGCCAGCGCGGCAAGGTCATCGCCGTCGGCAGCGGCAAGACCCTGGACAACGGCACCAAGTCCCCCCTGGAAGTCAAAGAGGGCGACACCGTGTACTTCGCCAAGTACGGCGGCACCGAAGTGACGCTGGAAGGCAAGAACTACAGCATCCTGGCCGAACGCGACATCCTGGCGATCGTCGAGTAAGGGGCGGTGAGCTCTGGGCTGTGAGCCACAGCGCAGAGACGCTCTCCCCTGACCCGCCTGCAGTCAGCACCACCCTCACCCCAGGGCCGTGATCCCTCTGAGCCCAGAGCTCAGCGCCCACCGTCCCTCCGAAGGAGCAAACACCATGGCCAAGCAACTTGTATTCGACGAACAGGCCCGCCGCAGCCTCGAACGTGGCGTGAACGCCGTCGCCAACGCTGTCAAAGTGACCCTCGGCCCCCGTGGCCGCAACGTGGTCATCGAGAAGAAGTTCGGCAGCCCCACGATCACCAAGGACGGCGTGACCGTCGCCAAGGAAGTCGAGCTGGAAGACAAGCTCGAGAACATCGGCGCGCAGCTGCTGAAGGAAGTCGCCAGCAAGACCAACGACATCACGGGCGACGGCACCACCACCGCCACCGTGCTGGGCCAGGCCATCGTGAAGGAAGGTCTGCGCAACGTGGCCGCCGGCGCGAACCCGCTGGCCCTGAAGCGTGGCATCGACAAGGCCGTGCTGGCCGCCATCGAGGAGATCAAGAAGCTCGCCGTGCCCGTCGAGGACTCCGAGGCCATCAAGAAGGTCGCCGGGATCAGTGCCAATGACGAGCAGGTCGGCATCGAGATCGCCAACGCGATGGACAAGGTCGGCAAGGAAGGCGTCATCACGATCGAAGAGAGCAAGGGCTTCGACACCGAAGTGGACGTCGTGGAAGGCATGCAGTTCGACAAGGGCTTCATCAACCCCTACTTCGTGACCAACCCCGAGAAGATGGAAGCGGTGCTGGAAGACGCCTACATCCTGATCAACGAGAAGAAGATCAGCAACCTCAAAGACCTGCTGCCCGTGCTGGAAAAGGCCGCGCAGACCGGCCGCCCCCTGCTGATCATCGCGGAAGACGTGGAAGGCGAGGCGCTGGCGACCCTGGTGGTCAACAAGCTGCGCGGCACGCTGAACATCGCCGCCGTGAAGGCCCCGGGCTTCGGCGACCGCCGCAAGGAAATGCTGCGCGACATCGCCGCCGTCACCGGTGGTCAGGTCGTGTCCGAGGACATGGGCCACAAGCTCGAGAACACCACCCTGGACATGCTGGGCCGCGCCGCGCGCATCCGCATCACCAAGGACGAGACCACCATCGTGGACGGTAAGGGTGAGCAGAGCGAGATCGACGCCCGCGTCAACGCGATCAAGGGCGAACTGGACACCACCGACAGCGACTACGCCAAGGAAAAGCTCCAGGAGCGCCTCGCCAAGCTGGCCGGCGGCGTCGCCGTCATCCGCGTGGGTGCCGCGACCGAGACCGAACTGAAGGAAAAGAAGCACCGCTACGAGGACGCCCTCTCGACCGCGCGCAGCGCCGTTGAAGAAGGCATCGTGTCGGGCGGCGGCACCACGCTGCTGCGCATCATCCCGGCCGTCCGCAAGGCCGCCGAGAGCCTCAGCGGCGACGAAGCGACCGGCGCGCGCATCCTGATCCGCGCCCTGGAAGAGCCCGCCCGCCAGATCGCCGTGAACGCTGGCGAAGAAGGCAGCGTCATCGTGAACGCCGTCATCAACAGCGACAAGCCCCGCTACGGCTTCAACGCCGCGACCAGCGAGTACGTCGACGACATGATCGCCGCCGGCATCGTCGATCCGGCCAAGGTCACGCGCACGGCGCTCCAGAACGCCGCGAGCATTGGCGCGCTGATCCTGACCACCGAAGCCATCGTGTCCGACAAGCCCGAGAAGCCCCAGGCCGGTGGCCAGGGCGGCCAGGGCATGGGCGGCGGCGACATGGGCGGGATGGACTTCTAAGAGCAAGAAAGCCTACGTTGACGTGGCAAGAAAGACGAGGGGCCGCCCCCAAGTCTGAGGCCACTAAACGCAAGCCGCCCATCCAACACGGTGGGCGGCTTTGTCGTGGATATGGAGAGGCCGGGGCGTCATGCTCTGGCCTCTTTCGTTGCACCATGGAGCATGGAAGAAGAGGCCGTCCAGACGCATCACGACCTGGCAGAGTTCGTCCGGCACCTGCTCCGTGATTATCAGGCGGATGCTGGTACCTGGGAGAACATCACCTTGCCTGACTTTCTGCAGGCCATGAGCGCCTGGATTGACGATATTGGGGGCTGGTATGCCAATCGAGGCGAGGCCATTCCGGATCACCCCTCATGGGCGACGTTTGCACAGATTCTGGGAGCAGCGACCGTCTATGAATAGCACTCCGACCCTCCTCTACAGCTCATCCGGCGAGAACACCGGCATCCCCAACGTTCGCCCCGCTTTCAAGACCTGCACGTCTCGCGTCACCAGCGCGTCTGCTCCCGTGTGGTACAGCAGATCGAAGAGGTGCCAGTCGTTCCGGTCGCTCAACGTCGGCCAGGAGATCGCCGGGACAGGCGCGGCGTACTCGCCCAACAACAGCAGTTCCGTGGCGGCCGTAAATGCCGTGCCAGCGCTGATGCCCAGGCGGGCCACGCTGGGGTAGTCGAGGACGCGCTGAATCTCCAGCAGCAGGATCTCACCGAAGACCAATCCGAGTTCACGGGTGCGGAAATCCTGCCACGTGCGGGCCAGGGCGGTATCGCGCCCATGCGCGTGGGCGGCGACCGCGCTCAGGAAGCAGTGGGTATCGAGAATCAAGCGTCTCAACGGCCAAACCGCGCCCTGATCTCCTCGGCCGTGGGGGTGGCCTGCGTCTCGCCCGTCGCGGTCTCGCGCCGCGCTTTCACAACCTGCACCGCTTCCGCTATCGCCGCCTCAACCTCTTCATAGGGGTGGGCGGCAAAAGCCTCCTCGACCGCACGCAGGCTGGCCCCGATGCCGAACAGTTGCCCAGCACGCTCTGGCCCGAGCCACGCGCTCAGGTCGGTGGCCGTGATGCGGTACTGCTTGCGCTCCCTGCCACCGACCTCGACAGCGCCTAGTTCTCCGGACACGATCTTCCGGCGGATGGTCTCCGGCGTGACGCGCAGCACGCCCGCGACCTCCGCAGGGGTGAAAACCAGGACTGAAGGCAGGGCCGTCATGACACAATTTTAGCACATTAGCCACATCAGCGACTTCACGCTCCTCCAGCACCTTTCCGCCACCACTGCACCCCGAAATCCACCACCTCGCGCTGGGACATGAGTTTTGCGGTGGCGGAACCGACCGTGCCGACCGTAACCGCGCCGGTTACCTCAAACGCGGCCTTCACGGGTGGAAAGGCCTCCTCGTTGTAGTCGGTCTCGTCGAAGGTCACCCACTGGCGCTGCCCACCCCGCTGGATGGGGCCGCTGAACGGCACCGTGGGCTGCTGCCCGGCGCGGACTTCCGCGAGGTGCAGGCTCGTGTTGACCTCGGTGCCCAGCAGGAGCACCTTGCCGTTCAGGTCGTACACGCGGGCCAGCGGCGAACCGTCGCCCAGCGAGTAGGCCAGCGGGTGGTCTGCGGTGATCGCCTGGGCGTGCTGCCCCCACGCCGCAAACGAGCTGTGCGGGTGGTCGCTGCGCCGCACGTCCGGGAATGTCCGGAACAGCTCCGCGACCTGTCCCATCCCGCGACTGGGCGTCAGCGCCGGGTCGAAGGCGGACATCTCGGCGCGGATGGTCTCCCACCACTCTTCCGGCACGGCGAAGCGTCGCCACCCGGCCGGGTCGGTCAGCTGGAGGGTGAAGGTGGGCATGACCAGCGTGCCCAGCGGCGTCACGGCGTCCTGCAAGGCCTGGATGACCGCCACCGGGCCACCCGCGACCCAGCCCAGGCGGCTGAGGCTGACATGCACGATCAGCACGTCGCCCGGCTGCACCCCCACGGCACGCAGGTCGGCGGCAAGGGTCTGACGGGTGCGGGGAGCATCGGCCCGCGCGATGGCGTCGGCTTCGGTCATGGATAAAGCCCATTCGAGCGCGCAGGCCCGGCCGCTGTCATGCGCCATTGGGCGTAGGTGAGCGATACACCGCCTGTCCGGCTACTCAATGGTTCGGACACTTTTGACGAGAAGTCCTCAAGAACACGATGGACACGGTGTTTTTGCCCCTCCCCCTTGAGGGGGTAGGCTGGGAGGGGGTGAACAGGCATCGCGTCCCAGCCGGCGAATACTGTTTCCCTCTGGAGCGGCGTCATGAAACTGTCCGAACCATTGCTACTGACAGATTTATATATCAAACCAGTTTACTTTTTCAAGCTAAAACGCTACTCTGGAGGTATGAAGAAGATCGGCTTTCTCTCGTTCGGGCACTGGAACCCGTCGCCGCAATCCGGCACGCGGTCGGCGGCGGAGGTGCTGCACCAGACCATTGACCTCGCGATCGCCGCCGAGGAACTGGGCGCGGACGGCGCGTATGTGCGGGTGCATCACTTCGCGCAGCAGCTGGGGTCGCCGTTCCCACTGCTGGCCGCGATGGGCGCGAAGACGAGGCGCATCGAGCTGGGCACCGGCGTGATCGACATGCGCTACGAAAACCCGCTGTACATGGCCGAGGACGCGGGTTCGGCCGACCTGATCTCGGGGGGGCGGCTGCAACTGGGCATCAGTCGCGGGTCGCCGGAGCAGGTGATCGACGGGTGGCGGCACTTCGGCTACGCCCCCGCGCCCGGCAAATCCGAGGAGGACATGGCCCGGCGGCACGCCGAGGTGTTCCTGAACGTGCTGGAGGGCCAGGGTTTTGCCCAGCCCAGTCCGCGCCCGATGTTTCCGAACCCGCCGGGACTGCTGCGGCTGGAGCCGTACTCGGCGGGCCTGCGCGAGCGCATCTGGTGGGGGGCGGCGTCGAACGCGACGGCCGAGTGGGCGGCGCGGCACGGCATGAACCTCCAGAGTTCCACCCTGAAGCAGGACGAGAGCGGGCAGCCCTTCCACATCCAGCAGGCTGAGCAGATCCGCGCGTACCGGGCGGCGTGGCAGGAGGCGGGGCACCCCCGCGAGCCGCGCGTGTCGGTCAGCCGCAGCATCTTCGCGCTGGTGAACGACCAGGATCGCCTGTACTTCGGGCGGCAGCAGGGGCAGGATCAGTTCGGGCTGATCGACCAGTACCGTGCAGTGTTCGGCCGCAGCTACGCCGCCGAGCCGGATCGCCTGATCGAGGAGCTGCGGCAGGACGAGGCGATTGCCGAGGCCGACACGCTGCTGCTGACCATCCCGAACCAGCTGGGCGTGGACTACAACGCCCACCTGATCGAGAGCATCCTGACGCACGTGGCTCCCGGCCTGGGCTGGCGCTGAGCCGAGGGATGGGGCGGACAGCCTTCCAAGCTCAGGCCCGGTGCATCTCGTACAGCTCGATCAGGATGCCGTTGTTGTCGCGAAAAAAGGCATATCGGTCGCCGCCGGAGCCCGGCACGGTCGCGGGTTCCGAGACGAACTCCACGCCCCGTGTCCGCAACAGGTCGCGGGTCGCACCGATGTCGTCGACCGCCAGCGCCACGTGCCGGAGCCCGTGCACCCGCAGATCCTGGGCGTTCTCCGGGGCGGGTACGGCTCCGCTGACCTCGAACAGTTCCACCCAGACGCTCCCGTGGCGCAGAAAGGCCGCCCGTGCTGACAGCGCTGGAATGTCGTAGGCAGACTCCAGTTCGAAGTCGAGGGTGTCGGTGTACCACGCGATGGTCGCGTCGAGGTCGGCCACCGAGAGGCCGAAGTGGTGCATGGAGAATTGAAGTCCGGTCATGGCCGCAGTGTCCTGCCCGGACGGGCGGCCAACCAGGGACGCGCCGACGGGGGGACGGAAAAGACCACCCTTGGCCTCCGCGCCACCCGCTACCATGCGGCCGTGACATCCTCCGAACTCGGTCTGGGGGCCACGCTGCGGGCGTGGCGCGACCGGCTCGACCCGGCCGGGGCGGGGCTGCCGGTCACGCGGCGGCGGCGCACCGCCGGGCTGCGGCGGGAAGAACTGGCGGAACTGGCGGGTATTTCCGTCGATTACCTCGTGCGGCTGGAGCAGGGCCGGGCGGCCACGCCTTCGGCCGGGGCGGTGGCGGCGCTGGCGCGGGCCCTCCAGCTGGAGACCACCGAGCGCGACCACCTGTACCGGCTGGCCGGACTGCAGCCGCCCGCACCGGCCGTCATCGAGGACACCGTGCCGCCGGGCGTCCAGCGGCTGGTCACGCGCCTGGGCGACGTGGCGGTGGCCGTGTTCACCGCCGACTGGCGGCTGGCGTGGTGGAGTCCCACGTGGGCGGCCCTGCTGGGCGACCCGGCAGCAGTTGCGCCGGAACAGCGCAGTCTCGTGCGGGCCCGCTTTCCGGTGCCGGGGCAGGCGGGGCAGGTGGAGGCCTGGCCGGTGCAGTCGAGCAGCCTGGAGGCCTCCAACCGGGCCATCGTCGCGGACCTGCGCCGCGCCAGCGTCCGGTACCCCACCGACACCCGGCTGGTCGAGCTGCTCCAGCGGCTGATCGCCGGGAACGCGACCTTCGCGGCCCTGTGGCGGGGCGCAGAGGTCAGTCAGCACACCGAGGATCGCAAGACGGTCGAGCATCCCGTCGTCGGTGACATCCACGTCGACTGCGACGTGCTCTCGACCGGCGACAGCGACTTCAGGATCGTGGCGCTCACGAGCCCGCCCGGCAGCGAGGACGCCCGCCGGATCGACCGGGCCCGGCAGCGGCTGGTGGCGGACGCGGCGGCCGTCTGACCGCCGGGGCCGGGAGCGTTCCCTCCTCTACACTCCGCCCATGCGCCTGTATCTGTCGTCGTTCCGGATGGGCAACCACACGCACCGGCTGCTGGGCATGCTGCGGGGTGGCCGCAGAACCGCGCTGATCCGCAACGCCGTGGAGGGCCTGCCCTTCCGGCAGGACTCGCTGGATCGGGACGTCGGCGACCTGGAACAGCTCGGGCTGGACGTGACCCTGCTCGACCTGCGGGCACCGGACGCGGTGGAGCGGCTCCAGGACTTCGACCTGCTGTTCGTGCGGGGCGGCAACGTGTTCACCCTGCGCCGCGTGCTGGCCGAGACCGGGGCGGACGCGGCCATTCTGGAGCTGCTGCACCGGGACGCCGTGGTGT
This sequence comes from Deinococcus sp. AB2017081, assembly GCF_034440735.1. Classification (NCBI taxonomy): domain Bacteria; kingdom Thermotogati; phylum Deinococcota; class Deinococci; order Deinococcales; family Deinococcaceae; genus Deinococcus; species Deinococcus sp. AB2017081. The sequence goes on along the minus strand of NZ_CP140098.1, from coordinate 690,706 downwards.
ACGCGGGCTTCAGCGCCGGGCCGTGCATCCTGTCGCCGGATCTGCTGCCGCTGGCGGCGGTCGATCCGATTGGCGACATGCCCGATCCGGTCACGACCGGCCTGGGCATCCTCGACCGGCTGTTCATGCCGCATGTCGATTCGCCGGGCCATCCCGAGACGGCCGACTGCACGCGGCTGGCCGATCAGCTGGCCGCCCAGGGCCTCCCGCACTGGCGGCTGCGCGACGGCGACGTGCTGGTGCGGGACGGAGAACGCGACGACCTGCTGACGTGATGACAGAGGGTAAGCTCACCACATGCTCTATGTCACCTCCGGCGTGCCCGGCAGCGGCAAGTCCACCCTGGCGCGGCAGCTCGCCCGGCACCTGGGGGCCGCATATCTGCGCGTGGACACCATTGAGGCGGCGCTGCTGCGCTGTGGCCTGACGGCAACGGTCGAGGGCTACGCCGTGTCGTACGCGCTGGCGCTGGACAACCTGCGGCTGGGTCACGCCGTCGTGGTGGACGTGGTGAACCCGCTGGCCGTCACGCGTCAGGCGTGGGCCGGGGTAGCGCAGGAGGCGGACGTGCGGCTCGTCAACATCGAGGTCATCTGTTCGGACGCGACGCAGCACCGGCAGCGGGTGGAGGGGCGGCGAAACGACCCGGCGAACCGGGTGGGCGAGTGGATTCCGCCCACCTGGGAGTCCGTGCAGGCGTCCGCCCAGGAGTTCGAGCCGTGGAGCACGCCCCACGTGGTGGTGGACACGGCCGGAAAGTCGGAGGCACAGGCCTTCACCGCGCTGCTGGACGCCCTGACGGCATGAGGGTGCGGCTGACCGCCCTGCTGCTGGGCGTGGCCACGGTGCTCCTGGGGACGGGCGCGGCCCCGCAGACCACGCCGGGCGGCGCATGGCGCGACGACTTCCTGACCCTGAACCGCGACCGCTGGGTGGTGTCGGCCGGCGGCACGCCGTTCTGGGTGCGCGGCCCCCTGAGCGGCACGTGGGCACCGGAGCACGTGCAGGTGCAGGGCGGCCTGCTGCGCCTGCGCCTGACAGTGGACGCGCGGGGCGGGGCACGGGCCGCCGAACTCGCCACGCGGCAGGTCTCCGGCTACGGCACGTACACGGCGCGGCTGCGGGCCGCCGGCCCGGCCCGCAGCGGCTCGATCAGCGCCTTCTTCACCTACGTGGACGGCTCGGCCACCGAACTGGACGTGGAACTGCCCGGCGACGCGCCTCAGGCCCTGTGGACGAGTGTGTACCGCACGGTGCCCATCGTGCGGCAGCGCCTCACGGACACGGGCCGCAACCTGAGCACCGGTTTCCACACCTATGCGTGGGAGTGGACACCCCAGCGGGTGCGCTTCTCCGTGGACGGCCGGGTGGTTCACGAGGTCACCGACGTGGTGCCCACGCAGGCCGCGCACGTGATGTTCAACGTGTGGCCCTCGGACAGCGATTTCGGGGGGGCGTGGACGCCGGGCGAGCGGACGATGCTGGTGGACTGGGTGAGCTACGAACCGCTGAGGTGAGGAGGACTCCGACCCCCTCCCGCTGAAAGCGGGGGAAACAGAGCCGGGCTCGCGGAGCAGCGAAGGAGAAACGACAGACTCCCGGCAATGGACGGAGGCCGTATGACGGGGCGTCCAGCGTCCAGCACGGGTACGCTCTGGAACATGTCCAGCCCCGGCCCACTCCTGCTCGTCGTGACCGGGATGCCGGCCTCTGGCAAGTCCACGCTGGGTGCCCGGCTGGCGACTGCGCTGCGCTGGCCCTTCGTGACCAAGGACGAGTACAAGGCGCTCCTGCACGAGGGGCTGTCGGATCTGAAGCCGGCCCAGAGCGGCCCCCTGAGCTTCACGTTGATGTACCACGTGGCGGGCGTGACGCTGGCGGCGGGTGTGAACACCGTGCTGGAGACGCACTTCTACCGGGGCCTGAGCGAACCAAAGCTGACAGGACTGGCAGCCTCGCACGGGGCACGGCTAGCGCAGGTCTACTGCGACGCGCCGGTAGATATCCTTCAGGCCCGGCACGACGCGCGGGTGGCGTCGGGAGCGCGGCCCGTCATCGACCGGCCGATGGACTACGGCCCGCTGCCCGGTCACTGCTGCTGGACGCCGCTGGCCCTGGACGCGCCGCTGCTGTGGGTTGACACGACTGGCCCGGACGCGCTGCGGGACGTGCTGGCGTGGGTCAGGTCACTGGGCTAGAGCTTCCACTCCGGCGGTCTCCCGCGGATACTTCTCCTGCCACAGCGCCCAGCCCTCGTCCGGGAAGGCGCGTTTCGCCTCCGGGGCGAACAGGACGGCGCCCTCATGCTCCAGGGCGGCGTCGGGGCAGGGGATGACCTCGGTGTCCTGCATGGCGGGGTGCTTCGACCACTCGATCACACGGCCCGAGCCGCCCCACGGGTCGGCAGTGGCCCACACGATCCGCCCGATGCCCATCAGGGCGCTGGCCCCGCCGCACATCAGGCAGGGCTCCAGACTGGTGTACAGGGTCAGGGTCTCGGGCTGCTCGGGGTTGCCCAGCTGGAAGTACAGATCCATCTCTGCGTGCGCCAGACCCGCGTCCCCGATGTGGTCGGCCGTCTGCGGTTCCTTGTGCCGGTTGCGGCCCCGTCCGACGACCTCGCCGCTGGCATCCACCAGCACCGCGCCCACCGGGGCACTTCCGGCGGCCTGCCCCTCGCGGGCCAGGGCCAGCGCTTCACGCAGGTAGCGGGCGTGATCCAGGGGCGGCGTGTGTGGTTCCGGGCGGGTCGACATGGGGGCACTGTAGAGACGCGCCGCCGCGCCGTCGGTGGGCCTTCGCCCTTTGCCGATGCTTGAGCAAAAAAGAGGGAGCCCGGAGGCTCCCTGTGTGGATCGGCTCGGCGGGTCTGACCCGGCCTCGCGGTTCGCGCGCCCGTTTTTAACGATCCCAGAGGTGGGCGCCTCCCTCAAGTGCATCATGTACATCGTGGACTGCACTGCACGGCCCTCTCAGGCCAGAACGATCACTGTAGCATGACACGGATAATCTGTCAAATCTCTGACCCGGCCGTCTTCAGTTCACCGCCCGCTCCCGACCGGCCCACAGCTCGCCGCGCAGGATGTACTTCTGGAACTTGCCGCTGGCGGTCTTGGGCAGATCACTGCGGAACTCGTAGTGTTTGGGCACCTTGAACCCCGCCAGATGGGCGCGGACATGGGCGCTCAGGTCGTCGGGGCCCGCCTGCTGTCCGGCGTGCAGGGCGATGAAGGCGCAGGGCACCTCGCCCCACTGCTCGTCGGGCATGGCGACGACCACGGCCTCGCGCACGGCCGGGTGGCCGTACAGGATGCCCTCGACCTCGACGCTGCTGATGTTCTCGCCGCCAGAGATGATCACGTCCTTGTTGCGGTCACGGATCTCCACGCGGCCGTCGGGGTGCGTCACGGCCACGTCGCCCGTGTGGAACCACCCGCCCTCCAGGGCCTTCGCGGTCGCCCCCTCGTTGCGGTAGTAGCCCTTCATGACCAGATTGCCGCGCACCATGATCTCGCCCAGCGTCACGCCATCGTGCGGGGTGGGGAGCAGGTGCTCGTCCATGACGTCCACCTCGCCGGCCAGGAGCATTTCAAAGCCCTGTTTCGCGATCAGGGCGGCGCGTTCGGCCGTGGACCGCGCCTCCTGTTCGGCCGACAGTTCCGCAACCGTGACCAGCGGGCTCGTCTCGGTCAGGCCGTACACCTGCGTGACGTGAAAGCCCAGGGCATTCATGTCCGCGATCGTGCGGGCGTGCGGGGGGCTGCCCGCCGTGGCCACGCGCACGGGGCGGGTCAGCATGCGGGCACAGGCCGGATCGGTCAGCATGGACAGCACGGTGGGCGCGGCGCACAGGTGTGTGACCCCGTGGGCCTCGATGGCGGCGTAGGCGGCGTCGGCCCGCACGGCGGGCAGGGTGACGTGCGTGGCTCCCACCCCGAAGAAAATCCACACCCCGCCCCAGCCGTTCGCGTGGAAGTCCGGCAGGGTGTGCAGGTACACGCTGTCCTGATCGGCCCTGAAGTAGAACAGCGTCTCGACGGCGTTCAGCAGGGTGTTGCGGTGCGTGAGCATCACGCCCTTGGGGCTGGAGGTCGTGCCGGACGTGAAATTGATGGTGATAGTGGCGTCCTCGTCCGTCACCGGGATGGGCAGCGGTGTGGTGTCCTGCGCGGCCAGGCGGGCCTCGAAGGCCGCCCCCGTCTCGCCCTGGCCCATGACCCACACGTCGATGCCCTGCTCTGCCGCGACCTGCTCCACCCGGCCGTGCAGCGTCTCGTCCACGAGGATCAGCCTTACCTCGGCGTGCCGCAGCTGGAAGGCATATTCCTCGGGGGTCAGGCGGGTATTCAGCGGCACGAGCACGCTCCCCGCCCACGGCACGGCGCTGTACGTCAGCAGACCCTGGTGCGTGTTCGGCGAGAGCACCGCCACGTGTGCCCCAGCGTGCCCGGCCGCCTGCACGGCGCGGGCCAGCCGGAAGATCCGCTCGCCCCACTCGCGGTACGTGAAGCGTGGGCCGCCCGGCTGGATCACGGCCACCTGCTCGGGGTACACGCTCAGGCCACGGCGCACGAGGTCAAGGGGCGTCAGGGGAATGTTCATGGCAGGGAACCTCCGGGGACAGGTGGGCGGAGCGTCGGTGCCCTGACTCTACGCCCGGCCCGGTTGGGAGGTGGTTGAGGACACGACAGCCCGTGTCCCGCAGCTCCCGCGCGATGACCTCCGGATCGGGTTCCGTGTCCACAGACAACTCTGTCAGCGGTGTTCAGTTCCGTCCCGGGGCTGAGAAGATGCCCCACCACGCAGGCCGCTGTCGTCTCCAGGTGCTCGCTCCGCTCGATTCAGAGGCAGTGAGGGTACCCCGGGGTGCCTCTGAAATCTGCTCTGACAGCACCTCCCATGCGGCGCGGCGGCGGGTCAGGTCATCCATGGGTTCCGCGTGTGTTCTCCCCGGGATAGCGTGCCGGCATGGGAACACAGGTGATCGTCCTGAACGGGGGTTCCAGTGCCGGAAAGTCCAGCGTGGCCCGGCAGCTGCAGCGCGTGCTGCCGCAGCCGTGGCTGACGCTGGGCACCGACACGCTGGTCGACGCGCTGCCGCCGTCGCTGCGGGAGCCGGGCGCGGGGATCGGTTTTGGCCCGGACGGGCAGGTCACGACCGGCGCGGTGTTCCGCGAGCTGGATGTGGCGTGGAGTGCGGGCGTGGCGCAGATGGCCCGCAGCGGCGCGCGGATCATCGTGGACGAGGTCTTCCTGGGCGGCGCGGCCTCGCAGGCGCGGTGGCAGGCGGCGCTGGCGGGACTGGAGGTGCTGTGGGTGGGCGTGCGCTGCGATCCGGACGTGGCCGAGGCGCGGGAACGGGCCCGCGGCGACCGGGGGCCCGGCATGGCCCGCACCCAGGCGGCGCTGGTGCATGTGGACGTGACCTACGACCTGACCGTGGACACGACGCACGCCGACGTGCGGGCGGCCGCACGGCAGATCGCCGGACACGTGACCTGACCGTCCTCAGCTCCGAGCGGGCCGGGACTCGACCCCGTACACGGCCAGCCCCGCCAGGATGCCCCAGAACGCCGACCCGATCCCCAGCGGCGTGATCCCGCTGAGGGTCACGAGCAGGATGACGGGCGTGGCGAGACTGCCGGCGCGGGTGCCCTGGAACGCGGCCCCCAGGCTGCTGGCGGTGGCGGTCAGCAGGGCCAGTCCGGCCAGGGCGGCGAGCGCCTGGGTGGGCAGCACGCCCATGAGGTGCAGGACGGTACCTGCGAACAGGCCGACGATGATGTTGAAGACCCCGGCCCATACGGCAGCCGTGTAGCGCTTCGCCGGATCGGGGTGCGCCTCGGGGCCGCTGACGATGTTCGCCAGCAGCGCCCCCAGGGTCAGGTTGTGGCAGCCGAAGAATGCCGCGCCGACGCTGGCGACCCCACACGCCCGCAGGATCGGCGCGGGCGCGGGCTCGTAGCCGTTGGCCTTCAGGACGCCGAAGCCCGGCACGAACTGTCCCGTGAAGGCCAGCAGGGTCAGTGGCAGGGCGAGGTTCAGCGTGGCGTGCAGGCTGAACGCGGGGAGGACGAACTCCGGGCGCGTCAGTTCGAACGGCACGGGCGCGCCGCTCAGCAGGCCCAGGCCAGCGCTGGCGGCGACACCGGTCACGAGCACACCCGCCACCGCCCAGCGCGGCGCGAACTGCCGCAGTACGAAGAACGTGAGGATCATTGCGCCGACCAGCAGCGGCAGTTGCCCGAAGGCCTGCAGGGCCCGGAAGCCGAAGGGCAGCAGGATCGCGGCATTCAGCGCGGCAGCCAGCGGCGTGGGAATGGCCTGGAGCGCCCGCGTGAGCGGCGGGACGGTGCCCAGCAGGATCACCAGCACGCCCGAGGTGATGAACGCGCCCACGGCCTCCGGGAAGGGAATGCCGGGCAGTGCCGTGACGAGGAACGCGATGCCCGGCGTACTCCACGTGCTCAGGATCGGGGTGCGGGTACGCAGGCTGAGCAGGATGCCGGTCAGGCCGGTGAAGATCGCGTGTGCCCACAGCCACGACATCGCCGTGCCGGTGGGGAGGTTCGCGGCCTGGGCCACCGAGTAGATCAGGACGTTCGGGCCGGCCCAGCCGATGACCATGGTGATCAGGCCGGCCAGCAGGGCGCTGGGATGCGTGTCCCGCCAGAAGGCGCGTGGAGTGGGCAGCACGGCGGTCATGCCCCGCAGTGTGCGCCGCCGATTGGCCTGCTGCCCAGAGGCAATGGCAGGCATATTGGACTGCTCAGGCGACAGCCTGACTAGATTGGCCTGTTAACCTGCCCATATGACGGCCTCTCCCCTGCTGCCCGATGCCCCGCGCTGGACAACCGTGCTGGACGGCTGGCGCGGTGGGGGGGGCACGCTGTCTGCCCGGCTGACCGCTGCGCTCCAGGCGGCCGTGACCTCCGGGCACCTCACCCCTGGCGAACGCCTGCCCGCCGAACGGCCTCTGGCGAGCCTGCTGGGCGTGAGCCGCAGTACGGTCGTGGCCGCCTATGACGACCTTGCGGCGGGCGGCTGGGTCACTCGGCGGGTGGGCAGCGGCACGCACGTCTCGGCCACTGCGCCGCGCCGGTCGCCGGTCATGACGCTGCGCACGCCCGTGGCCGCCCCCCACGTGGGCGACACGCTGGACTTCACCATCGCCGTGCCGCTGCTGACCGAGGCGCAGCGTGTCCAGATGCGGGCAGCCGCGCAGGACGCCTTCGTCGAGAGCGTGTACCACCCGCACGGCCTGCCGGAACTCCGCGCCGTGATCGCCGGCATCTATACCCGCGAGGGCCTGCCCACCCGCCCCGAGCAGGTCGTGGTGACCAGCGGTGCCCAGCAGGCCATCTCGCTGATCGCCGGGGCGCTGCTACGGCGGGGCGACCACGCCCTGCTGGAAACGCCCACGTACTTCGGGGCCATCGACGTGTTCCGCGCTGCCGGGGCCGAGCTGCACGGCCTGCCGGTGGGGCCGCAGGGGGTGAATCCGGACGACTTCCAGCGCCTCGTGCGCGCCCACGGCCCGCGCCTCGCGTTCCTGACGCCCACGTACCAGAACCCGACCGGCACGGTGCTGCCCGCGCGGGCCCGCCAGCACCTGGGAGCGCTGATCGCCGACGCGAATCTCCCCACCATCGAGGACGACACGCTGTACGATCTGGGCTTCGCGGACACGCCCCCGCCCCCCCGGCTGAGTGCCTGCGCCCCGGACGCCCCCATCGTCAACGTCGGGTCGCTGAGCAAGCTGTACTGGGCGGGTCTACGGGTCGGCTGGATGCGGCTGCCCACCGCGCTGGCGGGGCCACTGGGACAGGCCAAGACCCTGGCGGACTTCGGCGGGAGTCTCCCGGCACAGCACATCGCCCTGCACCTGCTGCAGAAGCTGGACACCCTGCGGCGTGACCGACAGGCACAGGTCAGCGCCGCCCGTGACCTGCTGGCGACCCTGCTGCGCCAGCACCTGCCCGAATGGACGTTCCGCGTGCCGGACGGCGGGCAGTACCTGTGGATCGAGCTGCCGGGGGGCGGGGCCAGCCGCTACACGCACGTCGCCGCGCCCCACGGCGTCCGCCTGTTCCCCGGCGCGAGCATGGGCGTCGAGCCGTTGCCCGACCGCTATCTGCGCTTGCCCTTCACCCTCGACCCCGCCCGCCTGCCCGACGCAGTCATACGCCTGCGGTACGCGTGGGACGAGTTCCGGGGGAGACCGGGGCAGGAGGGGCTGGCCTAGGAGCCGGGAAGCTGGAGCCGCGAGCGCCATCCCCTCTTCTCCAGCGCGCGGAAGTCATCGGTGGCCGCGAGAGAGCGCAGGTACGTGGCCAGATACCGAAGTTCCGTGTCCGAGGCGTCCCCCGTCCACGGCGTCACGCGGACGAGGTGTCCGTACCCGCAGGCGTAATTGCCGGGCACATCGTCCACTGCCAGGATGCGGCCCCGTGGGTAACGGGCACGCAGCCACCCGGCCCGGAACTTCCGCGCAGGCTTGCGCCAGGACAGGTCGCCGTCCTCGCCACGCCGCCACGAGCAGCGCTCCCGATCCCACAGGAAGACCGCGTGGCCCGCCAGATCGAAGCCCGTCTCGGCGCGCAGAACGTCCAGACCGCCACGCATCCAGTCGCCGGAGGCCGCCGTCCACACGGCGAGATCGTAGTCGTGGGCGACCTGTTCAAGGAAGTGGCGCAGGTACGGACGCAGCTGAACCCGGACGACCTCGCCGTCCGCTGGTTCCACGCCGTGCCACAGGGTCTCGTCGAGATCGAGCACCAGCAGGGGGCGGGACAGCTCGCTCATCCCCTCAGTGCGCCGCCGCCTTCTTCCCCGGCCGCAGGTGCATCAGCGCGACGATGATCGCGCCCACGACCACGCCGACGATGGCCGAGCCCAGCGTCTCGACGAGCCATTCCACGACGCCCTCGATGGCGGGAACGGCGTGCCCGGCAGCCACGGCGAGGTCGTGCAGGGCGTGGTAGGGGCCGCCCAGGCCGAACTCCTCCAGGCCGACCAGCAGGATGTGGCCGCCCACCCACAGCATGGCGGCGGTGCCGATGACCGACAGGGCCGACAGCACCATCGGCATGCCCTTCACGAGGCCCCGCCCGAAGGCCCGGCCCGCGCCGGTGCCATTGGCGAGCTTCAGGCCCAGGTCGTCCATCTTGACGATTAGTCCGACCACGCCGTACACCAGCGCGGTGATCATCACGGCGACGACGATCAGGATCACGGTGCGCGACCAGAAGGACTCGTCCGCGACCTCGGCCAGCGACAGGGCCATGATCTCGGCCGACAGGATGAAGTCGGTGCGGATCGCGCCGGAGACCATCTGCTCCTCGTGTTCCGTGGTGGACAGCTTGGCGGCCTGGGCCTCGGGAGCCGCGTGCCCGCCGTGTCCGGTGACGGCCTCGTACAGTTTTTCTGCGCCCTCGTAACACAGGTACGCGCCGCCGAGCATCAGGATCGGGGTGATTGCCACGGGCAGGAACTGGCTCAGGAGCAGCGCGGCAGGCAGGATGAACACGACCTTGTTGCGCAGCGAACCCCGCGCGATCCGCCAGATGATCGGCAGTTCCCGGTCCGGGCTGAAGCCCGTGACATAGCGCGGCGTGACGGCCGTGTCGTCCACGACCACGCCGATGGCCTTCATCCCGGCTTTGCCGGCCGCCGCGCCGATGTCGTCGACCGACGCTGCCGCCAGCCGGGCGATCACAGCCACGTCGTCCAGCAGGGCCACGAGACCCCCGCTCACGCGCAGGCTCCAGGGCGGGGGGAACGGAACGGTGAGCACATGGACGGACTGGGCAGCATCAGGACTTCAGGGTACCGGAACCGAGCCGTCATCCGGCAGGGGCCGACGTTACTGGACTCTATACACCTGCCGAACCGCACACCCGCCGCGCAGGGTGCAGGCCCGGGAGATTACTTGTGCCCGTGCGCCTTCTTGTACTGGCCGGGCGGCATCCCACCGGGCTTCTTCTGGAGCCCACGCGCCTTCTTCCACGCGGCCTGCCGACCCATGACGGCGGTCAGCGCGTAGTTCCGCCCGTCCCTGCTGCGGACGATGATCGTCTGTGGCGCCAGAGGCCGGGCGGCCGACACCGTCACCGGCTGCACCAGCGGGTAGATCTCGCGGATGGTGCCGGTAGGCGTGGGCGTCATGACCTGCACCTGCGTGATCCGCGTGGTGACCGGATACGCCGGGCTGACCACGATCCCGCCGCTCCGGTTCAGGGTCGCCGCCGTCTGGCTGCCGGAGGTCAGGAACGAGACCTGCACGCCCTGCGACAGGAAGCCCACGACATTCGTGAGCGTCTGGGTGACGGCCGGGAACTGCACGCTGGCGCTGATATTCACGCTGACCGACTGCGCCCCGACAGCACTCAGGGCAGGAGCGAGGGTCAGGGCAGCCACGATCAGGGCGGTACGCATGTCTCCACCCTGCCGCCCAGAACTGATCCGCGCCTGAACCGCCCTGCACGCAGCGTTGAGGAAGCGGGGGATGGATGGGGGAGCGGCGTCGAGTGGTAGTGCGGACTTGTGGAAGGTGGAGAGATCTTGATGTGGGTCGAGAAGAATTCGGTACAGAGCACGGCAGGCTGCGCCCGCCACCCCCCTCCCCAACCCTCTGCTGCGCAGCTCTTCAAGTCTCCCACAAGGAGAGAGGGGGCAAAGAGCACGACTGGCACGGTGGAATTTCTATTGCACACCAAGCGTCGCAAGGGGGAGATGTTTTTAAGACGAAGCTCCCACCCTGCCCCTGACCGAATGCCATCGCACGTGGCCCCATCCGCTCAGGGGCGGCCCTTCACTCCTCTTGCTCCATCAACGTAGGCTGACCCGCTCATGGGCGCGTAGCGCACGGGCGCTGACAGCGACAACGCAAGAAGCAGATACGCCGCCCCTCGCCAACGTCGATCTCATAAACGCCGGCCAGGACGCAGCATCGACCACATGCCTAGCGCAGCGTCGCTCCCCCTGTCCCCTGCGGGGATAGGGGGCTGGGGGGTTGGGGAGCCCGCCGCAGGCATCACCCCTTGTCTACCCCTTCCCCGCCCCTCCCCCACGCCCCGCGCCTATGCTCCCCGTATGCAAGTGGCGCGAATTACCGTGCGGACTGGGGCCAACGCCTGACAGCCGCCGCGCTGCCGTGTCGCCCCCGCTCCCTGCGGGGGTTTTTCATTTCAGACCAAGGAGACCGCTCATGTTGCAGACCAAGGAATTCAAGCCCGGCGAGCTGGACGCCATGGATGTGCTGCGTCTGGCCCTGACGAGCAAGGTGTACGGCGCGGCCATCGAGACGCCGGTCAGCGAGGCTCCACAGCTCAGTGGCCGGACGGGCAACCGCGTGCTGCTCAAGCGCGAGGATCTGCAGCCGATCTTCTCGTTCAAGCTGCGCGGGGCGTACAACAAGATGGCGCAGCTGACCCCCGAGGAGCGCTCACGCGGGGTGATCTGCGCGTCGGCGGGGAACCACGCGCAGGGGGTGGCCTTCGCGGCGCAGGCGCTGGGGGTGCGGGCCGTGATCGTGATGCCCGCGACCACGCCCGAGATCAAGGTGGGCGCGTGCCGCCGGCGCGGGGCCGAGGTGGTGCTGCATGGCGACAGTTTCAGCGACGCCGAGACGCACGCCTTCGTCCTCCAGCAGCAGCTGAACCTGACCTTCGTGCATCCCTACGATGATCCGCTGGTGCTGGCCGGTCAGGGTACGGTGGCGCTGGAGGTGCTGCGGCAGGTCGAGGCCGAGGACAGCTACACCGTGTTCGTGCCGGTGGGCGGCGGCGGCCTGATCGCCGGCGTGGCGGGCGTGATCAAGGCGCTGCGGCCGGACATCCGCATCGTGGGCGTGGAGCCCGATGACAGCGACGCGATGTACCGCTCGATCCAGGCTGGGGAACGGGTGCGACTGGATACGGTGGGCATCTTCGTGGATGGCGTGGCGGTCAAGCAGGTGGGGGCCTACACCTTCGACCTGACCCGGCGCTACGTGGACGACTGGGTGCGCGTGAACACCGACGAGGTCTGTGCGGCCATCAAGGACGTGTTCGACGATACGCGGGCGGTCATGGAACCGGCAGGAGCGCTGGCGGTCGCGGGCCTGAAGAAGTACGTGGCCGAACGGGGGGTGACGGGCCAGACGCTGGTGGCCCTGACCTGCGGCGCGAACGTGAACTTCGACCGCCTGCGCCACGTGGCCGAGCGGGCCGAGGTGGGCGAGCAGCGTGAGGCGATCCTGGCGGTGACGATTCCCGAGCGCCCCGGCGCGTTCCGGGAGTTCATCGAGGTGATCGGGGCGCGGGCCATCACCGAGTTCAACTACCGCTACGCGCCGAGGAGCGAGGCGCAGATCTTCGTGGGGGTGCAGCTGGCGCGCGCCGGGCAGCGCCGGGAGCTCGTGGCCGAACTCGCGGCGCTGGGCTACGCGGTGACCGACCTGACCGAGGACGAGCTCGCCAAGGTGCACGTGCGGCACATGGTCGGCGGCCGGGCCCCGGAGGCGACGGACGAGCGCGTGTACTCGTTCACCTTCCCGGAGCGTCCCGGCGCGCTGCTGGAGTTCCTGACCAAGGTGCATGGCCGCTGGAACATCAGCCTGTTCCACTACCGCAACCACGGCAGCGCCCACGGGCGGGTCCTGGCCGGCATGCAGGTGCCCCCCCACGACGCGGCGGACTTCACGACCTTCCTAGACGGTCTGGGCTACCCGGCGACCGACATGACCACGAACCCGGCGTACCGGCTGTTCCTGACCTGAGCTGGACACGCTGCCCGGTGAGGACAGCCGTAGGGCGCGTCACTTTCATGAAGGCTTATGATGGATCCGTGACCACACAACGGATTCTTGTTATCGAGGATGACCAGGACATCGCGAATGTCCTGCGGATGGATCTGACGGACGCCGGCTACGACGTCGAGCATGCGGATTCCGCCATGAACGGCCTGATCAAGGCCCGCGAGGATCACCCGACGCTGATCCTGCTCGACCTGGGCCTGCCGGACTTCGACGGCGGCGACGTCGTGCAGCGGCTGCGCAAGAACAGCGCCGTGCCGATCATCGTGCTGACCGCCCGCGACACCGTCGAGGAGAAGGTGCGCCTGCTGGGCCTGGGCGCCGACGATTACCTGATCAAGCCCTTCCACCCGGACGAGCTGCTGGCCCGCGTGAAGGTGCAGCTGCGGCAGCGCACCACCGAGAGCCTGACCATGGGCGAGCTGACCCTGGATCCCCAGAAGCGTCTGGTGACGTACAAGACCGAGGAACTGCGGCTGTCGCCCAAGGAATTCGACATCCTGGCGCTGCTGATCCGCCAGCCGGGCCGCGTGTACTCACGCCAGGAGATCGGGCAGGAGATCTGGCAGGGCCGACTGCCCGAGGGCAGCAACGTCGTGGACGTACACATGGCGAACCTGCGCGCCAAACTGCGTGACCTGGACGGCTACGGCCTGCTGCGCACGGTCCGTGGCGTCGGATACGCCCTGCGCGGCTGAGCGTTCCGTGGGCCTGACTGCTGCTGGCCCGGATTTCGGTGCGCTGATCCAGGCCATTCCCAATCCCGTGGTGCTCGTCCGCGAGGACGGCACGGCGGCCATGAACCCGGCGGCGCGGAGCCGGCTGCGGCAGCTCGGCGTGGCCGAGGACTGGCGTCAGCTCTTTGACGACGACGCGCTGCTGGAGGTGCAGCAGGCCACGTCGGACGCGTGGCGGGGCGAGACGTCGAGCGTGAGCGTGAAGCTGCGCGACGTGATCGCGCCCGGACAGGTGACGGTCGCGCCGGCCGGGCCCGGCCACGCCCTGCTGCACCTCCAGGTGGGCCGTGACCCGATGGAGACGGCGCTGAACCTGCTGGACACGCTGGGGCTGGGCGTCACGGTGCACGGGCCGGACAGCACGCTGCTGCACGCCAACGACCGCGCCCAGCAGATCCTGGGGCTGAATCTCGCGCAGCTCACCGGGCGCGACGCCATGGATCCACGCTGGCGGGCGATCCGGCCCAGCGGCGAGCCCTTCCCGGCCGAGGAGCGGGCCGCCATGCAGGCGATCCTGACCGGCCAGGTGCAGCGGAATGTGGCGATGGGCGTGTTCCATCCGCCGTCGGAGGCGTGGCGCTGGCTGCGGGTCACGGCCGTGCCGCGCCGCGTGCCGGGCAGTACCCAGGTGCGGCAGGTCACGGTGATGTTCGACGACGTGACGGCCACGCAGCGCACCGCAGCAGCCCTGCGGCACAGCGAGCGGCGGTTCCGCTCCCTGGTCGAGGCCACCGCCCAGATCGTGTGGACAGCCAGCGCGGACGGCTACTTTCCACCACCTCAGCCGGGCTGGGAGGCCTTCACCGGACAGACCCCGGCCGAGTACGAGGGCCGGGGGTGGCTGTCGGCGATCCACCCGGATGACCGGGCCCACACGCTGGAGGCGTGGAAGACGGCGGTCGAGTCGCAGGACGTGTACGCGGTCACGCACCGTCTGCGGCGCGCGGACGGGGCGTTCGTGCCCATGCGGGTGCGGGCGGTGCTCGTGCGCGACGAGAGCGGCGAGATCGAGGAGTGGATCGGCACCCACAGCGAGCTGAGGCCGGTGGGCGACGCCCTGCCGGAAGACGCTGCCATCCAGGCGACGCTGGAAGATCGCGTGCGGGAACGCACGGAGCGGCTCGCGGAGGTCACGCGCTTCTCCACGCTGCTGCTCACGGCGGCGGGCGAGGGCGTCTTCGGGCTGGACGCCCGGGGCGTCACGACCTTCGCCAACCCCAGCGCAGCGCGGCTGCTCGGGTACAGCATCGAGCGCATGATCGGATCGCGCCAGCACGACCTGATCCACCACCACCACGCGGACGGCACGCCCTTCCCGGTGCAGGACTGTCCGATCCACCAGACCCTCTCGGATGGCCAGGTGCGGCGCGTGGAATCGGACGTGTTCTGGCACGCTCAGGGGCATGCGGTGCCGGTGTCGTATGTCGTGACCCCCACGCATGACGGGCAGGGGGCAGTCACGGGCGCGGTGGTCATGGTGCAGGACAGCACCGAGCGCCTGCGGGCCCAGCAGGATCTGCGGGCCGCCGTGCTGGAACTCCAGCGCAGCAACCACGATCTGGAGCAGTTCGCGTCGGTCGCCAGCCACGACCTCCAGGAGCCGCTGCGCACCATCGGCAGCTACGCGCAGCTCCTGGCCCGCCGGTACGAGGGCCAGCTGGACACGCGGGCAACACAGTACCTGGGGTTCATGGAAAGCGCCGTGGAACGCATGCGCAGCCTGATCCTGGATCTGCTCGCCTTCGCACGGGTGAGCCAGGGCACCACGCCCATGCGGTCTCTGGCCCTGGACGACGTCATGGACAAGAGTGCCCAGAACGTGGAGGCGGCGCGGCTGCTCGGGGGGGGCACCGTGTCGTGGGAGACGCCACACACCGTCCTGGGCCAGCCCTCGCTGGTCACGCAGCTGCTGACCAACCTGCTGGGCAACGCCCTGAAATTCGTGCCGCCCGAGCGCCTTCCGGTGGTGCGGGTCACGTCGCAGGCACAGGGAGACATGGTGCAGATCAGCGTGACCGACAACGGCATCGGCATCGGCGAACATGACACCGAACGGGTGTTCGGGATCTTCCAGCGGCTGCACAGCCCCGAGGAATACTCCGGAAACGGAATGGGGCTGTCTATCTGCCGTAGAATCGTGGAGCATCACGGTGGTCGACTGTGGCTGGAGTCCACGCCCGGACAGGGCAGCACCTTCCACTTCACGCTGCCCGGCGCACCCACCGACTCCCCATGACTGATCCCGCTGCCCACCGCATAGAAATCCTGCTGGTCGAGGACAACGAACCCGATGTTCTCCTGACCCTCGAAGCCTTCGAGGAGGCCAGCGTCCCCAATCGTCTGCATGTCGCCCGCGACGGCGTGGAGGCCCTGCGCTTCCTGCGCCGTGAGGGCGAGCACGCGCACGCTCCCCGTCCGGACGTGATCCTGATGGACATCAACATGCCCCGCAAGAATGGGCTGGAGGTCTTGCAGGAGATCAAGGCCGACCGCTCGCTGGCCAGCATCCCGGTGGTCATGCTCACCACCAGCCAGTCCGACGACGACGTGCGCAACTCGTACGAGCGGCATGCCAGCGGCTACGTGGTCAAGCCGGTGGGCTTCGAGAACTTCCTGAACGCCATGCGGGCCTTCGAGAACTTCTGGATGACCTTCGTGCGCTTCCCTCCCCAGCACGACCGCCACTGACCGCACGCGGTTGGCCCGACCGAGAACAGCAGAGGGAGCCGGCGGACATACTCGCCGGCTCCCTCCGCTGTGACCGGAACTCAGTTGCGGACAGTCGTCGTGGTCGTGGCCGGGCGGCTCCGCCCCAGAAGGCCGAAGAGGCCCAGCAGGCCCAGCAGGCCCCAGGGGAACTGGCGGGTATCGGCCACGCCATCGTTGTTGCTGTCCACGACCCCATCGCCGTTGGGATCGACGGTGTTGTTGATGGCCTCGCCGGTGTTCTCGACCGCCTCGCCAGTCGCGGCGGCGGCGTCGTTGATCGCCTCTCCGGTCGCGGCAGCAGCACCCTCGACCGCGTTCCCGGCGGCATCCACGGCTTCCCCAGTGGCCTCAGCGGCGTTGTCGACAGCTTCGCCGGTGGCAGCGGCGGCGTCGTCGACTGCCTCGCCGGTGGCCTCAGCGGCGTTGTTCACGGCCTCGCCCGTCGCTTCGGCGGCATTGTTCACCGCTTCACCGGTCGCCTCGGCCGCGTTGTCGAGGGCCGCGCCGGTCTGTTCGGCGGCACCGTCGGCCTCGCCGGGCGTGGCGTCCGTCTGCACCTGCACGTAACCGGTGGCGGGAGCGCTGGCCAGCGCGGCGGGCGCGGTCAGCAGGGCGAGGGTCAGCAGGGCGGCAGTCGTGGTCTTGGTCATGGGCATCTCCTGGGGGTCGAAACGTGATTCGATCCGCAGTGTGCGGTGCGATTCGCCCGGCTCCCTGAGCGACGCCCCTACGAACCTTTAACGGACTCGGGGGCCTCCGGACTGCCCGCCGCTTCCTGGAGCGCCCGGAGGACGTTGTCGAGGTGCTGATCCAGATCGACACCCAGTTCAGCCGCTCCCTGCGTGACCTCGTCGCGGTTCACTCCCGCCGCGAAGGCCCGGTTGCGGAAGCGTTTCTTCAGGCTGCTCAGTTCCACCCCGCGCACCTCCCGATCCGGGCGGATCAGGGCCGCTGCCTGCACCAGTCCGGTCAGCTCATCCACGGCGAACAGCGTCCTGGCCAGGCGGGTCTCCCGGGGCACGCCCGTGTAGGTCGCATGTCCCATGATCGCGTCGAGGATCTCCGGGGCCGTGTCCGTGTGTTCGCGCAGGTACGCCACGCCCCACGCGGGATGCTCCTGCGGGTGCCGTTCGTAGTCGAAGTCGTGCAGCAGCCCGGTCACGGCGTAGGTCTCCTCGTCCTCATGCCAGTGGCGGGCGTACCAGCGCATGGCGGCCTCGACGTTCAGCATGTGGCGTTGCAGCGAGACGGACGGCGTGTGCTCCAGCATCAGGGCGTGGGCCTGGTCACGGTTCATGGGCGCAGTCTAGCCGGGGGAAAAGCGGGCATCCGGCACCGCCACACGCCGTCCGGGGGGAAACCAGGACAAGCGTTCAGTCTTGATGAAGATCCCTGCACAATCCGTAGAAAATGTTGAGACAGCGCGCCCCAGGGGCGCTGCCCCTGTACAACCAGAGCACCCCCACGGCGGCCCATCAGTCGGGCGTCATCTTCGGCCGCTACACCCTGGGGGTCTGCCGGCCCCGCCGCACCTCGCGGCCCGGTCGCACCCCTGGTTCCCGCCGCATACACCCAAGGAGTCCTATGAACATCACCCGTTCCCTGCGTTCCACCACCCTGGCCCTGACGGCCCTGGCCGCCGTGACCCTGCCCGCCCTGCATGCCAGCGCCCAGACCGTCACGGGACAGAGCATCGTCGTCAATCCCGTGTCGCCCGTCAGCGTGGGCAGCCTGACCCTGATCAACGTGGACACGGGCCAGCCGGTGCCCGGCTACAACCCGATCCCGTCCGGCACGACGCTGAACCTCGCCGCGCTGCCCAAGCGTCTGAGCATCCGCGCCAACACGGTCGGCCCGGTGCAGAGCGTGCTGTTCGGCCTGGACGGCAACCTGAACTACCACAGCGAGAACGTCGCGCCCTTCTCGCTGTGTGACGGCAGCGACTGCGCCACGGCGCTGCGCCCCGGCCAGCACACCATCGTCGCCACGCCGTTCACCGGCACCAGCGGTGGCGGGATCGCCGGTCTGGGCCTGTCCGTGACCTACAGCGTGGTGGGCACCGCCCAGACGCCGGCCCCGGCCCCGACCTTCGGCGTGACCAGCTTCACGCTGATCAACGCCGACACCAACCAGCCGGTGCCCGGCTACGATCCCATCCAGCCCGGCGCCCGCCTGCAGCTCTCGGCGCTGCCCAAGCGCCTGAACTTCCGTGTCAACACGGCCGGCAACGTCCGCAGCATCCGCTTCGTGCGCCCCTCGGGCCGGGTGTACGTGGAGAACGAGGCTCCCTTTGCCCTGTGCGGCGACACCAAGGGCAGCAATGGCCGCAAGGGCGACTACCTGGCCTGCGCCGCCGGCGAACTGACCGTGGGCAACCGCCGCATCAGCGCTGCGCCCTTCACCGAGATGTTCGCCAAGGGCAAGACGGCCCAGACCTACACCCTGCCGTTCACCATCGTGCGCTGAGCATTGAGTACACGCCACGGGCCGCCCCTGATGATCCAGGGGCGGCCCGTACTGTTTGGACTCCGGTCAGTGGATGTAGCGTGCCCACTCGGGCTGCCAGTGCGCGAACTGGCCGTGGGCGTACACACCGAACGTAGGAGCGCGAGGCCGGGTGCGCAGCGGCATCCCGGCCTCGTCGGGGGTGCGGTTCCCCTTGTGCTGGTTGCACGATCTGCAGGCCGTGACGACGTTCTCCCAGTTGTGCCGCCCGCCCCTGGAGCGGGGCATGACGTGATCGAGCGTGAGTTCCTCGGGGCTGCCGCAGTACTGGCACGCGAAGGTGTCGCGCCGCAGCACGTTGCGCCGGTTGAAGGGCACCGGGTGCACGCGCGGACGCCGCACGTACTTGCGCAGGCGGATCACGCTGGGCACGGGCAGCACGGTGCTGGGCGAACGCACCACGTCCGCGCTGTTCTCCAGAACCTCGGCCACGCCGTACTGCACCAGCGTGATCGCGCGTTTGGCGCTGGTCACGTGCAGGGGTTCGTAGGAGGCGTTGAGTACCAGCACGCGGGGGGCATTCAGATCCGCCGCTACGTGGGGTATTCGCACCTCCTCCTCTCTGGGCATGTCCTTTCTGGAGTTCATGCCCGGCATTCTACCGCCGGGCCGTCAGAGCAATGTTGCGCCTTAACGCTTAAGTACGTCGAAGTTGGTCTTCAGATCAACCGAGCGGAGCGAGTATCGAAGAAAGTACGTCGTAGCTACCATTACGAGCTTCCGGGACAGCACCGGAACCTCTCCATTCCCGCTACGACGTACTTAGTGTCGCGCCGTGGCATTGAGGATTCTGGCCTATCTACAGCGCTGATCGGCCGGGCCTAGCCGGTCTTCAAGCCGCCGCGCAGCAGTTCCAGCACGCCGTCGGCGACGTACTGCACGGCCAGGGCGCCCAGCAGCACGCCCAGCACACGGGTCACCACGTGCACGCCGGTCACGCCGATCACGCGCCCGATCTGCCCCGACAGCCGAAGCGCCAGATAGCACAGCAGCAGCACGAAGCCGGTCACGACGAACACCAGCCCCAGCAGCAGCGGGTCGCCGTGGGCCGTGTTGGCCTGGATCATGATGCTCGCCAGCGTGCCCGGCCCCGCGATCAGCGGGATCGCCAGCGGAAACACGCTGATGTCCTGGCGTTCCTGCGCCTCGCGTTCCTCGTCCGGGCTCTCCTTGCTGCCGCTGGGGCGGGCGAACACCATGTCCAGCGCGATCAGGAAGAGCAGGATGCCGCCGGCCACGCGGAAGGAACTCAGGCTGATGCCCAGATGCTCCAGCAGCGCGCGGCCGCCCAGCCCGAAGGCCAGGATGATGCCGCCCGCCACCAGGGTCGCCTTCAGGGCCACGCGCCGCCGCTCGAAGGCCGGCCGGTTGCCCGCCAACCCGATGAAGATGGGGGCCAGGCCCACCGGATCCATGACCACCAACATGGTCAGGAAGGTGCGGTTGATGGTGGTGAGTACCTCAGCCAGATCCGGCACAGAGGGCAGCGTAACAGGCCAGGCCTGCCAGCGCGTCACGCCGCCTGCGCGGACGTGCGGCGCGCACCTGGCGACAGATCGGCCTGAGGAGGGTTTGGAACGTACAGCACGATCTTCACGGGTACTTCACACACTGCGCTCGATGGTCACATCCGCTATGGGAAGGATCGGCCAGCTGCCACAGTAGGAGAACGATGACGGCTCCTCTGATGACCTCCAGCGCCCGGCACTTCACTCCGGATCGCGCCATCCGTCCGGCACCGCGCCGCGCCGGCAGCGTGGGCCTGGGCGTCCTGATGGTGGTGCTGTTGCCCGCCGTGCTGGTCGCCTCCGCGCTGGCTCCGCGTCAGGTGCGCGAACTGGCCGACGCCAGCGACATCGACTGATTCCCGAGTCACGGCCGTGCGGCGGGCCGGACATCGATCTCCAGGGCAGAACTGGCCGTGTCCGTGCGGCCGTCCTGGGTGGTCGAGGCCTCCACACCCGCGGTGTAGGTGTTCACGCCGGTGTCCGGCGCGGCGGTGACGACGACCGGGAAGACCTCGCCGACCCGAACCGTGGCCCGCGGCAGGGTGACCGTCACGCCGGCCGCGCTGGACTGCGCCCGCAGGGTGAACACGCCGGGGTGGGTGCGGGCCGTGTAGCCGCCGACCCGGCCGGTCAGGGTACGGCTGCTGCCGGCCGGCAGCGTCAGCGTGGACACGGAGGATCCGCCTTGCGGCGCGAAGACGATGTAGCCCCCGGCGCAGCCCTGGCCACGCAGCGCGGCGATGTCCCGTGCCCCGACGAACAGCGCGGGCAGCAGGGACGCCACGACCAGCCCCAGCCCCAGCGCCGCCCGCCCCGGCCGCCGCCAGTTCGCGGCCGTGAACGCCAGCCCACCGGGGCCGAGCAGCAGCGGGGGCAGCAGCGCCAGCAGGGTCAGTCCCTGGCACGGTGCCGTGAGCACGGCGTCGCCCAGTGCCCGCACGGCGAAGGTCGCGGCGGCCCCCACGCCCCAGCCCAGCAGGAAGGCCGGCAGAAAGGTGCGCAGGCGGTACGTGGGAAAGTCCGGGGCGGGCGCGGTCACGCTCCGCAGCGTACCCCGCACGGGCCGGGACACCCGGCCTGTGTCACGCGGCGCGGCGCTCCGCCAGGGTGCGGCGCACGTCGGCCAGGCGCTGACCGTGCAGGGGGTAGAAGGCCAGCAGGAGCAGGGCGAGCGCGGCGCCCGCGATGGGCACCGCCGTCATGAACACCCGGAAGCCCTCGGCCACCGAGGCGGGCTGCACGTCCAGGGTGGGGTCGTAGCCGTAGCGGCGCGACACCCACCCGAAGGCCAGCGAGATCAGCGCCCCGCTCAGGGTGGTGATCAGACCGCTCAGCCCGAAGTACATGCCCTCGCGGCGCTCGCCAGTGCGCACCTCGTCTTCGTCGATCACGTCGGCCATGATCACGTCGCCCATCAGGATCATGCCGCCCAGACCCACGCCGAAGGCCGCCGTGACCGGCCACACGCCCGCCACGCTGTCCACGACCGCCAGCAGGCTGACGCTCACGGCGGTGACCGCGAACGCGAGCATCAGGGTGGTGC
This sequence comes from Deinococcus sp. AB2017081, assembly GCF_034440735.1. NCBI lineage: Bacteria > Thermotogati > Deinococcota > Deinococci > Deinococcales > Deinococcaceae > Deinococcus > Deinococcus sp. AB2017081. The sequence goes on along the minus strand of NZ_CP140098.1, from coordinate 668,908 downwards.
GGGCCCCGAAGCGGCTGGCGACCAGCGCCCGCCACGGCCACAGGCTCGCTCCCGCCACGACGAAGGCGGTGGCGAGCAGCAGGGTCGTGGTGGTGCCCTCCGGCGCTCCCAGGGTGTATTTCACGTAGAAGCCCATCCCGGCGGCCAGCGTGCCGGTGGTCACGAAGCGCATGGTCTGGGCCAGCACCACCGTCAGGAAACTGCGGTTCGAGAAGGTGGCCCGCAGCGCGGGCAGCAGCGGCAACGACTGCGTCTGCTGGGCCTCCGGCCGCTCGCGCAGCGCCCCCACCCCGCTGTAGATCGCCACGCCCGAGATCACGGCAAAGGCGGCAGCGGTCACCCCCCATCCGAACCGCGCCGCCAGCACGGGCGGCAGCGCCAGCCCGATCAGCAGGCCCACGACCTGCACGGCGTTCATGCGCCACGCCACGCCGGTGCGCTGGGCGTAGGTGCGGAACATCTCGGGCAGCAGGGCCAGGTAGCCGGTGCCCAGGGCGGTGCCCGCCGTCTCCCACAGCCACCACGTCGCCGCGAAGTACGCGACGAGTGCCCACGGCTCCGTGGCCCCGGAAAACGGCGCGTTGAACATGAGCACAAAGCCCAGCAGCGACGGCAGCGCCCCGTAGCGGATAAAGGGGATGCGCCGGCCCTGGCGGCTGCGCGAACGATCCGAGAGGTAGCCGATCACCGGATTGTCGATGGCGTTGTAGACGGCAAAACACGCCATGACGGTCGCGGCCAGCGTGGGGCTGAGTTTCTGGCCGTCCACGTAGTACAGCAGCAGGAAACTGCTGGCCTGGGCGGGCACCGTCAGCCCGAAGTTCATGACCGCGTAGCGCCACGCCACGCTGGACGGCGGGTCATCCAGGGCGGCGTGGCTCATGCTGGTGCCCGCATCCAGTCCCGCAGCAGCCGGTAGCCGATGGCGTGGACGCCGCTGTCCGCGATGACGCCCTTCATACGCGGGTCGCGGAAGGCCTCGTAGTTGGCGACCCGGCCCGGCCAGTCGCCGCAGATGGCCCGCAGCTCGGGCGTGTCCCGTGCCGGATGCAGGATGAAATGCGTCAGGCCCGGCGGCAATGTCGCCAGCACCCGGCGGGTCAGTTCCAGATGGTCGCCGCCCTCGTGCAGCGGCAGCATGTACAGCCCATCGACCAGTGGGCGGCCGGCGTGTTCCAGCAGCCGGCCGTAGCCCCACGCTCCGGCCGCGCCCGCCGCGTCAAAGCCCTGGGCCCGCCATCCGGCCCGGTTCATGCGCGGGTACATGGCCGGCACCCCCTCCTGCCCCGCCAGCGCCATCACGGCGGGCAGGAATTTCGGGTGGGCCAGCGCCCCCATGTGCGAGTCCACGTGCGTGATGTCCACGCCCCACGCCCGCGCCCGGCTGACCTGGGCCGCCAGTTCCGAGCGCACCGCGTCCGGCCGCGCCGTCGCCTGCACGGCCTGGACGGTGCGGGGAAAGCGGCCCTCGGCGTCCAGCAGGCCGCTCGCCGGGTCGCGGGTGCTGACCGGCCCCCAGCGCAGCACGTCCCACTCGCTGGTGATGGTCAGGTGCACACCCAGGTCGGCGTGTGGGTACCTGCGGGCCACGGCCGCCCCCTCGGCCGCCGCCGGGCACGGCACCATCAGCGCGGCCGAGGTCAGGGCGCCGACGTCCAGCAGGTCGGCGTAGGCGTCCACCGTCGCCCCGCACATGCCGATGTCGTCCGCGTGGAAGATCACGACGCGGTCGGTGGGAGCGTAGCCAAGGGCCGTCAGGAGCGGATTGGGCCGCATAGTCCTCCAGCGGGGGGAAGAGGGGGAAGGGACGTGCCCAGCATGGCACGGCCTCCATGCAGCGGGACGCGCATCTGCGGCACTGACCACGCGCAGAGCACGCAGTAGGCGGGGTGGTACGTCGCACCACCGCACCGTTCATCTGCGGGTGCGACAATGCACCCCGTATGTCAGGCCCGACCCCCACCTCCCCCACTGCCGCGAAAGCCCGCGCGGGGATTCCCAAGACCGTCTGGGATCTCGTGTTCACCTTCGTCATCCCGATCCTGGTGCTCAGCCCGAACATCCTGGGCAGCGGCATCAGCGTGGCCGACCTGCTGGGCGGCGGCTCGGCCACGCCGGGCACCATCGGGACGGGCAACGTCCGCGCCTACGTGCTGGCCGCCCTGATTCCCGTCGCCTACGTCATCTGGGATCTGGTGCGCAACCGCACCCTGAGCCCGGTCGCCATGATCGGCGGGGCGGGGGCGATCTTCTCGGGGGCGCTGGCGTTCTGGTTCGTGGACGGCTTCTGGTTCGCCATCAAGGACAGCGCCCGGTCGTATCTGGTCGGCGTGCTGTTCCTGATCAGCGCCGCGACCAGCGTGCCCCTGCTGCGGGTCTTTCTGGACGCCGCCAGCGTGGGCGAGAGCCCCGAGCACCGCGCCGCCACGCAGCAGGCCATGCGCGACCCCGGCGTCCACCGCGCCCTGGCCCTGGGCACCGTGATCTTCGCCGGCGTCGACCTGCTCGGCGGCGTGATCAACAGCGTCGTGAACTACGCCCGCGTGACCGCGAAGTTCGGCACCGACGACTTCAACGCGCAGGTCGCCGCCGTGAACGCCATCATGCGGATTCCCGGCCTGATCGTCAGCCTCGCAGGGATCGCCGTTGCCTTCTGGATCGTGCAGCGGGCGGTGCAGGCCCGTTACGGCCAGGGCGCGAGCCTGCTGGAACCCGCCAAGCTGGAGGCGGTCATGCGGGAACGGGGCGAGCTGGGGGCGGTGCAGAGGGCAGAGGGCTGAGAGAGGGAGCGGGTCGGCGGCGGGCGAACCCCTCAGTCCGCTTCGCGGCCAGCTCCCCTCAAGGGGAGCCAATGATGTGCTCGTTGCCTCCCCTTGAGGGGAGGTGCCCCGCAGGGGCGGAGGGGTTCGCCCGCTACGCCGCCCCTACTCCCCCGTCCGTGCCCTTCTCTTCTGGAACGCGCCCGTCAGCAGCTCCGTGATGTACTCCTTCGTGAACGGCATGCCGCTCTGTTCGGCGGCCGTGATCTCCTCGTCGCGGTCGTAGGTCAGGCGGACGAAGGTGGCGCTGTGGGTGGGGCTGTGGGGGTCGAATTCCAGGATCAGGTAGCACGGCAGGGTGGAGTCCAGCGGATTGCCCACGCTGCCGCAGTTGATCAGCGGGCGGCCCTCGACGTCCAGCAGCAGGGCCTCGTGCATGTCGGCGTAGACCAGGGCGTCGGCGTGGGCCTTCAGGCCGTACTGGGCGTTGGGTTCAAAGGCGGTGATCTGGTCGGCCAGGCTGGAATGGGGGTACAGGCGGTGAAACAGCCCGCGTGAACTGGCGTGGACGAAGCGCCACCACGCGCCCGCGAACTGTTCCTCGATCCCGTACGGCAACTCGCCCAGGTACGACAGCTGCGCGGGCGTGAGCTTGCTGCGCGGCCACAGATCCTGCGGGCGGTGGGTCGCGCCGGCCACGCGGGCATCCCAGTTGCCCTGGACGACGCGGCTGGCGTGCGCCTGTGTCCATTCCAGCACCTCTTTCGGGCGCGGCCCCTTGCCGACCAGATCACCCAGCACCCACGCGTCGGTCAGGCCACGGCGCTGCATGTCCGCGTGAACCGCGAGCGTGGCCGCCAGGTTGGCGTGCAGATCCGCGAGGATGGCGAGACGAATCATGTGGTTTCCGGTCGATCCGTGTCACCATCACGGAGCAACCGGATCAGCGGAAGGAGGAACACAGAGCGTTCCGGGCGTGGAGTTGACGGACTGGCGGTCTCCCAGTCTGGCAACGGAACAGACGGACTGCTGATCATGCCCCGGAGTGTAGCCCGCGTGTCCGGGCCGGACTGCGGCAGAGAGAACGGCCTGGAGCAGGTGTCCGAATGACAGCAGCATACCAACGGCGTCTGATGCTTCCATTCTTCCACCTGCTCACTCACATTCACTCGCTTCGCTCGGTCAAGAGCAAACAGCTCTCTCGACAGATGCTTTATGGCGTGGGCGTCAGGGCACGCACCATGGCCCACGTGACCACGGCGGCCAGCACCAGCCCGGCCACGACGAACCACGCGGGGGCGCGGCCACCATTCATGGCGTTCGCGGCCCCCCACGCGGTGCGCAGGTTCACCAGCGCGAACATCAGCAGGACGGCGTCCAGCGCGTCCACGGTTCGCCCGCTGCCGATGGCGAGTGGATAGCCCACGGCGAAGGTCAGGCCGACGATCAGCAGCGCGATCAGCAGTTGCAGTGCGTAGGGGGGCACCGCCGCAGCCTACCCGAGTTCGTGGTACTGGCCCCGGAAATACAGCAGGGGATCGTCGTCGGTGTAGCGGGCGTATTCCACGAAGCCCAGGTACAGGGTGTGGTCACCGGCGAGGATGGCCTGCTCCTTGCGGCACACCAGCTGCGCGACCGCGCCGCCGATCAGGGGCAGGCCCTCGTGCTCGAACCACGGCACGGCGTCCTCGGGGCCGGGTTTTCCGGCAAAGTGGTCACTGAGGGGCCGCTGGACGCTGCTCAGGACGTTCACGCCGAAGTGGGTGACGTCTTCCGCGGCCAGCAGCGCGTGCATGTGGGCGCGGGTGTCCACGCTGACCAGGATCAGCGGCGGGGTCAGGCTCACGGACACGAAGGCGCTGGCGGTCATGCCCCGGCGTTCCGTGCCGCCATTCGCCGTGATGACGGTCACGCCGCTCGCAAAGCGGCCCAGCGTCTGCCGGAATTCGTCGGGAGTGAGGCCACCGGGCGTCGCAGTCATGGCGGCAGTCTAGAGCCCTACACCCGTGCCCGCAGGCCGACCAGCAGCCCGGCCGTGAAGGCCCCGGCGAAGGGCAGGTTCGCGGTCAGCACGCGGCCCAGCCACGACGCGCCGTGCTCGCTGCCCTGGCGCAGCCACGGTTCGGTCAGGGCCTGGAGCCGCAGCCAGTTGACCGTGATCAGGTCGAGATACGCGAGCAGCTGCAGGGTGATGAACAGCACGCCCACCACGATCAGCACGACCCGGCCCACGTGCCGCAGGGCCACGCCGGTCGCGAAGCCCAGCAATGCCCCCACGCTCAGGTCGGGCAGGGCGGGCCGCAGCGCGTCGAGCAGCGAGGCCCCCAGGGCGGTGTCCGGGGCGGGGGGGGTGGGGGTCGGCAGCGTCGTCATGGGCATTCCGGGGCTCAGGGCGGGGGCAGGATAGCGCGGCCGTTCTTACGGGCGCCTTCTCCGGTGTGCCGCGCTATCCTGCGCTCACTGTGGAGAACGTGCCAGATGCCCCCGCCGACCTGCTGCCGACCGAGCGGCTCGACCGGCTCATCGCGGGGGACGAGGCCGCGTGGTACGCCTTCGTGCAGGAATACGAGGGACGCATGTACGGCTACCTGTACCGTCTGGAGGGCAACAGCGACGACGCCCTGGACCTGACGCAGGAAGTCTTCTACCGTGCATGGCGATCGATTCGCACCTTCCGGCCCGGCGAGCGGGTACTGCCGTGGCTGTATCAGGTGGCCCGCAACACCCAGATCGAGTCGCACCGCCGCAAGCAGCTCCAGCGCTTCTCACTGGAAGAGGCCCGCGAGGACATCGGCTTCGAGGTGACCAGCGCCGCCCGCTCACCCGTGCAGGCCGCCGAGAGCGCCGACGCGCAGGACCGCGTGCAGCGCGCGCTGCTGAAACTCCCCGAGGAGTACCGCGAGGCCGTGGTGCTGCGCTTCGTGGAGGACCTGCCCTACGAGGAGATCGCGCAGATCCAGGGCGTCGCCGTGGGCACCGCCAAGAGCCGCGTGTTCCGCGCCAAGGAGCAGCTCGCGCAGCTGCTCGCCGATGTCGCGGACGTGAACTGAACGCGGCCGGAACCGCATCTGTCACATCCTGGACAGATCTGGACGGATAGCCTGGGGGGGTGACACCCCCCGGTCGATCCCACCGCGTTCCCGTCCCGTCTGATCGTTCCCGGTTCCTGTCCCGCCACGTGCGGCATGCCGTGGTGCTGGGTGCGCTGCTGACCGCCACCCTGCCCGGTGCCCACGGCCAGGGCACGCCCGCGCCCTTCAAGGTGGGCTACACCGCCAGCGCCGAGGGCCGCGCGCCGCTGCTGGTCACATTCCACGCCACGGTGCAGCCCACGTACCGGGTGGACTGGACCTTCGGCGACGGCGGCACGGCCAGCGGCCCACAGGTGCAGCACACGTACTACCGCAGCGGCGTGTACACCATGCAGGCCCGGCTGCTGGACACCTCTGGCCGCGTGGTCAGCCGCGCCCAGACCACCATCGACGTGCAGTCCAGCGGGCCCGAGCGCAGCGAGCTGACCGTGCTGCTGGGTCGGGGCGAGGTGCGCCTGAGCGCCGTGGACAGCGTGTACTACACTCCGGCGGCCCCTACGCTGCTGCTCGACGGCCAGGTGGTCACCGGGCGCGCGGTGCGCCTGAGCAACGGCCCGCACCGCGCCGCAGCGGTCGGCGTGACGGGCAGCGGGCAGGTGCAGGAGCGGGCCGTCACGTTCACGGCCGCGCCGTTCACGGGCAGCGTGGTCTTCGAGACCGAGGTGCTGCGCCTGACCAACGCCGCCCGCGCCCAGGGCTGGAACTGCACCACGCTGCGTGCGGGTGGCCCGGCCCTGCCGCCCCTGAAGCAGGACGCCACGCTGGATGTGGCCGCCCTGGCCCAGTCCGCAGGCATGGCGACCGCCGGGTACTTCGACCATGTCAGCGCCCTGGACGGCAGCACCCCCATGCGGCGCGTCCAGGCGGCGGGCATGGCGCCGGCCGCCACCGCCGAGAACATCGCCGCCGGTCACGAGACGCCGGCCCAGGTCGTGGACGGCTGGCTGCGCAGCCCCGGCCACTGCCGCAACATCATGGGCGCGTATTCCCTGATCGGCCTGTCGTACGTGAACCGCCCGGGCACGACCTACGTGCGCTACTGGACGCAGGTGTTCGCCTCTCCGTGAGCCGCTACTGCAGGCGGCGGGTGAAGCGCTCGGACGCGCCCAGGCTGCCCAGCAGCAGCAGCCCGGCCAGGGCCCCGACGAGGCCGGAGATCTCGCGCCACTCGACCGACCACGCCAGCGAGCGTCCCATCTCGCGGTAGATCGCGCTGAGTTCCGACGCCGACTTCGCCTCGTAGTAGCGCCCGCCGGTCGTGGTGGCGATCTGGCGCAGGGTCTCGGCGTCCAGACTGCGGCCGGGCGGATTCCAGCGGCTGCTGCGCAGGGACTCGCCCGTGGTGCCCAGCCCGACGGTGTAGACCCGGACGCCCGTGGCCTTCACCTGGGTGGCGGCCTCCAGCGGGTCGACGCCGCTGTTGCTGCGGCCGTCCGACAGCAGCACGATGGCGGCGGTGGGGCGCTGGCTCTGGGACTGGCCGGGCGTCCGGTCGCTCTGTGGCAGGGCGTTGAGTCCCTCGATCAGACCGTCCCCGACGGCGGTGCTGAAGCCCATCGTCAGCCCGTCGATGGCGGCGAGCACGTCGGCGTGCCGGGTGGTGGGCGGCGAGTTGAGCAGCGACGAGCCCGAGAACGACGCCAGCCCCACGCGGGTGCCCGCCGGCAGCGACTTCACGAAGGCACGGGCGGCCTGCTGCGCGGCCACGAAGCGGCTGGGTTCGATGTCCTGCGCCCGCATGGAGCGCGACACGTCCATCACGAGCATGATCGCGGTGCGGTCGTCGGGCAGCGGCACAGCCGCCTGGGGCCGGCTGACCGCCAGCAGCGCCAGCCCGACGGCTCCCAGGTACAGCGCCGGGGGCAGGTGCCGGCGCAGCGGGTGCGAGCGGCCCCGCGCCAGCGCCAGCAGCGCCAGATCCGGGTGGATGGCGGCCGCCTGGGCCGGGCGGCGCAGCCCGCGCAGATATACCCAGACCAGCAGCGGCACCAGCACGAGCAGAACCAGGGCCCATGGCCAGATGAAGTTCATGGAACCCTCCGGTGCCACCGCAGGCCCAGGCCGCCCCCCACGATCAGGAACAGCGCGGCCAGGGCGGCCAGGGGGGCACTGAGTGCCAGATCGGTGCTCGCCCAGCGGATGGCGGTGCCCAGGCTGCGGGCGATGCCCTGGAGCGCGCCGGGCTCGGGTGTCTCCAGGAACTCGCCGCCCGTCAGCTGCGTGAGGCGCTGGAGGCCCTGACTGTCGAAGGGCACGAACACCGTCTGGCCTTCGATGACGCTCACGGCGCCCCCCTCTCGGCCCAGCGCCACGGCGTACACCTTCACGTCGTAGTCCTGGGCGAAGCGGGCGGCGATCAGCGGACTGCCCCCCCGGTTGGAGATCCCGTCCGAGAGCAGCAGCACCGCGCCCGGCGGATAGGGCTCCTGCGGGGCAGTGGGCGTCGGCGCCGGCGTGGTTCCGGTGGCCGGCGGGGTCGGGGTCGGCGTGATCTCCAGTTCAGGCGGGGGCGCGGCGGCCGCGCGGCCGGGCAGCGCCCGCACGGCGCTGACCAGCGCTCCGGCCAGCGAGGTCGCCTGCGCGGGTTTCACCCGTTCCAGCGCCTCCAGCACCGCCCGGCGATCCGTGGTGGGGGCCACCAGCACGGCGGCCCGGTCGGAGAAGGTCAGGAACCCGATCCGGGTCGAGGCCGGGGCCAGCCGCAGGAAGTCCCGGATCGCGGTCTGGGCGGCGGCCAGCCGGGTCGGGCGCAGGTCGTCGGCGAGCATGGAGCGCGAGGTATCCAGCGCGACCATCACGGCGGCCTGGTTGCTGGGCAGCCGCACCGGCGCGACCGGCTGGGCGGCCCCCAGCAGCAGCAGGCCCAGCGCTCCCAGCTGCAGCCCCGTGAGCCAGCGGGCCTGCCGGGGGGCGGTGTCGCGCAGGGCCGCGCCCAGCAGCGCCGGGTCGGCGTAGGCCTGGCGCCGGCGCTGTCGCTGGCGGGCCCACCCCCGCAGCGCCAGGACAGCCAGCGGCAGCAGCACCAGCAGCCACAGCAGCAGCGGCAGCTCGAAGGTCATGGCCGCCGCCCGCGCCGCGCCGCCACGAAGCGCAGCAGCGCCGGCACCGGGTCACGCTCGGTGCCCAGATCCAGCAGATCGACCCGCGCGGCGTGCAGGGAGCGGCGCAGCGCCGCGTCGCGCTCGCCCACCAGCCGGGCGTGCGCGGCCCGCACCTGCACGTCGGAGGTGTCCAGCCACAGCTCCTCGCCGCTCTCGGGGTCGCGGACACGCAGGCCCCCGACATCCGGCAGGATGCGCTCGGCCGGGTCGGAGATCCTCACCGCCACGACATCGTGCCGCTGGGCCAGCCGACCCAGCGCCCCGGCCCAGCCACCCCCGCCCGGCGGCACACCCTCCAGAAAATCCGAGACGACGAACACCAGCGAGCGCCGCCGCATGAGGTGCCCGGCATTCGTCAGGGCCGGCTCCAGGGTGGTGGTGCCCGCCGGGGGGCCGGACACGGCCGGGCGCGACAGCAGGGTCATCAGCGCCAGCGCCTGGGCCCGGCCGTGGCGCGGCGTGACCATCCCGGCCGCCGGGCCGAAGGTGATCGCTCCCAGCCGGTCGCCGTGGCGCGTGACGATCAGCGCCGCGACCCCCGCGAAGTCCCGCGCCAGATCACTCTTCAGGGCGCGGCGGGTGCCGAAGTCCATCGACGGCGAGGTGTCGATGATCAGCCAGGTGGTCAGCTCACGTTCTTCCTGATACTGCCGCACGTGCAGCCGCCCCGAGCGGGCGGTGACGTTCCAGTCGATCCGCCGCACCTCGTCGCCCGGCTGATACTCGCGCACCTCGGCAAGGTCCAGGCTGGGGCCGTAGAACAGGCCCCGGTAGTCCCCGAACAGGAAGCCGTCCAGGCGGCGCACGACCTTGAATTCCAGGCGGCGCAGCAGCTGGGCCGGCAGCTCCGGCGGCGGCCGCACCTCCGCGCGGGGCGGGGGCGGGGCCGGGCGGGGCGGCCGGCGTCTAAGCCCGATCATCTCGGGGGCTGGCATCTCGGGGGCCGGCTTCCCGCGCTCCATTCACGGCGCGGGTGCCGTGCGGATCGCCCATGTGCACGCGCGGCAGCGGCACGGCAGCGATCACGCGGGTCACGATGTCCTCGACGCGCAGTTCCTCGGCCAGCCCCTCGTAGGACGGGATGACGCGGTGGCGCAGCACCTCCGGGGCGAGGTCGCGGACGTCCTCGGGGAGCACGTATTCGCGGCCCCGCACGATGGCGAGCGCCTTGCCCCCCAGGATCAGGTTCACGCTGCCGCGTGGGCTGGCCCCGTAGGCGACCGCCTTCTGGAGGTCGGCCAGGCCCACATCGGCAGGTGAGCGCGTGGCGCGGGCCAGGGTCACCGCGTACTCCGTGACCGCCGGGGGGACGTACACCTGATCGGTCATGATCTGGAGCTGCCGCAGCTCGTCGCCCGACAGCTGCTCGGTGATCAGCGGGAAGGCCTGCGACACCCGCTCGACGATGGTGATCTCCTCGTGGACGCCGGGGTAGCCGACGATCACCTTGAACATGAAGCGGTCGACCTGCGCCTCGGGCAGGAAGTAGGTGCCCTCGGACTCGATGGGGTTCTGGGTGGCGAGCACCAGGAAGGGCACGGGCAGCGCGAAGGTCTGCGTGCCGATGGTGACCTGCCGCTCCTGCATGGCCTCCAGCAGCGCCGACTGGATCTTGGCGGGCGCACGGTTGATCTCGTCGGCCAGGATCAGGTTGGCAAACACCGGGCCGAGTTCGACCTCGAAGCTGCCCTTCTGCTGGTTGTAGATGCGCGTGCCGATCAGGTCGGCCGGCACCAGATCCGGCGTGAACTGGATGCGCTTGAAACTGGCCCCGATGGCCTGCGCCGTCGACTGGATCGTCAGGGTCTTGGCGAGCCCGGGCACGCCCTCGACCAGCACGTGCCCGCGGGCGAGCAGTGCGACCAGCAGCCGTTCGAGCAGCAGATCCTGCCCCACGATGACCTTGCGCACCTCGAACAGCAGGGTGCGCAGGCGGGCGGCGGCCTCGGTGACGGCGGCGGGCTGGAGCGGGGTCAGGGATGCAGGTTCGGTCATCACGTCCTCAATTCCGGCCCAGAGAAGGGCGGCGCGTCGGGTGCGGGCGACTGTGGGCCGGGCGACTGGGGCTGGATCGGGAACAGTTCGCTGTCCCCGTTCGGGGTGCCGCCGGGGCCACGCGGCGTGCCGGTGCCGGGGGCAGGCGTGCCCGGCTGGATGCGGTAGAACTGCCCGTCCCGGAACATCAGGACGGTGCAGTCCCCCTCGCCCGGCGTCTGGCCGGGCTGCGGCTGTTGCCCGGTGCCCGGCTGCTGCCCCGGGCCGGGCACGAGTGGAATGACCTCGCGGGGATCACCCGGAACCGGAGCGCCCTGGATCGGATCACCCTCCACGCGGTCCGCGACGGGACGCAGGAATGTGGCCGCTCCAGCGGCCGGAGCGACGGGCAGGTCGACACGACCGAGCGCGAAGCCCACGCCCAGCGCACCGAGGACGAGCGCCGCCGTCCAGCTCTTCATGGCGCGGCGGGAACGGAGCGGAGGAACACCTGAGGCCGACAGTGTGGGACAGTCACGCCAATCTCCTGGGTGAGTGAGGTCGGATGTCCACTGTACGGCGTGGGTTCCGGAGCATTTGTCATCCGCGCCCTTTATGCAGACGAATTCACAATGACCCCGTCACGGGCACCCGTCGATAGGCGGCGGGCGGAGAGCGGGCGCTGTGGAGCACCGTGGTTCCTCCCTCAGTCCTCGTGGATCGCCACGTACTGCCCGTCGGCGCTGATCCAGCCCCGGTACATGCCTTCCGTGTTGTAGGGCAGGGTCACGGTGCCGGCGCGGTCGACCGCGCACAGGCCCGCCCCGCCCAGCGCGGCCAGGTCGCCGTGGATCAGTCCGCTGGCCGCCGTTTCCAGCGACTGCCCCCCATACAGCATCCGGGCATGGATGTCGTGCCCCACGGCGAAGCGGATGAACAGTTCGCCCTTGCCGGTGCCCGACACCGCGCAGGTGCGGTCGTCGGCCCACGTGCCGGCCCCGACGATCGGCGAGTCTCCCACCCGCCCCACCGGCTTGGCGGTGTAGCCCCCGGTCGAGGTCGCCGCCGCGAGGTGGCCGTGCCGGTCGAGGGCCACCGCGCCGACCGTGCCGTGCTTCTCCTGCTCGGTGGCGCTGGCCTGCGTGCCCTGGCGTTCGCGTTCGAGCATGGTGTGAAGGGCCGCCTGTCTTGCCGGGGTGGTGAACTGCGCGTTGTCGACGGTCTCCAGGCCGTGCGCGGCGGCCCACGCGTCGGCGGCCGGGCCGATCAGCAGCAGCGGGTCGGACACGGCCGCCAGGGCGCGGGCCGCCAGCACGGGGTTGCGGATGTGCTGTGCCCCCGCCACTGCGCCGGCGCGACCGGACGCGCCGTCCATCAGCGAGGCGTCCAGCTCATGAACGCCGTCGCGGTTCAGCGCCGCACCGTACCCGGCATTGAAGACCGAATCGTCCTCCATGACCTGCACGGCGGTCGTGACGGCGTCTACGGCCGATCCGCCACTGTCCAGCACAGCGTAGCCGGCCTCCAGGGCACGGCGCAGGGCACTGCGGGCGGCGCGGTCGGTCTCGGGGGTGAGGTCGGCGCGGGGAATCGCGCCGCAGCCTCCATGGATGGCAAGGACAGGACGGGTCATGGGATCACCTCTGGGGAACGTGAAGAGCGGTGGGGACGGTGCCCGCTAGGGTGGGGACACATGACAGACGAAGACAGGCAGGTTCCAGCAGCGTCCCTCTCCGGGAGGATTGCCATCGTCACCGGGGCGTCCTCGGGCATCGGGCAGGCGACGGCGCGGGCGCTGATCCAGGCCGGAGCCCGCGTGGTCGTGGCCGACGTGAACCAGGGGGCCGGCGAGGCCAGCGCCCAGCACCTGCGGGATCACGGCGGCGACGCCGTGTTCGTGCCCTGCGACGTGGCCGACGCCGTACAGGTGCAGGCCATGGTGGAGGCGACCGTCGCCCGATTCGGCGGCGTGGACATCCTCGTCAACAACGCGGGGATCTCCGGCGGAGCCAGTCTGCTTCATGACCTCGACATCGACACCTGGGATCACGTGATGGCCGTGAACCTGCGCGGCCCCTTCCTGTGCGCCAAATACGCCCTGCCGCACCTGATGGACAGCCGGGGTGTGATCGTCAACGTCGCCTCGACCTATGGACTGGTCGGGGCGCCGGGCGCTCCGGCGTACTGCGCGTCGAAGGGCGGCGTGGTAGCGCTGACCCGGCAGCTCGCCGTGGACTACGGCCCCCGTGGCGTGCGCGTGAACGCCGTGTGCCCCGGCTACGTGGACACCGACATGGGCGGCAGCCGCGCCCGGCTCGGCCCCGAGGGGCAGGCCGCCGCCAACGCCCGGCGCGAGGCCGCCGCCGCCCGCCAGCCCCTGGGCCGCCAGGCACACGTGGACGAGATCGCCCGCGTGATCGCCTTCCTGGCGTCGGGGGCCAGCTCGTTCATGACCGGCTCGATCGTCACGGTGGACGGCGGCTGCACCACGACCTTCAACCACGGGTAGAGAGAGGTTCATGTGGAGGGGACTCTGTGACTCTGTACTCCCGAAGACCCCTCACCCCAGCCCTCTCCCCGGGGGAGAGGGAGCCGACGACCTGCGAGGCAGAGGGAGGAGCGGAGCGACGGAAGGGTGAGGGGTCTGTTGACAGCGCGTCCGACCCGTCGCGCCGTCACCTTCACAGTCCTCAGCCCTGATCCAGCGGACGGATCAGGATTTCATTGACGTTCACACGCTGGGGCTGGGTGGTCGCGTACACCACCGCAGCGGCGATGTCCTCGGCCTCCAGGGGCGTCATCTGCTTGATCCGCCCCTCGTAGGCGTCTTTCGTCGCCGTGTGCGTGATGTGATCCGTCAGTTCGGTGGCGACCACGCCGGGTTCGATGACCGTCACGCGGATGCCCAGCAGGCGCACCTCCTGCCGCAGGCCCTCACTGAAGCCGCCTACCGCCCACTTGGTCGCGCTGTAGCCCGCGCTGGTCGGCCCTGCCCCACGCCCGGACACCGAGGAGATGTTGACGATGTGTCCGCTGCCCTGGCCCTGCATGGCCTGCACGGCCGCCTGGGTGGCGTGCATCAGCGTCAGCACGTTCAGATCCATCATGCGGTGCCAGTCGGTGGGATCGGCGTCCGCGACCGGGCCCAGCAGCATGAGTCCGGCGTTGTTCACGAGGATATCGAGCCGTCCGAAGGCGCTGACGGCCTGCGCGACCGCGTCCCGCGCCTGGGCCGGGTCGGAGAGGTCGGCGGCGACCACGTGGGCCTGCCCGCCCTCGTGGCGGATGGCCTCGGCCAGGGCGTCCAGGCGATCCCGGCGGCGGGCCACCAGCACCACGGCGGCCCCCTCGGCATCGAGCGCGCGGGCCGTCGCCTCACCGATGCCGCTGGAGGCTCCGGTGACCACGGCGACCTTGCCGGACAGACGCAGGGGAGCAGGGGATCTGGTCATGGGTGGGCCTCCTGGGGCGCGAGGGCGTACAGATCGCTGTATTTGCCCGTGAGGTAGTCGAGGTAGGGCTGCGGGTCAAGGGGACGGCCGGTCACGCGCCGCAGCAGTTCATCCGGCGTGAAGGTGCGGCCGTGCCGGTAGATGTTGTCGGTGAGCCACTCGCGCAGCGGCGCGTACTCGCCGCGCTCCAGCTGCGAGTCCAGTTCCGGGTGGGCCGCCTGCGCCGCCCCGAAGAACTGCGAGGCCATGACGTTGCCGACCGTATACGTGGGGAACGAGCCGAACATCCCGGACGACCAGTGGATGTCCTGCAGCACGCCCCGCGCGTCGTCGGGGACGTCCAGCCCCAGGTCGGCCTTCACCCGGGCGTTCCACGCCGCCGGCAGGTCACGCACGTCCAGTTCGCCGCCGATCAGCGCGCGCTCCAGATCGACCCGCAGCATGATGTGGAGGTCGTAGGTCAGCTCATCGGCCTCGACGCGGATCAGGCTGGGGCGCACCTCGTTCACGGCGCGGTGGAAGGTGTCGGCGTCCACGTCTGCCAGCTGCTCCGGGAACGTCGCCTGGAGGTCGGCATAGTGCTGCTCCCAGTAGGCCCGTGACCGCCCGATGCGGTTCTCCCACAGGCGCGACTGGCTCTCGTGGGTGCCGTAGCTCGCGCCGCCGACCGCGTACAGGCCGACCAGATCGCTGGCGAGCACCGTCCGGGTCAGGGCCGGGTCGACGCCCTGCTCGTACATGGCGTGCCCGGTCTCGTGCAGGGTGCCGAACAGGGCACCGCTCAGGAAGTGCTCCTGCACGCGGGTGGTGATCCGCACGTCGTTCCGGGTGAAGCTGATCTCGAAGGGGTGCGCGGACTCGTCGAGCCGCCCGCGCCCCAGGTCGTAGCCGAAGCGCTGCGCAGCGGAGAGTGAGTATGCCTTCTGCCCGGCGGCCGGATAGGATCGCCGCAGGAAGTCGGTTCTGGGGGCAGGCTGCGCCGTGATGCGGGAGAGCAGGGCGACGTGGTGGGCTCGCAGGCGGTCGAACAGCGGCAGCAGAGTCTTCAGCGTCAGCCCCGGCTCGTAGAGGTTCAGCAGCGCGTCGTAGGGGTGATCCTCGTAGCCCAGCGCGTCGGCCAGTTCCCGGTTCAGGGTGACCATGCGCGTCAGGGCCGGGGCGAAGGCCGCGAAATCGCTGGCGGCCTTCGCCGTGACCCACGCGTCCTGCGCCTCACTCTTCAGGGTGGCCAGTTCGCGGGTCAGGGCCTCGGGCACCCGGCGCAGGGCCGCGACGGCGCTCAGGGCCTGCCGGGCGGCGGGGGCGTCCGGGGTGTCCAGGGCCGCGTGCGCCGCCGCCTCGAAGGCCGGGGCGAGGACGCGCTCGCGGGCCAGGGCGCTGATGGTCGCGCTCTGCTGCCCGCGCGTGGCGCTGCCCCCGGGCGGCATCTGCGTGCGGGCATCCCACGCCAGCAGGTTCAGGACGCACAGCAGGTCGTTGATCTCGGCAGAGCGCCGGGCAAAGTCGGTGTCGGTCATGGGGCTCCTGTGATGCTTGAAAGGTCGGCCAGCACGCTGTCCACCACGCGCGGCGCGTCGGCGGCGGGCACAACCACCACACCGTTGTCGTCCCCGGCGATGAGGTCGCCGGGCTGCACGGGCACGCTCCCGAGAGCAACCGGAACATTCACGTCGCCGCCGTCCTCACGCCGCCCCGCCTGAGGCACGGTGCCGGTGCAGACGACCGGAAAACCCAGTGCCCGGATGGCGGTCACGTCCCGGCACGCGCCGTCTATCACGGCGGCCCGAACACCATGTGCCAGCGCTGCTTTTGTCGTGTTCTCCCCCCAGAACGCCGAATGCCGGGTGCCGTGCGTGTCGATCACGAGCACGCTGTCGGGCGGCGCGGCGTCGATGGCCCGGTACACCGCGCTGAGGTCGGTGCCGGCGGTGCGGACGGTCACCGCCACGCCCGCGAAGGTCGCTCCTGTCCACAGCGGGCGGAAGTCGGCCCCCAGGCCGCCGGTGTGCCCCAGCGCATCGCTCAGGTTGCAGGTCAGGTCGCGGCCCGGTAGCGCGGCGTTCAGGCGATCGGCCAGCGCCACTACATTCACACTAGCCATCCGCGTGCCCCAGCGCCCACCACAGGCGCAGCCACGCCTCCTGGCCCTCGTACAGGCGCGGGATACGGAAGAACTCGTCGGGGGCGTGGATGTTCTCGTCGCCCACGGCGAAGGAGAACAGCACCGTGTCCAGGCCCAGCACGTCTTTGAATGTTTCCAGGATGGGGATGGAGCCGCCCATGCCGACCTCGACGGGCGCAGTGCCGTACAGGTCATGCAGCACCTGCCCGGCTGCCCCGCGCAGTGGGTGTCCGTCCGGCAGGGCGTAGGGGCCGGCGGCATGGTCGCTGGGCCGCAGTTCCAGACGCACGCCGGGCGGTGTATGCGTCCGCAGGTGCTCGGCCAGCAGCGCGGCGATGGTCTCCGGGTGCTGGCCCGGCACGAGGCGGCACGTCAGCTTCACGTGCGCCTCGGCGGGCAGGACGGTCTTGCTGCCCTCGCCGGTATAGCCGCCCCACAGGCCGTTGACCTCGACGGTCGGGCGGTGCCACTGGCGCTCCAGGGTGGAGTACCCGGCCTCGCCGTAGGCGGCCGGTGCGCCGGTCTGGGCCACGTACTCCGTGTCCGAGAAGGGCAGGCGGGTCAGGCCCGCCCGCTGCTCGGCGGAGAGTTCCTGAACGCCGTCGTAGAAGCCCTCGATCGTCACCCGCCCGTGGTCGTCGTGCAGGCCGGCGACCAGCGCCGCCGCCGCGTGCAGGGGGTTGTGCAGCGCCCCGCCGTGCCGCCCGGAGTGCAGGTCGCGGGCCGGGCCGTACACGCTGAATTCCAGCGCCGCCAGCCCGCGCCCGCTGACCGTCAGCGACGGGAACTCGGCGCTCCACATGCCCCCGTCGGCGCTGATGACGAAGTCCGCCCGCAGCTCGGCGGCCCGCTGCGCCACCAGCTCCGGCAGGTGGGCCGAGCCGACCTCCTCCTCGCCCTCGAACAGGAACTTCACGTTCAGGGGCAGGGTGCCGGTGGCCGACAGCAGCGCGTCCGCTGCCTGAACGGTCAGGAGCAGCGGCCCCTTGTCGTCGCTGACGCCGCGTCCGTACACCCGCTCCCCGATGACCGTCGGCGTGAAGGGCGGCGTGCTCCAGCGTTCCAGCGGCTCCGGGGGCTGCACGTCGTAGTGGCCGTACACCAGCGCGGTCGGAGCCCCCGGCGCGCCCAGCCATTCGCCATACACGGCCGGATGCCCGGCGGTGATCCACAGGGCCACATCCTGGAGTCCGGCCCGTTCCAGCCGCGCCACCAGCCAGGCGGCAGCGCGGGCCATGTCCGGCGCGTGGGCGGTCTGGGCGCTGACCGATGGAATGCCGGCGAAGTCGATCAGCTCGGCCAGCGAGGCGTCCGCGCGGTTCCTGAGCAGCGAGACGGCCGCCTCCAGTGCCGCCGGCAGTGGAGCCGCGCCGGGCCGGGGCGCGGGCCAGCCGGTCGTCCCCGCGCTCACTTGCCGCCGTCCACGCTGAGCACCTGACCGCTGATCCACCCGGCCTGCGCGGAGGCGAAGAACATCACGGCACTGGCGATGTCGTCCGGCGTGCCCAGGCGCCTGAGGGCAATTCCCTGCACCAGCTTGCGCTGCCCCTCCTCGCCGTAGCTCTCCCACTGGAGCTCGGTGGTGGGGTTCGAACGCACGAAGCCCGGCGCGACGTTGTTGACGGTGATGCCCCACTCGCCCAGTTCGTGCGCGAGCTGCCGGGTCAGGCCGATCTGCGCGGCCTTGGCGCTGGCATAGGCCTGGATGCCGGTCAGGCTGATGCCCAGCCCCGCGCCCGACGAGATGTTGATGATCCGCCCCGAGCGCTGGCGCTTCATGTGCGGGGCCACGGCCTGCGCGAACAGGAAGGCCCCGTCCACGTTCACCCGGAAGATCGCGTGCCAGTCAGCGGCGCTGATCTCCTCCAGCGGGCGGCCGACCTGCCCCAGCACGCCGCCGGCATTGTTCACCAGCACATCCACGCGGCCCGTCGCGGCGGCCACCTCGGCCACGAGGGCCTGCACCGCTGCGCCGTCCCCCACGTCCACGGTGCGCGTCTGGATCGTCAGCCCGTCGTGGGCGGCCAGCCGGGCAGTCTCGGCCAGTCCGGAGTCGTTCAGATCGCACGCCCACACGGAGGCACCGTTCCAGGCGAACGCAAGCGCGATGGCCCGCCCGAAGCCGTGCGCCGCCCCGGTGACGATCACGGTCTGCCCCTGGAAGTCGATGTTCATGCGCCCACCGCCGGCATCGCGGCCCGCAGCGCCCGCATGTTCGGGCCGTCCCCGCCCGCCGTGTCCAGGGTGCGGCGGCCGTCCTCAATGTCGTGGATCAGCTCGACCAGCAGCGCATTCAGGGGCGTGGGGGCGCCGTGCTCGTGGCCGAACCGCACCACCCAGCCGACCTGGGCATCGACCTCGGTGCGGCGCTTTCTCACCGACAGGTCACGCCAGATGCCGCTGTGGGTCTTGGCGCTGCGGCGGTTGAAGGCCACCAGCTCGTCCAGGCTGGCGTGGGCCTGTGCGTCGGCCGCGCCGGGCAGGAAGGCGGCCGGGTCGAAGCCGTTGAAGGCTTCGGGCGTGACGCCGTGGGCCAGGGCCACCCGCATGACCTCGCGGCCCAGTTCCACGTACATGGCGCGGTTCTCCGGGCGGGCCAGCGCGTCGGCAATGGAGTCGTCGGTGACGGCGGTGGCGAACAGCAGCGAACCGTAGCCGAGCTTGCTCCACAGGTAGCCGAAGATGTTGGGCGTCAGGATCGCGGCGGGCTCGAAGTGCCGCAGCAGGGTGTGGATGGCGTGTGCCCGCGCCGTCAGGGTGCCGTCCTGTTCTCCCACGACCACCGCGCCGCGCCCGCCGTAGGTCACCACGCCGGGTTCCAGATAGTCGGCCCCGAAGTTCACGAACGCGCCCAGCACGCGCTCGGCACCGAAGATCTCGTTCAGGATCAGCGGATTCAGGCCGTTCTGCACCGACACGACCGCGCCGTCCGGCGTGACGTGGGGAGCGAGGGCCCGCCCGGCCGATTCGGTGTCCTGCGCCTTGGTGCACAGCAGCGCCAGCGGCCACTGACCGGCCAGTTCCTCCGGGGTACATGCCGGGGCCTGGACGGTGTGATCCCCGAACGCCCCGGTGACGCGCAGGCCCGAGTCGCGGATGGCCTGCACGTGCGCGGCGGCCACGTCCACGAAGGTCACGTCGACCCCTGCCCGGATCAGCGCCGCGCCGATAGAGCCCCCGATCGCTCCGGCTCCCCAGATCAGGACACGGGGTTGGGCACCCTCCGACGAGCCGCTCACTCGATCCACCCGCCGTCCAGCAGTTCCCGTGTCTCCTGCACCGCCACGTCCCAGATCGCGTGCATGTCCTCGTCGGGGCGCTGGAATTTCCCGCCGTAGTTGCCCTCGCCCAGATAATGGCGCAGCGCCTGGGGAGCGAGCAGCCGCAGGCGATCCAGGTTCACCGCGCCCTTCTCGGCGTCGGGCATGGTGACCCCCTCCAGGCGCGTCCACGGGAAGTTCTCCATCCATGACGCGTGGCTGGCGTTGGTGTCGGTGGCCTGTACCTGGGCCCACACGCGCGGCGCGTTCCACCAGTTGTGGAACTTGACCTGTGTGCCGGGGTGGTCGGCCATCCACTCGGCGCTGAAGCCCAGCGCGGGCGAGTTGCCGCCGTGACCGTTCACAATCAGGATGCGCCGGAAGCCCTGTTCGTGGAGGCCGTCCAGCAGGTCGCGCACCACGCTCAGGTACGTCTGCACCCGCAGCGTGACGCTGCCCGGATAGGCCCGGAAATACGGCGTGATGCCGTAGGGCAGCACCGGAAAGACCGGGATGCCCAGCGGCGCGGCCGCCTCGTGGGCCAGCTTCGACGGCAGGATGTTGTCCACCGCCAGGCTCAGGTAGGCGTGCTGCTCGGTGGAACCCAGCGGCAGGACGCAGCGGTCGTCGTGTTGCAGGTAGGCCTCGACCTGCATCCAGTTCATCTGTTCAATCGGGGTCATCCCAGTCTCCTCTGATTCCCAGCCCCGCCGGATACCCCACCGGCCGGTCTGTCCATCGCCGGAGCCTGGGCCAGGTTCCTGCTCACTTCGTTCGGGTTCGTCTTCGACTCACCGGGAATTGTTGTCATGGTGTTCCTTGCGGCGGGCCTCCACGGCGGGAAGCACCAGCCCTTCCACGTCGCGCGGGTCGATCATGTGGCGGTATTCGATGGCGGCGGTGCCGGGCACGAGATCCCGCACCATCTCCGAGCCGGTGGCGTACACGACCACGTCTGCGTCCTCCAGAACGGTCTGGAGGCCGGGGGCGTGCAGGTGCGTGGCGTTCAGTGTCAGCACGTGCGGCGCAAAACGGCGGACGCCGGCCAGGAAGGTGGGCAGGAAGTCCTCGAAGGTGGCGACCAGCGCGACCGTCGAGAGCGGGCTCAGGCCCGCCAGGGCGGCGCGGGTGGCCTGGGCGGGAATGAAGCCCACGGGGATGACGGTCACACCCGGCAGCAGCGCCTGCGTCTCGGCCAGGCGGTGGGCCAGGGCCAGCACCACGTCGGCGGCGTGGGCGTGCTCCAGGCCGTCCCCCCGGCGCAGTTCGCCCAGCGTGACCGTCTGCACCCGGTCGCCGGGGCGCAGCGCGGGGTGCAGGTCGGCGGCGTACGAGCGCGTGGCGTCGGCGAAGAGGCCCACCAGCAGCACGGTCACGCCCTCCTGGGCGGGCTGGCCGGCGCGGGCCAGCAGCACGCCCATGACCTCGCTGATCTGCCGCAGCGTGAAGCCCTCGCGCTGCGCGTCCCCGATGGCCCCCGACAGCAGGTCGCGCAGCCGGGCGTGATCCGGGCTGTTCTGCACGCGCGGCGCGTCGGCCACGTAGGTGCCGCGTCCCCGCGCCGTGACGATCAGGCCCAGGCCCAGCAGCTCCTTGTAGACCTGCGCCACCGTGACGTGCGCCACCCCCAGCTCCTGCGACAGCTCGCGCACGCTGGGCAGGCGGGTGCCCCGCGCGATCTCCCCGCAGGCGATGCCGTATTCCAGCTGCCCGCGCAGCTGCGCCCCCACCGGCACGTCCAGCGTGCGGTCGATGCTCAGGGGCCGGACGAAGGCGGCGGGCGTGTCCAGGGTGGGCGCAGTCATGGAATCACCGTACCCTGCCGCTCCTGCCCCGGACGTTCCGGCACCGACCCGGCGGGATCGTACAGGTGGCACGCGACCTCGCCGCCCGAGGTCGGCAGCAGTGCCGGCCGCTCGGTGGCGCAGCGGTCGAAGGTGTGCGGGCAGCGCGTGCGGAAGGCGCAGCCGCTCGGCACGTTCAGCGGGCTGGGCAGCTCGCCCGAGATGGCGGGCTCGCTGCTGCGGGTGCCGGGTTCCAGCGAGGGGGCGGCGGCCAGCAGGCCCTGGGTGTAGGGATGCCGGGGCGCGGCGAACAGGGTGGCCGTGTCCGCGACCTCGACCACCCGGCCCAGGTACATCACCGCCACCCGGTGCGACAGGTGGCGCACCAGCCGCAGGTCGTGCGCCACGAACAGCACGGTCAGGCCCAGGCGATCCTGCAACTCCAGCAGCAGGTTCACGACCTGCGCCTGCACCGACACGTCCAGCGCCGAGACCAGTTCGTCGGCGATCAGGATCTCGGGCTCCAGCGCCAGCGCCCGCGCGATGCCGATGCGCTGGCGCTGCCCGCCGCTGAATTCGTGCGGCAGCCGTCCGGCCGCTTCCGGGGGCAGGCCGACCAGACTCAGGAGTTCCTGAATGCGGGCTCCGATCTGCTCCGGGGGCCGCATCTTGTGGACGCCCAGCACCTCGCGCAGCACCTGCTCGACCGTCATGCGTGGGTTCAGGCTGGAGTAGGGATCCTGGAAGATCATCTGCACCGAGCGGTTGTAGGCCCGCAGGTCGGCCCCCGCGAGGGTCGTCACCTCCGCGCCGCCGTAGCGGACGCTGCCGCTGTCGGCGTCGTAGAGGCGCACCAGCGTGCGGGCCAGGGTGGACTTGCCGCAGCCGCTCTCGCCCACGATGCCCAGCGTCTCGCCCCGGCGCACGCTCAGGTGCACGTCGGTCAGGGCCTGCACGACCGTGCGGGGCTGTCCCCGCAGCCGCGAGAGCAGCGACTGCCCCGCCGGGAAGGTTTTGGTCAGGCCGCTGACCTCCAGCACGGTGTCGGATGCTGTGGCGCTGGGCGTGAGGGTCTGGGTGGGGGCGCTCATGCCAGGTCTCCGGGGGGCGGCAGGCGGTCGGCGTGTACACACGCGCTGTCGCGGCCGGGGGCCACCGGCACCAGCGGGGGTTCGGTGCCCAGGCAGGCGTCGTCGCCGTAGGCGCAGCGTGGGTAGAAGGCGCAGCCCTGGGGCGTGATCCGCAGATCCGGCGGGCCGCCGGGAATCGGCACCAGCGGCCGGCGCTCGCCGCCCACGCCCGGCAGGCTGCGCAGCAGGCCCAGCGCGTAGGCGTGCCGGGGCTGGCGGAACAGTTCCACGACGGGCGCGGTCTCCATCAGCCGGCCGCCGTACATCACCGCCACGCGGTCGCAGGTCTGCGCGACCACGCCCAGGTCGTGCGTCACCAGGATGACCGCCATGCCCAGCTCGCCCCGCAGTTTCAGAAGCAGCCGCAGGATCTGATCCTGGATGGTCACGTCCAGCGCCGTGGTGGGCTCGTCGGCCAGCAGCACGCGCGGCTCGGACGCCAGCGCAATGGCGATCATGGCCCGCTGGCGCATCCCGCCCGAGAACTGGTGCGGGTAGTCCGAGAGCCGCGCCCGTGGGCTGGGAATCCCGGTCAGGTCGAGCAGGTCGGCCGCCCGCTCCTGGGCCGCCCGCCCCCGCAGCCCTTTGTGTTCGCGCAGGTTCTCGGTGATCTGCTCGCCCACCGTCAGCACCGGGTTCAGGGCACTCATGGGCTCCTGGAAGATCATGCTGATCTGGCCGCCGCGCACGCCGCGCAGCTGCTGGTCGCTCAGGGCCAGCAGGTTCCGGCCGCCGTAGCGCACCTCGCCGCTCATGGCGATCGGCGGGCGGTGCAGCCGCAGCAGCGCCCGCAGGGTCACGCTCTTGCCCGAGCCGCTCTCGCCGACCACGCCCAGCATCTCGCCGGGGTGCAGATCGAAGTTCACGCCGCGCACCGCGTGCAGCGTGCCCGAGGGCGTGGGGATGCGGACGTTCAGGTCGTGGACACTCAGCAGCGGCGCGGTGACGGGCGTGCCGATCCCGGTCTCTGTGAGCGCCGTCATGCGCGGGGCCTCAGGGCGTCGGCCAGGCCATCGCCGATCAGCGAGAAGGTCACGCCGGCCAGCGTCAGGGCCAGGCCCGGGAAGGTCGAGATCCACCACGCGGTCGCCATGAAGTTCTTGCCGTCGGCGACCATCACGCCCCATTCCGGGGTCGGCGGCTGCGCGCCCAGGCCCAGGTAGCCCAGCGAGGCCCCCAGCAGGATGCCCAGACTCATGTCGGTCATCAGGTACACGATGGCCGGCGTGACCGCGTTGGGCAGCAGGTGGCGCAGCAGGATCCGGCTGGGGCTGTAGCCCAGCACCCGGCCCGCCTGCGCGTACTCGGCCTTCTTCTGGCTCATGACCTCGCCGCGCGTGAGCCGCCAGTAGCTGACCCAGCCCACCGCACTGACCGCGATGTACATGTTGGTGAGCCCCGGCCCCAGCACCGCCACGATGGCGATGACCAGCACCAGGAAGGGAAAGACGACCACCAGATCGGCGATCCGCCCGACCACGGCGTCGGCCCAGCGGCCCAGGTAACCGGTGAGCGCGCCCAGCAGCGTGCCGAACAGGAAGGGAAACAGGGTCGTGAAGATGGCGATCTGGAGATCGACGCGCGTGCCGTAGATCACGCGGCTCAGCACGTCGCGCCCGAAGTTGTCGGTGCCGAAGGGGTGCCGGGCGGTCGGCCCCTGCAGGATGGCCTCGTAGTCGAAATCGGTGGGGCTGTGCGGCGCCAGGGCGGCCGGAAACAGCGCCGCGACGATCAGCACGGCCAGCAGGATCAGCCCGATCAGCAGGGTGGGCTTGGGGCCGCGCCGCGTGCGAACCGGGGCGGCGGGAACGGTCGTGACGGCGGTCATGCCGGGCTCCTCGGAATGGACAGCAGAGACATCAGCTCAGCTCCGTGCGGGGGTCGAGGCGGGCGTGCAGCAGGTCGGTCACCAGAAAGACCAGCGACACCAGCACCGCAAAGGTCAGGGTCAGGCCCTGGATGACCGGGTAGTCGCGCCCGAAGATGGCGTCCACCATCAGGCGACCCACGCCGGGAATGGCGAACACCGTCTCGGTGATGACCGCGCCCCCGATCAGCGCCCCGATGTTCAGGCCGAGCAGGGTCACGGTCGAGATCAGGGCGTTGCGCAGCACGTGCCGGCTCAGGATCACCCGCGCCGCCATCCCCTTGGCGCGGGCGAACTCCACGTACTCGGCGGTCAGCACCTCGATGACGGCGCTTCTGAGCGTGCGCACCAGCACCGCCGCCAGGTTCAGCCCCAGCGTCAGCGCGGGCAGGAACAGGTGGTACAGGTGGCCGCCGAAGCCCTCGCCGTAGCCGCCGATGGGAAACCAGCCGAGCCGGGCGCCCAGCAGCGTCAGCAGTTGCAGCGCCACGTAGAACACCGGCAGCGACAGCCCGACCTGGAACACGCCCCGGATCAGCGCGTCCACCCAGGTGTTGCGGCGCACGGCGGCCAGCACCGCCAGCGGCACGGCGAGCAGCACACCCAGCACGGCGGCGTACACGGTCAGGAACAGCGTGACGGGCAGCCGTTCCACGATCAGGCGCATGACCGGCACCTTCAGGCTGATCGAGTCGCCCAGATCACCGGTCAGGAGGCGCTGCACGAAGATACCGAACTGCACCGGCAGCGGCTGATCCAGCCCCAGCTCGCGGTTGGTGCGCTCGACGATCTCGGTGGTGGCACGGTCGCCCAGGATCGCGCTGGCCGGGTCGCCCGGCAGGAGTCTCACGAGCAGGAAGACCAGCAGCATGACCGCCAGGAAGGTCGGGATGATCTGGAGTAGCCGCTTGACAACATAACTGGTGTGCATGACACCTCCAGCACCCGGCCGCCGCACGGGAAGTCGCGGCGGCCGGGGACGGTGGGGACGGGGGCAGATGTCTTCTACGGATTCCGTCCGATTCCCGGACATCCGCGAGAGAGCCGGATGTCCGTCCATCTCCCGAAATCCGTACGGCTCCTACTCCCTTTGGTCGGATTTCACCCCGCTTTCAGCGGGATTCAATCGGAGTCCGTCTTACTTGTCGAGCCACGCTCCGGCGAAGATGTTGTTGCCCAGCGGGATCTGCACGAAGCCGCCCACCTTCTTCGAGAGCGCCACCGGATACGGCGTCTCGTACAGGTACACGATCGGCGCGGCCTGCTGGTAGATGGTCTGGATGCGACGGTACTGCGACGCGCGGTTCACGCGGCTGAGTTCCTGCTGGCTCTGCGCGAAGAGTTTGTCGATCTCGGCATTCTTGAAGCCGGTATGCACGGACTCGATGTTGTCGAAGATCGCGTAGTACGACGTGATCTGCGACGGGTCGTTGATGTCGTTCGTCCACGCCCCGGTGCGCATCTGGAAGTCGTTGGCACGGTAGCGGGCGGTCTTGGTGGCGGCGTCGAGCTGCTCGATCTTGAGCCGCACCCCGATGGCCCCCCACATCTGCTGCATGGCGGTGAGCAGTGCCAGATCGTCGGCGCTGCCGCTGGTGGCCATGACGCTGACCTCGAAGCCGTTCTTGTACTTCGTGGCGGCCAGCAGCGACTTGGCCTTCGCCAGGTCGTAGGGGAAGCCCTTCTGCGCGGCGTCGTACAGCGGCGTGGTCGAGGACATGAACGACTTCATGACCTTGCCGGTGCCGAAGGTCACGACCTGGATCAGGGCGTCCTTGTTGGTGGCGTAGTTCAGTGCCTGGCGCACGCGCACGTCGCTCAGGGGGTTCTCGGCCCCGTTCTTCAGCGTGGGGCGGTTGTTCATGAAGATCGAGCTGACCTTGGTCGAGGGGAAGAGTTCCATGTCCAGCCGGGCGTCGCGCTTGAGTTCGGCCACGCGGCTCAGCGGGATGAATTCTGCGCCCTGGAGTTCCCCGGCCTGCAGCTTCAGGATGCGGGTGTTGTCGTCGGGGATGATCTCGAAGCGCACGGTGTCCAGGTAGGGCAGCGCCTTGCCGTCCTCGCCCTTCTTCCAGTAGTAGGGGTTGCGCTTGAGCACCATGTAAGAGCCGCGCTTCCACTCGCTCAGGACGAACGGCCCCGAGCCGATGGGCTTCTCGGCGAAGGCCTTGGCCTTCTCGGCGTCGTTCTTGCCGGCGGCGGCCGTGAACAGCTTCTGCGGCATGATCGCGGCGTTGAAGGTCGCCAGCGCGGCGGGCAGCGTGGGATCGGGGCGCTTCAGTTTCAGGGTCACGGTCTGGCCGCTGGCCGTGATCGAGTCGATGCTCGCCAGCGAGGAGCTCCACGCCCCGGCGTCGGGCTGCCGGGCGCGGTCGAGCGACCACTTCACGTCGGCGGCGGTCAGGGCGCTGCCGTCGGCGAACTTCAGGCCGGGGCGCATCGTCAGGGTCATGGTCTTGCCGTCGGTCGACGCGGCGTAGCGGCTGGCCAGGCCCGGCTGCACGCCCTTGCCGTCGGCGGTGGGCTGGAGCAGCGTGTCGTACAGGTTGGTCAGGATCCAGATGTCGAGGTTGGCGTCGTTCAGGACAGGGTCGAGAAACAGCGAGTCGGCATAGCGCCCGTAGACCAGTTGGCCACCGCGCGTGACGGCAAGTGAGTGGGAAACACTGAGTGCGGCGGCGAGCGCGAGCGTGGCACGTGACAGTCTGTTCATACCCCTACCTCCAGAACGTCCATAACAACTTCGTAAATGTTATGGTGAACCATAACACCGAGCTCTGGATCTGGCAAGCCCAATGTTCCGGCCTGCAGCGCCGTGCGCCCGGAGGAGAATGTTCCCGCTGCACACGGAGTGACAGCGCGCTGCGTCGACGCCGGGGCGGATGGACACTGGTGGGTCGCGTGATCCGTCGTCCGTCTGCCGGACGGTGCCGGCACCATGGCCAGTCCTACCCGGCTGCTCGCGGCGGTCGGGCCCGGGAACCGGGAGCGTCGAGGACAACCCGGAGTGTGGTCAGCATGAACCGGCCGTCGATCGGCACGGTCAGGGTGTGTGGCGACTCCTGCAGGACGCCGCTGGTATTCGTGTTCACCCGGAACTGGCGGTCGGAACGCGGTGGGCCGGGTGCCGCAGGCGGCGGCCCAGGCGTGCCACTGGGCGCCAGCCCGCCTGCCCGGGGCGAGCCGAGTGGAGCCCGGATCCCTGGGGCGCCTGGCGACTGCCCACGCCACGGGGAGCGCTCATCCCGACAACCCCGTGACGGGCGTGTCCGTTCCCCCCAGCGACGCCCCTGGCACCCACTGACACGGCAGGCTGACGGATGCAGCCGGCAGACCGCCGAGGAGCTGCGTGAGGAGCCGCACTGCCTCACGGCCCATCTGCACGCGGGGGATGGTCACGTGTGCCCACCCGGCGGGCAGTTCACTCTGGTAGATCGGATCGCCCAGCACCGCAACGCCGTCGTCCTGTGGCCAGTGCACGCCGAGGGTCGCAGCCGCCGCGATCCACCCGGCGGTGAGGCGTTCGTTCTCACACAGCACGCCCGTCACGCCGGCGTCCAGCGCGGCCCGCACCACCGACGGGGTGACCGTCTCGACCCGCTCGACCCGGCCGCGTTCCGGCGCGTGACCCATGGCGGCGCGGTAGCCGAGTTCCCGGTCGACCGCCGATTCGTGGCGTGCCACCGTGCCCAGATACAGGGTGCACTCATGGCCCCGGTCGAGCAGGGCCGTGCACGCCCGCGCGGTCGCGGCCGGATGGTCGGCCGTGACGTACGGCAGCTCGTGGCCCGGCAGATCACGCCGGCCGATGACCACGGTGGGATGCCCGCCGCCGCCGAGCTGTGCCAGGCCGCCCGCCATCCGCTCCCCGGGCGTCCACGCCGCTGCTCGCGCTTCCCGGTCAGGGTGTCATGTCCGGGTCACACCGGAATGAGCAGGGCCGCCAGATCCCGGGGATACAGGCTGAGGCGCTCACTACCGCTGCCTGTGACCAGCACCGTGTCGGAGTGGCGGAAGCCGGCGAGGCCCGGCACGTACAGCCCCGGCTCGATAGAGAAGATCATGCCCGGCTCGATGACGGTGTGGTCGTCCAGATCGAGGAAGGGATGCTCGTGACCCTCCAGCCCGAAGGCGTGCCCGGTGTGGTGCCGGATCAGGCGCGTCATGTCCAGGGTGTCCTCAATGTAGCCGCGCACCTCGGCCTCGACCTCGGCACACGTGCGGCCGGGGCGCAGTGCGGCGAGGCCCACGTCCTGCGCGCCGAGCATGGCGGCGAAGTATCGCTCGAAGTCGGGGGTCGGTGCTCCGACGTGCATGGTGCGTTCCAGCTCGCTCTCGTAGCCGCCCACGACGCCGTAGGCCCCGGTCACGAGCACGTCACCCGGCTGGACGCCCACGCTCTGGTGCAGACCGTGTGGATGCGCGGTGTTCGCGCCGCTGATGAACATGGCGTTGGCCGGGAGGCCCTCGCGGGTCTTGGGCACGTAGCGCTCACCCAGCGCCGCGAGCATCTCGCGGGTGGCCCGCAGGCTGGACTCGTGCGACACCACGAGTTCATTCACGCCGGGGGCAATGGCGTCCTGCATCATCCGGTGGGCGTGGTCGCCCCACGCGCAGGCCTCACGGATCAGGGCGATCTCCGCCGGACTCTTGACCATCCGCAGGTCGTCGACGAGGGCCAGGCCGTCCGCGACCGGCTGCTCCAGCAGCGCCGAGAGCGCCGGCCCGCGGTAGCCCCAGCGGTGTTCGTAGCCGTCCACGTCGGCCGCGATCCGCTTCAGGCCCGATCGCCGCAGGTGGTCGGCCAGCACGGTCACCGGGTGCCGGCCACTGCCGCCCCCCGGATACTCGGGATACGTCAGGGGGGCGGGCAGTTCCGGGCACTGGTGGGCGTAGTGCTCGGCCTCGATCTCGGGCAGCAGCATGGTCAGGTCGCCGCCGCCGGTCAGGACGAGCCCGATGGGCCGCTCGGTGGCCGCGAAGTGGAAGCCGGTGAGGTAGGCGACCCGGACAGGCCCGAACACGCAGATCGTGTCGAGTTCCGCGTCGTGCAGCCTTCGTGCGAGCCGCTCCCGACGCTGGGCGTGTTCCGCCCGGCCGATCTCCAGACGATCAGCCACGGTCATGGGCGGTGCGCCTGCGGTTCGTCCTGGGGTTGCAGGATCAGTTCCGTCGCCGCGCGGTGCGCCACCTGCTGCACGCAGGCCGCGAGTTCCGGCACCCGCTCGCGCAGCACGCGGCCGCTGGAGCCGGCGATCCCCACCGCCGCAATCACCTTGCCGGCCCCGTTGAGGATGGGCGCGGACAGGCAGCGCACGCCGATCTCGCGCTCCTCGTCGTCGACGGCGTAGCCCTGCTCACGCACGACCTGCAGCGCCGCATCGAGGTCATCCGCACTGGTGATGGTGTGCGGCGTCCGGGGGCGCAGGCCGGTCTTGTGGATGATGTCGGTGACCCGCGCCGGCGGCAGATCCGCCAGGAAGAGCTTGCCCACGTCGCTGCAGTACAGCGGCGCGATGGAGCCCGGCGTGGTGAACATGCGCACCATGCTCAGCGGCTCCAGCTGGCTGAGGTACATCGCGCTGGTGCCATAGAGCTCGGCGAGGTGCGCGGTCTCGCCGGTCAGGTCGACCAGATCCTGCAGGTACGGCCGCACCCGCCGCACGAGGTCGTAGCGCAGGTACAGCGAGCGGCTGATCTCGACGATCTCCGGGCCGATGTCGTAGCGCTTGGTCGCGTGATCCTGGTGGATGTAGCCCCGCGCGGCGAGGGTCTGGATGATGCGGTGGATGGTGCTGGGGGCCAGACCCGCCGCCTGCGACAGCTCGGCGATGCTCAGGGGCCGCTGGGCATCCACGATGGTGTTGATCAGGGTCAGGGCCCGTTCGATGCTCTGGACGCTTTCACTCATGTCGGCCGCCTCATACGGACTCCGCAGGGGTCCCGGATATCCGGGACAGCGCCGGATATCCGTTCATCTCCCATCTCCCGGACTGCGTGGTTTCTCCTTCTCCCTCTGCTGCGCAGCTTTGCAAGCCCGGTCGGATTGAACTTACATTCTGCGGGATTCAAGCGGAATCCGCCTCACGCCTGGAACATCAGGAGGCTCCGCGGCGAGTGCATCTGGCCGTACAGGGTCTCGATGAAGGCCGCGCGCTGCTCGGGCCGGATGCGCTCGCGCACCGTGCGCACCGCCTCGTCGCCGTGCCAGTACGACGCGATGAACGGCCCCCGGAAGGAATAGCTGGCGAAGCGGATGCGGCCGTCGATCCACACGCGCTGCCCGAAGCTGGACGTCTCCAGGAACGCCCGTACCCGCTCCTCGCTCCAGCCGCCGCCCATCTGATACCACGCGGCGCTGGTGGCGCTGGCCGATCTCAGGCGGCGCAGCGCCATGTGGATGGCGTCGTTGGTGTCCTCGACCCAGTCGATCAGGTGCACGCCCTGGTCGCCGATGCCCTCCTGCACGCAGCCGGTCACCGCGTTGGCGGTGCACAGCAGGACGTCGGCGGTGCTCTCGCCGCGTTCGGCCGCGTCACGGGTGTAGAGCAGCTGGGTCGAGTGGCCCGGGAAAACCTCGTGACAGACCAGGTGCTTGAGCGCCGAGCGCGTGAAGTCGAGATCCACGTTGAGATCCATCTGGCCGGCGTTGAAGTTGCAGCGGGCCGTGAAGGGCACGCCGCGCACCGCGTTCAGGGCCATGGTGTAGTCGCCGGTCGGGTAGATCATCGCGTCGGTGCGGCGCTGGGCCTCGGCCATCAGGGCGGTGAAGGTGGCCTCCAGCTCCGAGGCCGGGGTGGCCCCGTCGGCCTCCCAGCGGTGCACCCGCTCGCCGAGGGTGCCGTCCACGTACCCGGCCTGGCGCAGCAGCGCGTCGATGGTGGCCTGCATGTCCTGGATCACGTCGTCGCTGACCGGCTCGGCAGGCACGCCCACGAGCTGCTCGAGTTTCTCCCGGAAGCTCAGTTCCTCACCCTCGAAGAGCCGCGCAGCGGTACGCAGCGACCTCAGCATGTCCTCCAGGAAGGCGCGGCGGGGGCCGTCCGCGAGCGTCCGGGTGGCCGCGTCGAGGGCCGCGAGTTCGGTGTGCACCTCCTCCCAGTCCTGATACGCCGGGGCAGGGACGAGGTTCTGCCCGAGATAGATCGGGACGAGTCCCTCGCTGTCCAGAACACCGTGACCGCGCGAGAGGCGGCGTTCGAGCTGATCCATACCGATGGTGAGGGCCGTGAGGCGCTGGCCGAGCTCCTGATCCTGAACGGTCGTGTCATGGGTGGGCATTGTGACCTCCGGCTCAAGCGTAGCGCAAATTCCGCATCGTGGAACAACAACTCAACCTCGGCGTTCCGCATCGTGAAATGCATCTGGCCGGTTCGGTGTTGACTTGCTCTGCGGCAGTCCTTACAATCCAGGCGTTCCATAAGAATTGCGTCGGCCCAGTGGAGATTGATCATCACCCCCTTTCCGGAGGTTGCATCATGACTCGGATCACCCGTAGCCCATATTCCGCATCCCGAAACGCGCTGCGCATTGCTGCCGCCAGCTTCATTCTGCTAGGCGGAATGGCTGGGGCCCAGCAGCGTGGCGGCACCCTCACGGTCGGCCTGGGGTATGACATCGACACCCTGAACGTGTACTCGACGGGCTTCCTGGGCGACGTTCAGGCCGCCGTGGTCGAGGGCCTGGTCGCGCCGGATGCGAAGGCGAACTACGTCCCGGTGCTGGCGACCCAGGTGCCCACGGTTCGCAACGGCGGGATCAAGGTCGCCGCCGACGGCAAGAGCATGACCGTGACCTACCGCCTGCGCCCCGGCGTGAAGTGGTCGGACGGCCAGCCGCTGACCTCGGCTGACGTCAAGTTCACGTGGGAGGCCGTGAAGAATCCGAAGTTCATCGCCGAGAGCAAGGACGGCACCGAGGACATCGCCTCGATCGACACGCCCAATGCCACCACGGTCGTCGTGAACTACAAGCGCGTCGCCCCGGACTTCATGAGCACGCTGTTCACCTTCGGGATCTTCCCCAAGCACGCGCTGGAGGGCAAGGATCTCAACACCGACACCTACAACGAGAAGCCCCTGGGCACCGGCCCCTTCCGCGTCAAGGAATTCCGGCGCGGCCAGTACGTGATCCTGGAACGCAACCCCTTCTACTGGCGCAAGGACAGCAAGGGCGTGCAGCTCCCGTACCTCGACGGCATGGTGTTCAAGATCATCCCCGACAGCAACACGCTGGTCACGCAGCTGCGTACCGGCGAGGTGCAGCTCGCCTACGGGATTCCCTACTCGCAGGTCACCCAGCTTGACGGCGTGCCCGGCCTGAAGATCGTCAAGAACACGGTATTGAGCTGGCAGCACCTGGACTTCAACCTCAAGACCGTCGACGCTTTCAAGGATCCCAACGTCCGCAAGGCCTTCGCCTACGCCCTGAACAAGTCGGCCATCAGCAAGGCGCTGGGCGGCTACCCCACGCCGATCAACACCGTGGTCGTGCCGGTGTTCTCGTACACCAACCCAGCCGTGCCGAAGTACGACTACAACCTGGCCCGCGCCCAGCAGCTGCTCGACGCCGCCGGGTGGAAGCCAGGCGCCGACGGCATCCGTGTGAAGGACGGCAAGCGCATGAGCTTCAAGATCATGGCGCAGGCCGGACGCTCCACCGACGAGGACGCCGAACAGGTCATCATCGCGTCCCTGAAGCAGGCGGGCATCGAGCTGCAGCCCGACAACAAGTCCGGGGTGGCGTTCCGCGACGCGCGCTACAAGGGCAACTACGACCTGTTCTACGGCGGCTGGATCACCTCGGCCGACCCGACCTACAGCGTGTTCTACGGCTCCAAGGGCGTGAACAACGGCCAGGGCTACTCCAGCGCGAAGATCGACGCGCTGCTCGCCCGCGCCGAGAGCACCCTCGACCCAGTCCAGCGCACGGCCGCGCTGCGTGAGTTCCAGACCGCGCTGATGACCGACCTG
Organism: Deinococcus sp. AB2017081; assembly: GCF_034440735.1. Lineage (NCBI taxonomy): Bacteria > Thermotogati > Deinococcota > Deinococci > Deinococcales > Deinococcaceae > Deinococcus > Deinococcus sp. AB2017081. The sequence continues at coordinate 635,395 of NZ_CP140098.1, read as the reverse complement.
CCGAGCATCCCGGTCACGAGCAACCCCTCGATGATCGCCGTGACCGAGAAGCTGGGCGGCTTCGTGCCCAACCCGACGAACATGACCAACTTCGTCAACACCAGCGGCTGGTGGCTGAACAAGTGACCACAGACGGGTGGGCGCGGCCCGTGCAGCCCACCCGCGAGGACGCCCCGTGAACGTGACCCACCTGCTCCGACGGCTCGTCGGTACGCTGCCTCTGCTGCTCGGGGTGTCGCTCCTGCTCTTCGGGGTGCTGCACCTCGCGCCCGGCGGCCCGCTCGACGTCTACGCCGACAACCCCTCGGTCAGCCCGGAGGCGCTGGCGCAGATGCGCACCGCCTTCGGTCTCGACCAGCCGCTGCCTGTGCAGTACGTGTCGTGGGTGACCGCCTTCTTCACCGGCGAGTGGGGCTACTCGATCCGCACGGCGCGGCCGGTCACGCAGGAGATCGCCGAGCGGATCGGCCCCACGCTGATCCTGGGCGGCACCAGCTTCGTGCTCTCGCTGCTGATCGCGCTGCCGCTGGGCATCGTGAGCGCCGTGCGCCGCTACAGCGGCATCGATTACGTCATCACCTTCCTGTCGTTCCTGGGCGTGAGCATGCCGGTCTTCTGGCTGGCGCTGATGCTGCAGCTGCTGTTCTCCGTGCAGTGGAGACTCCTGCCCTCGGCCGGTATCCAGACCATCGGCAGCGACTCGGTGCTCGACCTGATCCATCACCTGATCCTGCCCGCGTGCATCCTGGCCTTCGCGTCGGTGGCCGGCTGGAGCCGCTACATGCGCTCGAGCATGGTCGAGGTGCTGGCCCAGGACTACGTGCGTACGGCCCGTGCCAAGGGCCTCACGGGCGGGCGGGTGGTGTACGGCCACGCGCTGCGCAACGCCCTGATCCCCATCATCACCGTCGTGGCGCTGGACTTCGCCACCATCCTGTCGGGGGCCGTGATCACCGAGACGATCTTCGCGTGGCCCGGAATCGGGCGGCTCTTCATCGAGAGCATGAACGGCCGCGACTACCCCGTGCTGATGGCGCTGATGATGGCCGGCTCGTTCGCGCTGATCCTCAGCAACCTGCTCGCGGACCTCGCGTACGCGGCGGTCGATCCCCGGATCCGCTATGAGTGACGCCACCCTTGCCCCCACCCGGGCCCGCGCGGCCGACACGCCGTGGCGGCTGTTCCTGCGCCGCTTCCTGCGCCACCGGCTGGCGGTGACCGGACTCGCGGTGCTGACCGTGCTGGGCCTGCTCGCGCTGCTGGCTCCCGTCATCGCCCCCTACGCCTTCGACGGGCAGGATCTCGAGATCATGGGCCAGCCCCAGCCGCCCAGCCGCGAGCACCTGATGGGCACGGACCAGCTCGGCCGCGACGCCTTCACGCGCGTGCTGTACGGCGCCCGCGTGTCGCTCGCGGTGGGGCTGGCGAGCGCGCTGCTCTCCACGCTGCTGGGCACCCTGGTCGGGGCGCTCGCCGGGTACTACCGGGGCGTGGTCGACAGCGTGCTGATGCGCCTGACCGACGTGGTGCTGTGCATCCCGCTGCTGCCGCTGGTGATCCTTCTGTCTGGCATGCTGCGGCCCAACGTGACGCTGCTGGTCGCCATCATCGGCCTCCTGGGGTGGATGGGCACGGCGCGGCTGGTGCGTGGCCAGTTCCTCAGCCTGCGCGAGCGCGAGTTCGTCGAGGCGTCACGGGCGCTGGGCGGCAGCAACAACCGCATCATGTTCCGGCACATCCTGCCCAACGCCCTGGGGCCGATCATCGTCGCCACCACGCTCGCGGTCGGCAGCGGGATCATGCTCGAGTCCGCCCTGTCGTTCCTGGGCCTGGGCGTGCAGCCGCCCACGCCCACGTGGGGCAACCTGCTGAACTACGCCAGCCAGTGGCTCCAGAGCGCGCCGTGGCTGGCCCTGTTTCCCGGCCTGATGATCCTGATCACGGTTCTGTCCGTGAACTTTCTCGGCGACGGTCTGAGAGACGCCCTCGACCCGCGCAGCTGAGCCGCTTCGTCGCGGCTCCCTGGGCGTCCTGTAGGGCAACGTCACCTCTTCACTCCACCCCTCCCTTACTCCTCGCCTCCCCCGGTTGATCCGAAGATCACCGTCGATTCCTCCAGGAGTTTCCATGAAGATCACCATCATCGGCGCGGGCGCCATCGGCGGACTCGCCGGCGCCTGGATGACCGAGGCCGGCCACGACGTGACCCTGGTCGACCGCTGGGCCGAGCACATCGACGCCCTGAAGCAGCACGGCCTGCGCGTGGACGGCGTGCGCGGCGAGCGGCACTTCACCGTCAACGCCCTGCACCCCCACGAGCTGGAAGGGCCGCTGGAGGCTGTGCTGATCGCCACGAAGTCGCAGCATGCCCTGGAGGCGCTGGAGAGCGTCCTGCCACACTTCGGCCCGGACACCTTCGTCGTGTCGTACCAGAACGGCTTCAACGAGCCCGACCTGATCGCGCGGCTGGAGGCGGCCGGTCTGGGCGGCGCAGAGCGCGTCATGGGCTCGATCCCCAACTACGGCGGTGCGCTCGTCGATCCCGGCTACATCGAGTTCGTGCACGAGGGGCCGATCCAGCTCGGCGAGATGACCGGAGAGCGCACGCCGCGCCTGTCTGAACTTGCCGCCATGCTCGGTGCGCTGACCGAGGTGCAGCTCTCCGACAACATCTGGGGCCAGATCTGGGCCAAGGAGGTCTACAGCGCCCAGGTGGTCTTCAGCGCCCTGGCCGACGCCTCCGTGACCGAGACGCTGGGCGTGGAGCGCTACGCCCGCGTGGCCGGGGCGGTGGTGCGCGAGGCGCTCGAGATCGCGGAGGCCAACGGCATCACCGTCGAGGCCTTCGACTTCTTCGATCCCGCGAACTACAAGCCGCAGACCCCCGAGGACACCGGGAGGCTGCTGGCGAACATCCAGCACGCAATCTGGCTGCTCAAGAAGGATCAGAAACCGGCCACGCACCAGTTCAAGAAGAAGGGCTCGGGCATCTGGTGGGACATCGTGTACCGCAACCGCCCGTCCGAGGTGCGCTCGTCGAACGGCAAGCTGGTGACGTATGCCGAACGCGCCGGAGCCGACTCGCGCCTCAACGCGAAGCTGTGCGAGATGATCTACGAGATCGAGGACGGCAAACGTCCATTGGGCTTCCAGAACATCATCGAGCTCGAGGGCTACGTGAACAGCATCGGCAAGGCGCTGCCGTGAGCGGCCGACCGGAATCAGGACAGCGACTTGGCGTCGGCGTCATCGGCGCGCACGCGTGGGCGGAATCCGCTCACCTGCCCGGCTACCATGCCTACGACCGCGCCCGGCTGGTGGCGATCTGCGACACCGTGCCCGAACGCGCCCACGCGATGGCTGCGAAATTCGGTATCGAGCGCGTGTACACTGACCACCGCGACCTGCTGGCCGACCCCGATGTGCAGATGGTCGACGTGTGCACGCCCACCGACACCCACCTGCCGCTGAGCCTCGCCGCCATCCGCGCGGGCAAGCACGTGCTGTCGGAAAAGCCCCTGGCTCACGACGCCGCCGACGCCTTCATGGCCGCCCGCGAGGCCGAGAAGGCCGGCGTCCGCACCAAGCTTGGCTTCACCTTCCGCTACTCGCCCGCGATCCGGCAGATTCACGCGTGGATTCAGGACGGCACCCTGGGCGAGATCTTCCATGTGCACGGCCTGGAGCAGAATTCGCAGTTCCTCGATCCGCAGTACCCACTGCGCCAGGTACCGCAGGGCGCGAATTTCAATGAGCTGATTCCCTCGTCCATCGTCGGCTACGGCTCGCACCTGATCGACCTCGTGCGCTGGTGCGCCGGGGACTACCACAGCGTGATCGGCAGCATGCGCAACTTCGTCCCGGAACGCGTCGTGCGCGGCTACGAGGGCCTGCAACGCATCCAGGTCGAGGACGGCACGGTCGCGCTGGCCGAGTTCACGAGCGGGGCGCAGGGGATGCTGCAGACGTCGTACATCGCCGTGGGCAACTATCCGGGCGTGGAGCTGCGCGTGTACGGCAGCAAGGGCGCGGCGGTCGCGCGGCTCGTCGAGGAGAACGGCGTGGCCGAGACGCTGCGCTTCGCCACCCCCGACGCGGTCGAGTTCCAGCCCATCACCCTGCCCGAGAGCGCCCTGCCACCCGGCACCACCCTGCACACGCCGTGGCCGGAGCTGTACTACCGCAACCTGGTGCGGCATTTCGTGGACGAGATCCTGGACGATACGCCCGCCGAGTGCACCTTCTACGACGGCGCCAAGAGCCAGGAGGCCGTGAACGCGATCGTGCAGTCGCACCGCGAGCGCCGCTGGGTCGAGCTGCCGCTGTATCCGGCCGAGCACCGCCCGGAGGAGGCCCGCGCGTGAGCGATGCGCACGACGCGGCCCGCGCCTACCTGAAGGTGCACGCCCAGTACCGGCCGGTGGACGCGACCTTCATGGGAGTGGGCGGTCACGACCACCAGCTGCCGCCCGCCGGGCCCGGCAGCATCGAGGCCGAACTCGCGGCCCTGGCGGCGCTGCGCGGCGAACTGGGACAGGTGGAAGCCCCAGCCACGCCAGCCGCCCGCATCGACGCGCGGATGCTGGACGCGCAGCTCACCACCGTCATGGCCGAGCAGCGCCGCGCCCCCCGCCAGCGCAACCCCGCGTGGTACACGGGCGAGGCCGCCTTCGGCGTGGTCTCGCTGCTACTGCCCGGCCACGCCGGCGAGGCACAGGACACGCGTGATGCCCTGCGCGTGCGCCTGGAGGCGATCCCCGCGTTCCTGGCACACGGCCGCACCCACCTGCACGGCCGCGCCCGCCCGGAGGACGTCGCGGAGCGGGCGCGGCGGGAGGCGCGGGCGACCGCCCACCTGCTCACCTCGGGCCTGCCAAAGCATCCGCTGTGGGACGATTCGCTGCGTCTGCCCGCTGCCCGCGCGGCCCGCGCCCTGCTCAGTTTTTCAGAGGATCTCGCCGGCCCCGATGCCCCGGTCGCGTGCGGTGAGGAACATCTCGACCTGCTCATGCGGGTCACGCATGCCCTGCCGTTTGGGCCACGCGAGGCGCTGGAACGCGCGACCGAGGCCTTCGAGCGCCTGACGCACGAATTGGAGGCCCGCGCGGCGCGTCTGCCCGGCGACCTGCCGTGGACGGAGCACCTCGCGCGGCTGGAGCAGCTCAGCCCCGAGCCGGAGCGCATGCTGAGCACCTACCGCAACCTGCATGACCAGGCGCTCGACGCCGCCCGGCCGCTGCTGACCCCTGCCGCCGACTACGGCCTGGACTTCCGATTCCTGCCCGAGTGGGCCGAGGGAACGGGCGACCTGTATTTCCTGTTCTACCGCTCGCCCGCCCCGCTGCGGCCCGGCGACGGCAGCGTGTACTGGGTCACGCCGCCGGGGGCGGATCAGGCCGCGTACCTGCGGGCCAACAACTGCTCGTTCGTCAAACTCGTCCACGCCGTCCACCACGGCAGCATCGGGCACCACACGCACAACGCGCGGGCACGGGCCGCAGACTCTGTCCTGGCCCGTGTGGCCGGCACGGACTGCGCCTCAGGCATCGCCCTGCTGGGGGCCGGCACCATGGTCGAGGGCTGGGCGTGCTACGCCGAGGATCTGCTGGCCGAGGCCCCCGGCTTCTACACGCCCGCCGAGGAACTGCTGCTGCTCCAGTTCGAGCGCCGCAACGCCGCGTCGTGCATCGTGGACATCAGAATGCATCTGGGCGAGTGGACGCTGGACGAGGCCCGCGCCTTCTACCGTGACCGCGCCCACTTCGCCCCGGCCCGCGTCTGGGCGGAGACCACCCGCAACGCCATGTTTCCCGCCAGCCGGCTGATGTACTGGCTCGGCACCGAGACGATCAAGGCCCTGCGCGCCGAGCTGAACCTAGACCCTAAAACCTTCCACGACGCCCTGCTCGCCCACGGCCACGCGCCCGCCACGGTGGTGGCCGACGAGCTGCGCGCCGCCTTCCCCCCAGGAGCCTCCAGATGACCCTCACCGCCGACCGCAAACTCGCCCTGCGCGAGCGCTTCCTGAAGGTGGACACCGCCAACGTCGCGGATGTCCTCGACGAACTCGGCCTGCCGGACTGCGGGCTGTCCAGCGACCTGTGGCCTATCAAGGCCCGGCTGGAGAAGATGGGCGGGTGGGCCTACACCATCCGCGGCCAGATGACGCCCTACCCCGGCACCGGCGACCCGAAGAAGATGGAGGCGGTCAGCGGCCTGACCCCCGGCCACCTGAGCGTGTGGAGCGGGGGCGGGGCCGAGGGCGTGTGCTTCTTCGGCGAGCTGATCGCACGCGGCATGCAGTACCGGGGCTGCGTGGGCGCGGTCGTGGACGGCGGCATCCGCGACATCGAGTGGCTCGACCGCATGGACTTCCCGGTCTACACCCGCTACCGCACGCCGGTGCAGTCCATCGGCCGCTGGGAGGTCAACGCGTGGCAGGTCGAGATCTACCTGCCGGGGGCGACCAGCGCGCGTGTGCGCGTCCGGCCGGACGACTTCATCCTCGCGGACGTGGACGGCGCGATCCTGATCCCGCACGAGGTCGTGGAGGACGTGCTGACCCGCGCCGAGGCCCTGACCGAGAAGGAGCGCTCGATCCGCGCCGATCTGGAGGCCGGGGCCACCCTGCCTGAAGTCCTCGCCAAGTACGGGCACGTCTGACATGGAGCTTGGACTGCAAGACCAGCCGGCCATCGTGCTCGCCGCCAGCGCGGGCCTCGGCTACGCCACCGCGGGCGCCCTGGCCCGCGAGGGCGCCCGCGTGGCGCTGTGCTCACGCTCCCTGGAACGCGCCCAGGACGCCGCCCGGCGGATCGAGGCGGACACCGGCACCGCTGTCCTCGCCTACGCCGCCGACGTCGCGGACGCCGACAGCCTGGGCACCTTCATCGACGCGGCCGTACGCGACCTGGGTGGGCTGAAGATCCTCGTGTGCAACGCGGGCGGCCCCCCACCGGGGAACTTCAGTGCCCTGGGAGAGGCGCAGTGGGCCACGGCCTACCAGCTCACGCTGATGAGTGTCGTGCGGAGCATCACCGCTGCCCTGCCCCACCTGAAGGCCGGCGGCGGCGGGCGCATCCTGGCCCTGCTGAGCAGCAGCGTGAAGCGGCCGCTGGACAACCTCACGCTGTCCAACGCCCTGCGCCCGGCGGTGCACGGCCTGCTCAAATCCCTGAGCGTGGAGTTCGGCCCGGAGAACATCCAGGTGAACGGCCTCGCGCCCGGCCGCGTGCTGACCGAACGCATCCAGCAGCTCGACGAGGCCGCCGCCACCCGCCGGGGCACGACGTGGCAGGCCGTGCGCGAGGCCTCCGAGCGCGAGGTGCCCATGGGCCGCCTGGGCACCCCCGACGAGTTCGGCCGGGTCGCCGCGTTCCTGTGTTCGCCAGCCGCGCAGTACGTGAACGGCAGCACCCTGCTCGTCGACGGCGGCGCCGTCACGGCGCTGTAGTGAACCGAGGCCGGGTCTGAGGGTCGAAAATGCCAGGGGTCTCAGGGAACAGGCCGACTGACGCGCCGCTCTCAGACCCTCTGACCCTCAGACCTTTCAACTCCCACCCCCACGAGGTATCCCATGACGACCTACGATCCCGAACGGCACGCCGTCCTGCTTGCCGATTACTGCGTCACCGCCCGGCCCGGCGACCGCGTGCTGGTGTCCGGCAGCACCCTGGCCCTGCCGCTGATCGAGGCGCTGCACCGCGTGCTGCTCCAGCGCGGTGCGCGGCCGGTGGTGCGCCTGAGCTACCCCGCCCAGACCGAGGACGTCCAGCGCTTTGCCAGTGACGAGGTGCTGGATTCGCTCCACCCGGTCGAGATCGAGGACGCCCGCGCGCTCGACGCCTCGATCCGCATCCTGACGCCCACGCCACCCGCCCCGGACATCGACGTGGCCCGCGCGGCGCGGCACCGGGCGGCGCAGGCTCCCGTCGCCATGAGCACGCTGCATCCCCGCTGGAACCTGACCCTGTACCCGACCGCCTTCGGGGCCGAGGCGGCAGGCATGACGCTGCCCGAGTACGAGGCCTTCGTGGCCCGCGCGATGTTCCTGGACACGCCGGATCCCGTGCAGAAGTGGGGCGAGATCCGCGATTTCCAGGCGGGGCTGATCGGGCGCCTGGCCGCCGCTGACGACGTCCACCTCGTTTCAGAGGGCACCGACCTGCACCTGAGCGTCAGGGGCCGCACCTGGAGCAACAGCGACGCCAGGCGCAACATGCCCTCGGGCGAGGTGTTCACCGCGCCGCTGGAGCGCAGCGCGAACGGCGTGGCGCACTTCGATCTGCCGACCCTGTACGGCGGGCGCGTGGTGCGCGGCATCACCCTGACCTTCAACGACGGCGAGGTGGTCGAGGCCCGCGCCGAGGAGGGCGAGGACGTGCTGCGCGCCGCGCTGGCGACCGACGGGGGCTCACGCTATCTGGGCGAACTCGGCATCGGCACGAACGTCGGCATCCAGCACCCCAGCATGAACATCCTGTTCGACGAGAAGATCGGCGGCACCGTGCACCTGGCGGTCGGTCAGGCGTACGCCGAGAACGGGGGCACCAACCGCAGCGCCGTGCACTGGGACATGATCTGCGACCTCCGCAAGGGCGGCACCCTGAGCCTGGACGGTGAGCCGTTCGAGGTGAACGGGCAGTTCGTGTGAGGGCTGGCCACCATCTCACAGCGGTGTTCCGTTCCGTTGAGGGGCCACACAGATGCCCCTGACCTCCACGTGCAACCGCGGTCTCCTGCAGGTGCCCGCTCCGCTCGATTCAGAGGCAGGGAGGGAACCCAGGGATGCCTCTGAATTCTGTTATCAGGCCACGGCACACCACGGCACCCCCGTCTGGATCGGGGGTGCCGTGGTGTGTCTGGAGGACTTCGATCCGCTGGGCTGCTGATCCGGAGCAGAACCGATGCAACACCTGACGGGGGGACACCGGGACGCGCCAATCTGGTGAGATTGGCGGCCAGGACGCTCCATCCGGATCGCCACCGAAGGGAACCGGGCGGACACCGGCCCCCGGGTGACCGGATGGCCTGCCCACGCGCCTGTGGTTGATCGGCACACTGCCATCCCGCGTTCCCACCGTTCGGCGCACTGCGTTCTCCCTGCCGGACGCCGCCAGCGGGGCAGGTGTGGATCCTGCTGCCGACCGACACGAAGCAGCTGCCAGGCGGTTTTCCGCTTCCCACGCCGACTCCGAGCCCCGGCCGATCCGACCGCGGCGGCACGGAGCAGTCATCGACGACGGCGCGAACGGAACCGGGTCACCGGGGTCATGGGCAGGATGCGGCGCTCCGGCCGATGGCCGGACGCTGGGCCCGCCAGAGCGTGAGGTGGCCACCGCCCTCCACCCGGTGGGCACACAGGACGCCCACGCCGGTCAGGCCGCCGTCCAGCAGGAAGTCGAGCTCCACCCGGTCGAGGAACACGCCGAGGTTGAGCACCCTGGCGACGCGAGGCGCGCCATCAGGGCCGGCCTTCCCGAACACCGTGACCACACCGGCCGTCCACCCGCGCAGGGCCTCCAGATGGGCGGGCGCCAGATGCACGGTCGGGAGCGTGCCGAGGCACAGCGCCGTGAGCCACTCGGGCTCCGTGAGGGGCGGCGTGGCCGCGGGGGCGAGCGGATCGCCGTGCCACTGGCCCGCGGCCGTGCGAACTGTGAGGTGAGCGCCGAGCACGCGCGCGCAGTCCTGTACGAGCAGCGTGGGGTCGGCGGGCCACGCGCCCGGGCACGCGAACCGCCGGTCGAGGCGGGCCATGCGCTCCGGGGTGTGCTCCACGGTGCACTGCGGGGGGAGGGGCGTGAACAGGATCATGCGGGTCTCCGGGGGGCAGGACGGCGGGCGGCCTACGCCAGCGCCCGTTCGGCGACGTGCGGGCGGACGTTGACATTGCGGGCAAAGACATTGTGCGGGTCGAGCTGCGCCTTGACCCGCGCGACGCGCTCGCGGTGCCCGGCCGGGTACGCGGCGCGTTCGGGGTGCGCGTCCTGGAGGCCGGCGAAGTTGCCGTACAGGCCGGTGACGTGTGCCTCGAAGGGCGCGAACATGCGGTCGACGATCATCCGCGCCAGGGGATCGAGGCCGGCTTCGGGCACGGCCTGCCCGACCATCAGCACGAAGCGTGCGGCGCGGTGCGCGAATGCGGTGGCGTGGGCGGGCACGCGGGCCATCTGACCGCCCAGGGGGCGCAGCTGCACGATCTGGCCGGGCTGCATGATCTGCACCTCGGTGGCGAGCTGCCGGGCGGCGTGGTCACTCACGTCGTCCAGGAAGCCCGAGCGGATCGCGTGCCGGAAGCCGCGCACGGCCGCATCGTCGGTGAGCTGGAAGATCGCCGGGTACGGCATGGGGCCGGTCAGGTCGATCAGCAGAGGGGCCAGCGCGCGGAACGGGGCCATGACCGCGTCGCCCCACGCGACGTCGCCGCTGTACACGCTCGCCACGGCGAAGATCGTCCGGCCGACGAGGTGTGGCGGCACGAAGGGCGCGGGCGGCGCGGCCATGAACAGGCCCTGCACGGTCAGCGCCTCCGGCGCGTCGTGCGCGAGGCGGGCGAAGGTGGTCAGCAGGCGGGCGCCCTCGGCGGGGTCGCTGGCGTCGAAGGCGAGCATCCCGCCGTAGATCATGCCGGCGGGGTGCGCCTCGAACTCCAGCGCGGTGATCACGCCGAGGTTGGCCCCCGCGCCGCGCAGCGCCCAGAACACCTCGGGGTGCTCGGTCTCGCTGACGGTCAGGAGCTCGCCCGCGGCGGTCACGAGCTCCGCCGAGCGCAGGCGGTCGATGGCGAGGCCATATTTGCGGACGAACCACCCGATGCCGCCGCCCTGCGTGAGACCGCCCACGCCGACCGTGGCGACGTCTCCGGCGGTGATGGCCAGGCCGTGCGGGTGCAGGGCCGCGGCGACCTCGCCCCACGTGAGGCCCGGCTGAACGCGCACGCGCCGCGTGGCGGGGTCGATGTCGATGGCCGTCAGGGCCGAGAGGTCGATGACGAGGCCGCCGTCGATGGTGCCCAGGAGGGCGGGGCTGTGGGCCCCGCTGCGCACGGCGATGGGCAGGCCGACGCCTCTGGCGAAGCGCACGGCGTGCGCCACGGCCGCCGCGTCGTGCGGCTGCGCGATGAGCACGGGGCTCAGGTCGCGGCCGGCGGCGTTCCAGACCTCGCGGGCGGCGTCGTGGCCGTCCTGTCCGCGCCGGATGACGGTGCCGTGGAAGGTGGTGGTGAAGTGGTCGAACGCGGGCTGGTAGTGGTTCATCATCGGTCTCCTGGGGCAAGAGGGCGGGTCGGATGGACGGTGTGGTGGGAGGGCGGGCTCAGTTCACGTGCACCACCCCTCGCATGAACGGGTGCGGCTGGCAGCGGTAGCGGACTTCGCCGGGCCGGTCGAAGGTCACGGTGAAGGAACCGCCGGCGGGGAGTTCATGCACCTCGTCCCGGCCGTCGCGGGTCAGGACGACGTGGTGGATGACGGGGTCGGCGTTGATCCACGTGACGCGCTGGCCGGCCGCGACGTGCAGGTCGCCGGGCGCGTACTCGAAGTTCGAGATGCGGATGACCGCGCTCCCCGCGGGCACCTCCGGGGTGGCGGGCGCGGCGTGGTCGTGCCGGGCGGGAGCCTCGGCCGCCGGTGCGGCGGGCGGTGCGGCGTGGTCATGCGCCAGCAACCCGGCGCTGCCCGGGGTGGGGACTGGCGCGGACGTGCCGTCGGCGCGCCGGGCGGGGCCGCCCGTGACCATCAGGTGCTGCCCGCCGGGGTACTCGCCGCGGTTCACGTTCTGCGCGGTGTTGTGGTCGTGCAGCGGGAAGGTGCCGTCGCGGCCCTTCACGAGCACGTCGTAGCGCTCGCCCGGCAGCACCGGCAGCGTGTCGGCAGCGTACGGGGCGGGGAGGTCGTGGCCGTCCTTGGCGATCACCAGAAAGGCGTGGCCGTGCAGGTGCAGGCTGTGCGGGGCCGCGCCCATGTGGATCACCCGGAGCACGTCCGTCTGGCCCTCGGGCACGTGCACGTCCGGGATCAGGGGAAAGGTGCGGCCGTTCACGAGGAACAGATCCGGGTGCGGGTCGTGCACGGCGGCATCGGGACTCTGCCGGCTGTCCCACTCGTCGAGGATCACGGTGTGCTCGCCCGTCCACGGCACAGCCTGTCCCTCGCGCGGCTCGATGACCAGCGCGCCGTACATGCCCATGTCGAGATGAAGGTTCGTCTGCATGTGGCAGTGGTAGGCGTGCGTGCCGGCCTCGGTCGCCACGAACTCGTACGTGTACGACTGGCCCGGCAGGATGGCGGCGCTGGTGTGCGGCACGCCGTCCATCTCCTGCGCCAGGGACGTGATGCCGTGCAGGTGGAGGGTGTGCGGCTGCGTGTGGGTGTTCACCAGCGTGATCCGCACGAGGTCGCCCACCCGGGCCCGCAGTTCCGGGCCGGGCACGGTCGCGGGCTGGCCCGGGATGCCGAAGGCCCACTGCTCCACGGTCACGCCGGGCGAGACCTCGGTGCGGACGGTGCGGACGTCCAGCGTGTACTCGCGCACCTGCCCCGTGGCCTGCGCCGCGGGCACGGTGCCGACCGGCCGGGCCACGAAGGCGCGGATCAGGTCGTCGCGGCTGGGGACGCCGCCGCTCACGGCCGGGGCGGTGCCGACGGCCAGCAGCGTGCAGAGGGTGAGGAGGGCGCGGGCGTTCATGGCCGGCACCGTACGCGGGCATTCGTGATTGGAGCGTGATTGCGCCGGGTGAGCACAACGCGCAACCAACCCTCCGCCATCTGGCGTAGATCACCTCCGATCAGCGTCCCTACCGCTGAAAACCGGCAATCACTGCCGGATCAGCACGCCCCATCTACGGTGGCGTCGCCCCCACGGCAAGGAGGACGCCCCCATGACACGACGCACCCTGCTCAACGCCGCCCTGATCTCCCTGACCCTCACCGCCTGCGGTGGCGGCGGGAGCTCCACCCCCTCCGCCACCATCGCCTCCATCGACCTCACCCCCCCGGCCGCCACCGTGCCGATCGGCGACACCACCCCCCTCACCGCCACCGCCCGCGACGCCCAGGGCACGGTCGTCCCGAACGCCGCCTTCACCTGGACGTCCAGCGCCGAGAATGTCGCCACCGTCGCCGGCGGCGTCGTCACCGGCAAGGCCGCCGGCCGCGCCCAGGTGACCGCCAGCGCTGCAGGCGTCACGAGCGCCCCCGCCGAACTCACCGTGACCGCCCCCACCCCCGCCGCGGGCTTCACGCTGGCGGTGTCTGCGGACAAGCTGCCCGTGATCACCGGCACGGGCGCGTCCCTCACGGTGACCGTGACGCGCGACGCGGGCTTTACGGACGCCGTGGCCGTCACCCTGAACGGTCTGCCGAGTGGTGCCACGGCCCCGACCGTCACCCTCCCGGCGGGACAGACGAGCGCCACCGTGACCGTGAATGCGGCGGCGAGCGCCCCGCACTCACAGCCCACCGCCGTGACCGTCAAGGGAAGCGCAGGCACGCGGAATGTCTCGAAGACGGTCACCGTCACCGTGCGCGGCCCCGCCGGCAGCCTCGACACCACCTTCGGCGCGGGCGGCGTGAGCGTCACGCCCATGAGCGCCGGGGACGACTACCTGAACGCCGTGGCCGTGCAGGCCGACGGCAAGATCGTGGCGGTCGGCACGGCCCCGGGGGCCGCGGGCAACGAGTTCGCGGTCGCCCGTTTCACGCGGGACGGCGCGCTCGATCCCACGTTCGGCACGGGCGGCAAGGTGCTGATCGACTTCGCCGGGAAGTCCGACGTGGCCCGCGCAGTGGCCGTGCAGGCCGACGGCCGCGTGGTCGTCGCGGGGGGCACCACCGACGCCGCGGACCGCGAACGCTTCGGGCTCGTGCGCCTCACGGCGGCCGGTGCGCTCGACTCCACCTTCGGCACCGCGGGCCGCGTCACGACCGCGTTCAGCGGATCGGCGGGCGACCGCGCGAACGCGCTCGTGCTCCAGCCCGACGGGAAGATCGTGGCCGGGGGCAGCGCCAGCTTCGGCAGCGCGAGCAGCGGCGTGGACTTCGCCCTGGCCCGCTACGACGCCGCCGGCACCCTCGACGCCGGCTTCGGCACGGGCGGCACCGTCACGACGTCCATGAGCACCTCGGGCGCGTCCGACACCATTTCGGCGCTCACGCTGCAGGGACAGGCGATCGTCGCGGTGGGCGGCACCGGCGACTTCAAGGTGGCCCGCTACACGGCCGCCGGGGCGCTGGACGGCAGCTTCGGCAGCGGCGGCCGGGTCACGGGCGTGTTCGGCGTGACCATCGGCTCGGCGAACGCCGTGACCACCGACGCACAGGGCCGCGTGGTCGTGGCCGGCACAGCGCAGAACGACACCGCCGTGATCCGCCTGACCGCCGCCGGCGCGCTCGACCCGAGCTTCGGCACGGGCGGCAAGCGCGTGATCGCCCTGACCGACAACTGGGACGCCGCCGAGGGTGTCGCCGTGCAGAGCGACGGCAAGATCGTGCTGGGCGGCTGGATCTACGAGGGGAACAGCTCCGCCGGGGACTTCGCCGTGACCCGCCTGACGGCCACCGGCCAGAACGACAGCGGCTTCGGCAGCGGCGGCACCACCCTCACCAAGGTCGCGCCCGGCAGCAAGTCCGACCTCGCCCACGCCGTGGCCCTGCAGCCCGACGACCGGATTCCCGCCACCCGCATCGTCCTGGCGGGCGAGCGGAGCGACTCGAACAGCGATGTCGCCCTGACCCGCTACTGGCCCTGAGCGCTCCGGGCCGCCCGGCCCCGGTCGGCCGGCCCACTCCATCCGGCACCGCCTCCGTTCGCCCGCCCCCATCCACCGGCACGCGCGGCACTCCCCCTCCCATCACGGTGACCCGCCTGCAGTGACGCCCGTCCGGCACCGACCACGTGACCGACAAGGAGAACCGACCATGAATGCACGCATCCACACCCTGATCCTCGCCACCGTGACCGCCGCCCTCGCCAGCACGACCCTCGCCCACCAGGGCCACAGCATGACCGCCCCCGTGCAGGTGAACGGCAAGGAGTACGCCTTCAGCACCAGCGCGCCCCTGCCGACCGGGTGGACGACCTTCACCTTCACCAACACCGGCAAGGAACTGCACCACTACCAGATCGCGCGCCTCAAGGCCGGGCAGACCGTGGACGGCTTCGTGGCCGACCTCAAGGCCCGCGGCGAGGCGGCCACCGCCGACCTGACCTTCGTGGGCGGCGTGGGCATCGAGGTGCCCGGCAGCACCGGCACCGTCACCGTGAACCTCGACCAGCCCGGCACCTACGTGGAACTGTGCTTCGTGCCCGATGCCAAGGGTGTGCCGCACTTCGCGCTGGGGATGCTCAACGCCTTCCAGGTGACGGACACGGCGAGCGGCGCGGCGGAACCCAGGGCGGACGTCGCCGTGACGCTGGAGGACTTCGGCATCAACATCCCCGCACAGATCAAGGCCGGGCACCAGGTGTGGGGCGTGAGCAACAAGGGCCCGGAACCGCACGAGATGATGGTCTTCAAGATGATGCCCGGCAAGACCGTGGCCGACCTGATGGCCATGTTCACCGGCGGCGCGCCCGCGGGCATGCCGATGGGCGGCGTGCAGGCCGCGGCATCCGGCCGCACCAACTACGCCGACCTGACGCTCACGCCCGGCGACTACCTGCTGGTGTGCTTCATCCCCAGCCCCGCGCACCAGGGCAAGTCCCACGCGGAACTCGGCATGGTGCGCCCCTTCACCGTGAAGTGACGGAACCTGGAAACCGGGCCGGGGGTGATCCCTCCGGCCCGGTTCCTCTGTGCCGTCTGCGGCCACGGCCATTGCCGGAGGGTGATGCCGCCGTTCAGGCGCGGGGTCAGGCGAGCGGCGCAGCGGACACGGCCCTGCCGGTCGCGCCCGCGACGGCCATGACCGGCACCGTCATGAGTGCCGCGAGAACAGTCCCGCCGGGCACGGCGAGCAGGCCCACCCACGCGTACAGGGCGTCCGGGAGGCGGGCGTCGGGATCGACGGGCCGTCACCGCCGGGGATGCCGGGCAACGGTGCGCAGCGCGCTCACAGCGGTGTTCAGTTCCGCCCCTGGGCTGAGAAGATGCCCCAGGGCTCCACATCCACCCGCGGCCCTGTCCGGGACTCGCTCTGCTTCGCAGCTCTGCGAGTCCGCCTGGTTCAGCGGCACCATGGGGCACCCTCCATGCCGCTGAACGGTGCTGTCAGGCCGGAAGGCACGCGGGCTGGGTCGCGCCGGGCACGCGCTGCACCACGCGGCCCGTGCGGGCCTCGACAACCAGCAGCGTGAATGCGGACACCGGCGGCACGAAGGCCGTGGCCGCGCTCAGCGTGGCCGGGTTCACCTGCGCCGCGCTGAGGGCCACGTGCCGCCCGTCGGCGAGCCAGCACGTGCCCGCCAGCACCGTCACGCGGCCTGCGGGCGCGGCGAGCGCGGTCAGCGGTCGCCGGGTTCTGGCCGCGACGTCCGCGACGGAGACGGCCGTGGAGACCTCGGCGTTGCTGGTGTGCCGGGTGTGCAGGAGCAGCAGCGCGGTGCCGTCCGGCGACGGCAGGAGCTCCAGCGCGCTGCCGCTGAAGGTGCCGAGCCAGCCCAGGGCGCGCAGCGCCACGTCGCGCACCCCCACCTGGAACACGGCAGAGGTGGTGCTGCCGCCGCTGCCCACGCCCCACCCGGCGTTCGTCGCGAAGTACACGCGCTGCCCGTCCCGCGTGACCCGCGGCGGCGTGACGACCCAGCTGGCGTCCTGCGCCTGCGCACGCGGATCGAGCCCTTCGGTGAACGTGCGCAGGGCCGGCTCGCGGCGCAGGGCCGCCATGAGGTTCCCCGGCGCGCTCCGGCTGAACACCTCGGTGCCGGGGCGCGCGCCCGGGCCGTACAGCAGCACGCCCGGCTCGTCGGGCGAGGCGACGCTCCCGATCCCCGCGGTCACGTCGCCGTCCAGCGAGGTCGAGGGCGGCCAGAGTGTGGCGCTCACCCCCAGCGCGCGGCGCGTGGCGACATTCCAGCCGCGCGTGCCGGCGTCCGTGCCGGCCAGCACCGTGCGGCCGTCGTCCGACCACGTGAGCCAGCGGGCGGGCAGCCGCGACAGCGCCGCGTCCGGCACCACGGTCGACAGCAGGGCGGTCGACGTGTACGGCCGCCGGCTGAGGCGCGCGGTCAGGAGGGGCGCACGGTCGGCGTTCACGTCCGCGCCGGCCGGGCCGGTCAGGACGGCCAGCGTTCCGCCGACGGGCGACGCGGCCAGCAGCACGGTTCCGCGCGTGCCGGGCACCCGCCGCGCACTCGGGGCCGGCCCGGCCGTCACCCACACCTCGCCGCCCTTCACGTAGGCCACGCCGGCGCTCGGGGCGGCTGTGGCCGCGCTGCACGCCGCGAGCAGCAGCGTGGTCGTCAGGAGGAGGGGTCGCCGCGTGGCGGGCCGGGGGCCTGGCCCCGCGTGGCGGGCCGATGGTGCGGCGTCTCTCACGGCAGGAGGATCGCCAGGGGCCGCAGGCCTTCCGGCGGGCGCAGGGCGGGCCACGTGGCGGCCGGCCGCACAAGCGGATTGGTGCCGGTCACGGCGCGGGACAGGGCGGCGGGACGGGGCAGCGACAGCAGGTCGGCGAACCGCGGCGCGCTGCGGACGGGACGATCCAGGGCGGTCATGCCGTCACCGTACCGGGAGGAGGATGATCCGCCCGTGATTGCCCCGTGCGCGCGTGTCCGGCGCGCACGGCGGCCCCAATCAGCGGTGAATCACGCCCGGTCGCCTACCCTGCGCTGGAGGTGAAGACCATGACCCGACCCCCCTCCCCTGCCCGTCCGGGCGACCACGACCTGTACCTGCTGCGCGTGTGGTACGAACTCGACGGCGACCGCCCGGTGTGGCGCGCGTCCGTCCGGCAGCCGTACCTCGACGCGCGGCGGCACTTCACGACGCCCGAGGGCCTGCTCGCCTTCCTCGCCGAGCACCTGGGTGCGGGCACGGACGGCGCGGGGCCCGCGCCCTGACGGGCCGACCTCAGCGCCGGGTGTGCCGGGCCAGGAAGCCCTCCCGGAAGGCGTCCGGCACGGTGGGCAGCGTGGCCTGCACCCAGCGGTCGGCGGCCGCCCACTCCGGCGCGGCGTCCAGCCCGAGGGCCGGGGCGGCCAGCGCCCGGGCGGCGTGGAGTTCCCCGGGGTCGAAGACCGGGTCGCCGTCCTCCTCCGGCGCGGGCGGGAGTGCTGTCGCCGCGCCGGCCAGGAACCCGGCGAGGGCGGCGTGCACCGCCGCGGCGTGCCCGAAGCCGCGCAGGCCGTGCTCGCGGGCCAGGGCGTCCAGCTCGGCCGCCGTCCGCGCGCGCGCGTCCGGGGCCTCGGCGGCGGCCCGGCGGGCGAGCAGCTCGGCGTACAGGCCCACGCCGGGTTCGTCCCCGAGGTCGTCGGCGGCCGCACGGAAGGCCGCATGCGCCTCGTCCGTCCGGCCCAGTGCGGCCAGCACGCTGCCGCGGATCGCGTGCGCGCGCGGCCGCAGGTTCACCTGGAAGGCCGGGTGCGCCAGCACGGCGTCGATGGCCACCAGCGCCGGGCCGGGCTGCCCGAGGGCGAGCAGCGCCAGGGCCTCGGCAAGCCCCACGGACGCGCTGACCGCCACGTGGTCTGCCGGGTCGAGCTGCCGGGCCGCCTGCACGTCCTGCCACGCGCGCCCCGGCTCCCCGAGCGTGAGCCGGCACGACGCCCGACCGTACAGCGCGAGCAGCTGCACGTCCAGCACGCCCTCGCTGCCCACCAGCAGGTTCAGGGCCTCGTCGTAGCCGCGCTCGGCGGCGCGGACGTCGCCCAGCACCGCGAGCATGTGGGCCACGCGGGTGAGGATCGCGACCTGCCCGCGCAGGTCGTTGCCGCGCCCGAGGGCCTGCGCCTCGCGGTACACGGCGAGCGCGTCGCGCGGTGACGAGACCTGATACACCAGCCCCAGCCCCTGCAGGGCGAGCGCCTGCATGGGCACCTCGCCCAGGCGCTGCCCCAGCACGCGCAGGCGCTCCAGGGCGGGCAGCGCCACGCGGGGCCGCCCGAGCTTGAGGTTCGCCACTGCCGTGATCTCCTGCAGACGCGCCTCCAGGCGCTCGTCGCCGGCCTCGTGGGCGAGCGCCAGGCCGCCCTGGGCGGTGCGCTCCATGGCCTCCTGATCGCCGGTCAGGCCCAAGTACTCGGCGCGGCGTGCCACGGCCTGCCCGCGCTGCGCGGGCGTGCGCGCCAGACCGTCGAGGCGTTCCAGTTCCGCACGGAAGCCTGCGGCGTCGCTGCCGGTGAGGTCGAACAGCGTCAGGCGGGCGTTCAGGGCGTCGAAGGCGGGCGCGTCCTGCTCCGCGTCGCCGTGCAGCTCGGCGGCCAGGCCGTACAGGCGCGCGGCCTCCGGGATCTGGTAGCGGGCCCGCGCCTCCTGCGCGGCGAGGGTGTACGCGGCGGCGGCGTCGGCGGGCCGGCCGCCCTCCTGCCAGTGCCGGGCCACGCGGGCCGGGGCCGCGTCCGCGCGGGCGAGCGCGCGGGCGGCGCTGCGGTGGAGCAGCGAGCGCACCGACGCGGGCGTGTCGGCCGCGACCCCCTCCAGGATCAGGTCGTGCGTGAAGCGCTCGCCCTGCGCGACCTGCGCGGTTTCCAGTTCCTCCCACGCCGACGCGACGTCCAGCAGCGGCGCGCCGAGCACCTGCGCCACGAGGTCAAGGTCGAAGTCGCGCTGCAGCGTGGCCGCCGCGCGGGCCGCCTGCAGGGCGCGCGGCGAGAGGCCCGTCAGGCGGCGGGCGATCAGGGCGCGCACCTTGTCCGGCATGGGCAGCGGCCCGCTGCCGCCCGCGAGTTCCCCCGTGCCGTGCAGCAGACGCACGGTCTCGAGCAGGAACAGCGGGTTGCCGCCCGCGTGCCGCCACAGCTGCGCGCGCCGCGCGGGATCGGCGGGCACGCCGAGGTCGTCGAGGAGCGTGCCCCCCTCCGTCTCGGGCAGGGGCGGGAGCCGCACGTGTACCGCCACACCCTGCTCGACGAGGCCCTGCACGGTCTGCGCGGTTTCCGGGGGCAGCTCGCCGCGCCGGCACGTGATGATCAGCCGCGGCAGGCCGCCGGGGGCCCCCAGCGGCGCGGCCGAGCGGAACACGAAGTCCAGGTCGTGCCGCGAACCGGCATCGAAGGCCTGCAGGTCGTCCGCCACGACCGTCAGGACGGCCGGGGGCAGCGCCCGGTACGCGGCGAGCTGCGCCTGGCGGAAGCGCAGCACGTCCGCCTCGCCGGTCATGGGCGCGGGCCGCTCGTCCGGGGCGAGTTCCGGCAGCACCCGCGACAGCTCGCGCCGCACCCACGGCTCCAGCACGTCGGGGCCGAGCTGTCCGGTGACGGCGCGCAGCGCGCGGGCGGTCGTGGCGAGCGGCTGGATGGCGTCGCCGGGCCGGCCGGGGCACACCAGCACGCCCCCCCGGCTGGCCGCGAAGTCCAGCGCCAGCCGCGTCTTGCCGACGCCGGGGTCGCCCTCGATCACGATCCACTGCCCGGCCGCCCACGCCGCGTCCAGTTCGGCCCACACGGCCTCCCGCCCCACCAGCCGCGGGGGCCGCAGGGTCGCGAGCGGAGGTGCGGCCACAGGGCGCGGCGGCACGGCGACCGCGCCGCGCTCGATCTCACGGGCCAGCGCGGCCGTGTCCGGCAGGGGCGCGGAGCCGAACTCGCGCTCCAGCATCTCCACGCACGTCCGGTACGCCCGCAGCGCCGCCGGGCGGTCGCCGCGCAGGTAGTGCAGGCGCATCACGCGCCGCCACGCGTCCTCCGAGACCGGGTCGGCGTCCGTGAGCCGCAGTGCCCACGCGAGCGCGCCGTCGAGGTCGCCCGCGCGTTCCAGTTCGCCCGAGGTCTCGCGCAGCGCCGCGACGTGCCACTCCGCCCAGCGGGCCCGCTCGGCGGCCAGCCAGTCGTCGAGGTCGGGGCAGTCGTCGTAGGTCAGCCCCGCGAGCAGCGCCGGGGCCGTGGCGGCGAAGTCGGCCGGCCGGCCCTGCGTGACGAGCGCGCGCACCGCCGCGGCGTCCACGCCGAAGTCCGGGGCGAGCGACAGCACGTCGCCGCCCGACACGACGTCGTGGCCGGTCGTGACGCGCAGCTTGCGCAGCAGCTGCACGAGGTTGTTGCGCGCCGCGGCCTCACGCGTCTCGGGCCACAGCAGCAGCGAGAGCCGCGCGCGGTGCGTGGGGCCCTCCAGCGCCAGGTACGTCAGGAGCGCGGCGGCCTTGCGCTCCAGGGGCACGTCCGCGCCCGGCCCCACGAGCCGCGCCCGCCCAAGCACGGCGGCGCTCCAGGGGGCAGCGCCGTCAGGGCCGTCGGGCGCAGCGCCGGGGGCCGGGACGGTCATCGGGATGGACTCGCGTGGAGCATGGCGGACACCGGCCCACAGCGTAGCAGCACGCCTGTGGGGCGTGCCGCTCAGATCCACCCGCCGGGCGGGCTTAGTGCTTCGCCTTCCAGTCGCTGCCGAAGTCGTCCATCTGCGACACCAGTTCGGCGCGCAGACGGAACGCCAGGTTCTCGGCCCCGGTGGCGGTGCCGGCCCCCAGGCCACTCCACAGCGTCACGAACTCGAAGCCGCCGTCGTAGGGGAACTCGTCGTCCTTCAGGTTGTGCAGCGCGGACGTGCCCAGGCTCGGCGTGATCAGGCTCAGGGTCGCGGCGTACACGGTGTTCCCGTTGCCGTCGCCCGTGACGTGCGCGCGGTAGCTCAGCCACGCGGGGCAGTCCGTGTACGCGGCCCCGCCCCCGAGCTTCAGGGACGCGACGAGCTTCGTCAGGGTCTCCTGCGCGTTCCTCGTCAGGGCGTCGTCGGTCTTGCCCCGCACGAGCACCTCCGCACGGCCGGCGCACACGTGCTCGGCCTCGAAGGGCTCCAGGTTGGCGGGCAGGCGGGCGGCCCCGGCCACCCCGGCTGCCAGCGCCAGCACGGCGAGCAGCACCCGGCTCACTGGAACCGCCAGTACACGTACGCGCGGCCCGGCGCGCCGCCGGTCGTGCCCTTGCAGGTGTCCCCCGAGGGCCTGAAGTTCACGGTCGCCTGCGCGGCGTAGTCGCCGTCCGTCGCGGAGACGGTGAGCGGCTCGCGCTTGCCGCTCGCGGCGATGAAGGTCGCCTGCACGCGGTACGTCCCGATGGGCACGTCGAGCGCCATGCCCCGCGCGGGCGCGGTTCTCGTGAGCACCTTCCCCGCGCTGCCGTCGATGAGCGGCCCGGTGGGCGTGAGGGTGAGTTCGATCTCGTCGTCCTGCGTCGCCCAGCGCTCCTGGCCGAAGCCGGCCATCAGCGGCAGGCTGCCGCCGTAGTAGCCCAGGTCGCTGTACGGCTCCTGATCCGGGATGCGGCCCGACAGCTGCCAGCGGAAGTTGCGCGTCAGGGTGCCGTTCGGGACGAAGGGGCTGTCGTCTCCGCCCGCTGCCGACGCGAGGCGGTAGCAGAAGGTCTTGCCCCGGTACGGCACCGCCAGCCACGCGTATGCGCGGTAGCCCACGGGCGGCAGCCCCGGCACCGCGTAGCGGCCCTTGCCGTCCGTGACGGCCTCGGCGACACCGGTCGTGACGACGGGCTTGATCCACACCTGCACGCCGCCCAGGGGCTTGCCGGCGGTGTCGAGGGCCTGGCCCTGCACGGTGCCGGTCGCGGCCTGCGCGGCCCCCCCGGCGAGCAGCAGCCCGAGGACGGGCGCGAGTGGTCTGGCGTGGCGTGGTCTGGGTCTGGTCGCGTTCATGGGTTCACCTCCTGCCAGTCCCGCGGCGGGCGGAGCCTGGCCTTCCCCCCGGGAAGTGCACGGAGCGTACGGAGGGCACCGTGACCCGCGGATGATTGGCGGCCCGGAAGCGGTGTGGCGGCCTGTGAACGCCGGGCGTTCCGCTCCGTTCCCGCGTGTCCTACACTGGGAGGCGATTCCCATGTCCGCGTCCCTGTGGCACGTTCGGCTGATGGGCTCCGCGATCCTGACCGGATCGGCCGGGGGAGAGCTTCGTCTGGAACGCAAACTCGCGGCCGCCCTGGCCTACCTCGCGCTGGAGGGGGCGACGCCGCGCTCGCGGCTGGCCGGCCTGCTGTGGCCCGAGTCCCCCGAGGCGACGGCCCGCAACAACCTGTCGCAGATGCTGCGCAAACTGCGGCTCGCGGTCCGGGCCGAACTCGTCGCCGGGAGCGACTCCCTTGACCTGCTGCCGGGGGTGGAGGTCGATGTGATCCGGCTGCGCCAGGGCTTCGCGCAGGGCCGCACCGGAGAGCTGCTGGCCCAGAGCGGCGAGCTGCTGCCCGGACTGTCCTACGACGACTGCCCGGATCTGGACGACTGGATCGCGGCCGAGCGCGAACGCGTGGTCGAGTGGCGACGCCTCGCGCTGCGGGCCGAGGTGGCGCGGCTGGAGCAGGACGGCGACCACCCGGCGGCCCTGAACCACGCCCGGACGCTGCTGGAGCTCGACCCGGTCTCGGAGGAGGCGTGGCGGCAGGTCATGCGGCTGCACTACCTCTCGGGCGACCGGCCCGCGGCGCTGCGGGCGTACCACCGCTGCAAGGAGACGCTGCAGCGCGAGTTCGGGGCCGAGCCGCTGCCGGAGACCGCGCAGCTCGCCCGCGAGATCAACCGCGGCACCATCCCGGCCCCGGCGGTCACCGCGCGCACCACGCTGCCGCTGGCGGTGCTGCGCCCGCCCCAGCTGATCGGCCGCGAGGCCGAGTGGGCGCAGCTCGAGGAGGCCTGGGAGCGCGGCCAGATGATCTACGTGGAGGGCGATCCCGGCGTGGGCAAGTCCCGCCTGGTCATGGACTTCGCGGCCAGCAAGGGCACGTTCCTGGAGTTCCGGGGGCGGCCCGGCGACCTGCACCAGCCGTTCACGTCGTCGGCGCGCAACTACCGGGTGCTGGCCGAGCGGCTCGGGAACGTGACCCTGGAGCCCTGGGTGCAGCGGGAACTGGGCCGGGTGCTCCCGGAGTACGCGCCCGCGGGCGACGCGGCCGAGCCGCTGACCTCGGGAGCTGACCTGCTGCGCTACCGCCAGGCCATGACAGCGTTCTCGTACGTGGGCTACCGCGGCGTGGACACGGTGATCGCCGACGACCTCCAGTTCTACGACGCGCCCTCGACCCGCGACGGCCTGTACTTCTTCTCCAACCTGTTCGGCGCGCCGCGCGGCCCGGATCGCCCGGCCCCGCGCGTGATCGGCGCGTACCGCACCGGGGAGCTGATGCCGGAGGTGCTGCGCGACACCGAGGAACTCGTGCGCCAGGGCATCGCCGTCCACATCCGGCTGCGGCCGCTGGGGGACGACCTGCTGGGGCCCCTGATGGACGACCTCGGCGTGCCGGACGATCCGGCGCTGCGCCGGCGGCTGGCGCACTACTCCGGCGGCAGTCCGCTGTTCCTGCTGGAGATCGTCAAGCACCTGATCGAGAGCGGCACCTTCGCCCGGGGCGAGCTGTCCGGGCTGAACCTGCCCATCACCGCCCGGGTGGGCGAGATCATCTCGCGCCGGCTGTCGCGGCTGTCGGCCCCGGCCCTGCAGGCGGCGCGGGCCGCCGCGACGCTGCAGAGCGACTTCGACGTGGAACTCGTCGCGGAGGTGCTCGGCGCGCCGCTGTTCGACACGGCCGCCGCGTGGGAGGAGCTGGAGGCCGCCGGCGTGGTGCGTGGCTCGGGCTTCTGGCATGACCTCGTGTACGAGGCGGTCGCGGGCGGCATTCCCACCACGGTGCGCACGCTGCTGCACCGGGCGGCGGCGCGCGCGCTCGACCGGGCCGGCGGCCACTCGGCGCGGGTGGCCCGGCACTGGCAGGAGGGCGGCAAGCCCGACCACGCCGCACCCGCCTTCCTGCGCGCCGCGCGCGAGGCGCGCGACCACTTCCAGCTCACCGAGACGGTTCAGTACTACTCGCAGGCCGCAGAGGCCTTCGACACGCTGGAACAGCCGGGCCCGGCCGCCGCGGCGCGGGGCGAGGCGGCGGCCGTCCAGGCGCAGCTGCTGACCGTGGGGGTGCAGTGACCACGCCCCCGCGCCTGGACGTGCTCGGCGTGCCCCGCCTGAGCGCCGGCGACGTGGTGCTGGTGCCCCTGGAACGCAAACTTGCGGCGGCGCTGAGCTACCTGTCGCTGGAGGGGGCCACGTCGCGCTCGCGGCTGGCCGGGCTGCTGTGGCCCGAGTCGCCCGAGGCGACCGCCCGCAACAACCTGTCGCAGATGCTGCGCAAACTCCGGCTCGCGGTGGGGGCCGAGCTCGTCTCGGGGGCCGACCTCCTTGCGCTCGATCCTGGCGTCGAGGTCGACGCGGCGCGCCTGCGGGCGGCGTACACGCAGGGACAGACGGCGGAACTGTTGAACGATCCGGGCGGCCTGCTCGCGGGGCTCGCCTACGACGACTGCCCGGAACTCGACGACTGGGTGACGGCCGAGCGCGAGGGCTTCGTCGAGCTGCGGGCGCAGGCGGGCCGGCAGGAGTCGCGGCGGCTGGAGCACGGGGGCCGCTACGCGGAGGCGCTGGCCGTCGCCCGCACGGTGCTCGACCTCGACCCCGTCTCCGAGGACGCGTGGCGGCGCGTGATGCGGCTGCACTACCTGTCGGGCGACCGCCCGGCGGCGCTGCGCGCGTACCACCGCTGCAAGGAGATCCTGGAGCGCGAATTCCAGGCCCGGCCACTGCCGGAGACCGAGGCGCTCGCCCGTGAGATCGACCGCGGCACCGTGCCCGCGCCGGCGGCGGGCGCACGCGCCGAGCTGCCGCTCGCGGTGCTGCGCCCCCCGCACCTCGTCGGGCGCGAGGCCGAGTGGGCCCGGCTGGAGGCCGCGTGGGCGGCGGGACAGTGGATCTTCATCTCGGGCGAGCCGGGCTCCGGCAAGACGCGGCTGGCGCACGACTTCGCGGGCAGCAAGGGCGGGTTCATCACGTACCTGGGCCGCCCCGGCGACCGCGTGCAGCCGTGGGCGACCCTGACGCGCATGAGCCGCATCAATACGGCCCGCCGCCCGGACCTCGTGATGGAACCGTGGGTGCGCCGCGAGATGTCGCGCCTGGTGCCCGAACTGCTGCCCCCGGCGGAGCGGCCGGGCCCGATCACCAGCGACGAGGAGCTGCTGACCTTCCGCGAGGCGCACATGCTCTGGACGATCGCAGTGCACGAGGGCCTGATGTCGAACGTCTGCGATGACTGGCAGTTCTACGACGACCACACCAACCAGATGGGCATGTACATGTTCGGCACGTCCTTCCCGCTCGGCCAGCCGGGCGGCATGCCGCGGCTGCTCGCGACGTTCCGCCGGGGCGAGCTGCCCCCGGAGAGCGCCGCGCTCGTCCGGCAGACCGTGGACGCCGGGATCGCGGTGCTGATCGACCTCTCGCCCATCGACGGGCGCGCGGCCGACGCGCTGATGACCGACATCGGCGTGCCGGCGGACGCGGCGCTGCGTTCACGGCTGTGGCAGCACTGCGCCGGCAACCCGCACTTCCTGCTGGAGACCGTGAAGCTGCTGCTGGAGGCCGGCGGCCTGGACGGCCCGGTGCCGGAGCGGCTGCCGCTGCCCGAGCAGGTGCGCAGCGTGATCGGCCGCCGCCTGGAGCGGCTGTCGGCCCCGGCCCTGCAGGCGGCGCGGGCCGCCGCGACCCTCCAGAGCGACTTCGACGTGGATCTCGTCGCGCTGATGCTGGGCGCGCCGCTGCTCGACCTCGTACAGGCGTGGGAGGAACTGGAGGCCGCGCAGGTGATCAGCGGGCAGCGCTTCGCCCACGACCTCGTGTACGAGGCGGTCGATGCCGGCACACCCGCGTCGGTGCGGGGACTGCTGCACCGCGCCGCCGCGCGCACCCTGGAGTCCGCCGGCAGCGGCGCGGCCCGCGTGGCCCGCCACTGGCACGAGGGGGGCAAGCCCGAACTGGCCGCGCGGGCGTACCTGCGCGCCGCGCGCGAAGCGCACGACCAGTACCTCCTCACGGACGCCGTGCAGTTCTACACGGTGGCCGCCGCCCTGCTCGACGATCACGGCGACGCGTCGGCCGCGGCCGACGCGCGGGCCGCCGCGGCCGCCGTCCCGCTGCCGGGCACCCCGCCGCCCCCCCGACCCACCGCCGCGGGCTGACGCCGGAGCGGTCAGCGCAGTGCGCGCAGGATCAGTCCGGCGCGCAAGGACGGACGCTGCCGCCTCAAGCATGTTGCGTGGATCGGCCACGGTAGCCACGCTGGCGTCGCCGCTCCAGACGCCACCCGCAGCCCAGCCTTTCGCTGTGAGCGCCGCTGCCACGGGCGCGCAGTCGTGACCGGGAGGTGCAGAGGGACGCTACCGCGGGGCTGTTGCGGTTGCTCAGCAAGCCGGTCGACAAGGTTGAGTTGCGCACATCTGCACGCGAAGGGGGCCAGGGTTGATCCGTGCCCCTCGTCCTGCGCCATCCCCCTCTCCCCTGCCGCACACGCGACAGCACACACGGCCCACGGCACCCGTATTGCAAAGAGAAAACCCACGTCCTAGACGTGGGTTTCTGTGGTGTGCCCGAAGGGATTCGAACCCCTGGCCTTCTGATCCGTAGAAGGAAAAAAGGGGCAGATGACGGGAGTGCACCGGCACACACAAATCCAGCACAATTCCCCGCCAGGACGCAGGATTCGCAGTGTCCTCGAGGGGAACCGAGTGGAAGCCAGAACCACTGAATACCCCTCTCTACTGCACACACTACTGCACACGCGACACTCGCCATCTCAGGGTTTGTCAGCCACCTGATGCAACACGCCGCCGTGACTGTCAGCGGCCAGTCGGTCGAAGAGGGTGTACCACGCTCTGTACCGGGCCCGGCGGCGCGCCTGTGACTGTTGTGTGACCGGCCAGGCCCCCCCGGCGGCCCGGCCACGTCACCAACCCGCCGGGGGGGATCTGGGGTGGATCAGAGGAGTCACAGAAGAGTCACGGACGGCGCCCACAGTGAGGGAGATCCGCCCCGTGCCGCGCGCCACCCGACACGGGCAGCAAGGAGAGTCCATGTCGATGTCCACACGCTTCCCCGCTCTCCTCACCCTCGGCATCCTCCTCAGTGCCTGCAGCCAGACCGCTGCGCCCCGCGCCGCTGCCCACGCCTTCACCACCACCGTGCCCGTGGCAGCTACGGACTCGGTGGCGACCGTCGAGGCGAGCCACGGCGGCCATGTGGTGGCGTGGCACCCGGAGGCCGGGTTCGCCGTGCTGGGCCTGTCGTCACCGTCGGGGAGCACCGACACCGTGTCCACCCAGACCCTCGCGTCGGAACCGAACGTCGGCGCGCTGGAGGCCGGCGGCGCCACCTCGGCGTGGAACGCGCCGGGCCTCGCCGCGAGCGGCCGGGCGTACTTCTGGGGCGGTGGGCGGGCGTACTTCTGGGGTGGAGGCCGCGCGTACTTCTGGGGCGGCGGTGCCGGCGTCGTCGGCGGCGTGGCGGAGAACGCGGCACTGTGGCAGCGCACGCGCCTCGCGGCCGCGTGGGCCCTCGCTCCACGCCTGGGCGAAGGCGTCACGGTCGCCGTAATCGACACGGGGCTCGATCAGACCCACGAGGCCTTCCAGAACTCGCTGGCTCCGGCCGCCGATCGCCACGACTTCGTCGACGGGGACGCCAGTCCCCAGGAGGAGGGAACCCTCGACGACCCGCTCTACGGCCACGGCACCAATGTGGCGGGGATCATCCTGCAGGTCGCTCCCCACGCGCGCATCCTGCCGCTCCGCGCGCTGCGCCCGGACGGCAGCGGTGACACGACTGCGGTCGTCCAGGCCATCGACTGGGCCGTGGCCCACGGCGCGCAGGTCATCAACCTCTCGCTGGGATCGGTTCAGAAGACCGGCGTCCTGAAGAAGATGATCGAGTACGCCACGGATCAGGGGGTCTACGTCATCGCGTCCTCGGGGAACACCGGCGACCGGCGCATCACCTATCCGGCCCGCTACAGCGCCGGCGGCGGCACGCTCGGCAGCCTGTCAGTGAGCGTGGGCAGCGTTGACGCGAGCGACCACAAGTCAGCGTTCTCCACCTACGGCAAGGAGCTCATGCTCACGGCCCCCGGCGAGCTGGTCTACGGGCCGGTGCCGGGCAACCTGCTCTCCGCGTGGAGCGGCACCTCCATGGCCGCACCCATGGCCGCCGGCGCGCTGGCGCTCGCGCTGGGCCAGCCCCTGAAGGTCAGAGCGGGCGATCTCCCCAGGACGCTGGTCTCGACCGCCGCCGAGCTCAACACCCTCAACCCGGAGTACAGGGATCAGCTGGGCGGCCGGCTCGACATCGGGGCCTTCATCCAGGCTGCCGTCCAGCCGTAATCCGGCCGTCCATGCCGTCGCCTGCTCCGTCCACCTCCGACCACACCCTCGGCCTCCTCACGGCGGCCGAGGCGCTGCTGTCCACCGCGCCGGCCCGCGCCCTGGAGCTCGCCCGCGAGGCGCTGGCGGCCCCGCTCGACGCCCCGGTGGAAGCGCGGGCCCGCCGCTGTGCCGGACAGGCCCTGCATCACCTGGCGCAGTTCACCGAAGCCTCCACGGAACTCGAGTGCGCGGCCGGGCTCACGCGGAGGGCCGGCGACGAGGCCGGGGAGGCGACCACGCTGGTGACGCTGGCCAAGGTGTCGCGCGAGCTCGGCGAACTGCCGCGCGCCGAGCGGGCCCTGACGCGCGCCCTGGAGCTCGCCCGTCACACGGCCGACGGTCGCCTGGAGGCGGATATCCGCAACCAGCAGGCCGTGCTGCTCCAGATGGGGGGGCACGCCGACGCGGCGCTGACCCAGTTCCAGGCGGCGCTCGCCCTGCGCGAGGCGCTGGCCGACGATCTGGGCACCGCCCAGGTGCTGAGCAACATCGGGCAGGTGCACCTCAGCCAGTCGCAGCACGGCCAGGCGCTGATCGCCCTGAACCGCGCCTCGGAACTGCTCAGCGGCCACCACGAGCCGCTGCTATGGGCGCAGTGCCTGATGACCACCGGACACGTGTACGAGGATCTCGACGACTGGCCGCAGGCCTACGCCTCCCACCTCCGGGCCGGTGAGCTCGGCCGGGCCGGCGGCCACCGGCTGGTCGAGCTGTACGCGCTGAACAACCTGGCGGGCGCGGCCCTGCAGCTGGGACGACCGGCCGAGGCGCAGGGCCTGTGCGAGCAGACGCTGCGGCTGGCGACCGAGGCAGGACAGCGCTACCTCGTGGGGGTCGCCCACCACGGGCTCGGTCAGGCGCTCGGCGGTCAGGCGCGCTGGGACGAGGCGCTGGAGCACCACCGTCTCGCCCTGGACATCGCCTGCGAGCTCGGCGACCCAGGCAGCGAGATCGACGCCCTGACGGGTCTGGGGGAAGCGCAGCTGCGACGGGGCGAGATTTTCGCCGCGTCCCAGCAGCTGCGCGCGGCCCTCCCACTCGCCCAGCGCAGCGACCATCGACGTGCCGCCGCGCGGATTCACGGACTGCTCGCCGAGACCTTCGAGCGTTCCGGCGACCTGCAGGCCGCCCTGACCCACCTGCGGAACCAGCGCGACGTCGAGCAGCGCCTGGCCGCCGAGGGGCGCGAGCGGCAGATCCGGCAGCTGACCGTGCAGTTCGACGTGGAGCGCACCCGGCACGAGGCCGAGACCGAGCGGCTGCGAACCGAGGCGGCCGAGCGGGCCTACGTCGAGGCCGAGGTTCGGGTGGAGCGCCGCACGCGCGACCTGGCGCGCACCCAGGTCGAGGTGCTCACCCGCCTGGCCAACGCCGCAGAGTTCCGCGACGACGTGACCGGCGAGCACACCCTGCGCGTCGGGCAGGTCAGCGCCCTGCTCGCCGCCCAGCTCGGACGCCCGGCCGACGAGGTCGCGCTGCTGCGGCTTGCGGCGCGTCTGCACGACGTCGGCAAGATCGGCATCTCCGACCTGATCCTGCTCAAGCCTGACCGGCTCACGCCCGAGGAATTCGACCGCATGAAGGCGCACACCGTCATCGGCGGGCAGATCCTGGCGGGGGGCGATTCCAGGCTGCTGCGCCTCGCGCGGGAGATCGCGCTGCACCACCACGAGCAGTGGGGTGGGGGCGGGTATCCGCAGGGCCACAGCGGGCTGGCGATTCCCCTGTCGGCCAGGATTGTGGCCGTGGCCGACGTCTACGACGCCCTGTCGCACCAGCGCCCCTACAAGCGCCCGTGGAGCCAGGCCGAGGTGCTCGCGGAGCTGCGGCGGCAGAGCGGCCAGCAGTTCGATCCCCAGGTCATCGCGGCGCTCGAGGCGCTCCACGCCACGGGCCAGTTGCCGCTCGGCTCGCAGCACGCCGACGACAGCGAGGTGCAGGACGTCCTGGTGCAGCTCGGCGTGGAACCCGGGCCCGGTGACGTGCCTGCTCCGGCCATGCCGGAACTGCAGACCGAACGCTTCCAGCAGCTCCGAACCCGCTACGAGCAGGCGCGCTCGGAGATCAGCGGCCTGCAGGTGGCCGCCTTCACCGACGCGCTGACGGGCCTGGGCAACCGCCGGGCCTTCGAGTCGGATCTCGAGTCGGCCTTTGCCCAGGCGGAGCGACATCAGCGCCACCTGAGCGTCCTGAGTCTGGATCTCGACGGACTCAAGACCCTCAACGACACCGAGGGCCACGACCGGGGCGACGCTCTGCTCATCACGGTGGGTCACGGCCTGCAGGCGGCCTTCGAGACGCTGGGCCGGCTGTACCGGCTCGGCGGCGATGAGTTCTCGCTGATCGTCTCGTGGACCGGCGCGCCTGACACCGATGACCTGCACGCGCGGTTGGAGCGCGGCATGGACAAAGTTCGCCTCGCCGGATTCGTGGACGTCACGGCCAGTTCTGGAGTGGCCACGTTTCCGGACGAGGTCGCGGCCGCTGGCGACGCGCTCAGGCTCAGCGACCAGCGGATGTACCGGCAGAAGTTCGCGCGCCGCCGCGCCGCCGCGCCGTCCGCCCTGCACTGACGACAGATTGCCCTCGCGCAGCGTCTGCTGGCGTCGGGCGTGCCGACCGAATTGCACGTGTACCCGGGCGCATTTCACGCCTCGGAGCACCTCGCCCCGGAAGCTGCGCTCAGCCGCCGGATCATCGAGACCCGGCTGACGGCGCTGCGGAACGCGCACGCGCCGGGGCGCACGCTGCCCAGGGAAGCAGACCTGACACTGGCGCGGTGAGCTGATGGGGGGCCGGCAACCGGGTTGACCCGGCCTGCGGCCCCCGTGAAGCCCTGGGGCGTGTCCTCGGACTGGCATCCACCGTCATCCTCCAGGGAGACGTCCACGTCACGACCGATAAACCCCACCATTGTCGCGGTTCTCCGTGGTGTGCCCGAAGGGATTTGAACCCCTGGCCTACTGATCTGCAGAAAAGAACGATGCGCCATGTGACGGTGGTGCAGCGAGCCGGACACATCTGGAGCCACGCCTTGCCAGGACGTGAGATTTGCAGTGTCCTCCAGGCAAATCGAGTGGACACCAGACCCACTGAAGATCCCCCGCTACTGCCATCCACGCGTCCACCAGACCGCGCTCCCACCATCACGAGGCCGCCTCCAGACCGGAGCAGTGGCGCGATCACCCACAGAGCGGGGACACACGCACCGGCCGCAGCCCGAATTGAAGGGGAAGCGTCTGCGTGCGCTGGCCGCCCCCCCTGATCATGGGCCGATCACGGGGGCAGCGGAATACTGCGGACGGCTCAAACGCAGGCCAAGGTGCTGGATGACCGCACCAGCTGTACTGCCGCCCATACCCGGCGGGCGGCCACGTGAAGCGGCTCGGAAAGGGAAGCCCAGAGGCTCGCAGGCATGTTGGGGACGCGCGCCCGGCGATCGGGGGGACACATGAAGGTTTCGGCGTTGGGGCGCTTCCTGTTGCTGGCCCTCGCGGCGCTGCACAGCACGGGGGCGGCACAGGATCCGGGGATGATGTTGGTGAATTTCAGTGTTCCGGAACCCACGCCCGTCGGCCGCGTGGCGCGCAGCCGGATCGTGACGTCCGTGACCCGCTGGCAGGGGCTGGGCGCGCAGCCGGCCACCCGTCTGCAACGCACCAACGTCAGTGCGTACCTGGCCCGCAGTGGGATCTTCAGCGCGGCCACTGCCGATGCCGTGGCCGCCGCGCCCATCGACGTGAAGGACGTCGTGACGGCCAGCACCGTGACCTACCTGGGCCACCGGGTCTCGCTGCGGCGCGGCAGGGGCTCGATCGCCCTGACAAACCAGGCCGTCACGCAGAACGGCTTCGACAGTGCCCCGAAACTGACGGTGCTGATGCCGCAGCTGGAGCGCCGGAGCCAGTTCAGCCTCGAGGTGAACAGCGCCCTGCTGGGCACGGACGGCAGCGCCCCGGCTGGGGACGACTACCGCGTGGTCTTCGACCAGATTCCGGCCGATCTCCAGGTCAGCAAGACCGTGACCGAGGACGGGAAGATCCTGCTGGACTTCACAACCGGCGACGCAGCCGTCACGGATCAGGCTGTGTCCTTCGAGCTGTACCGCACCTTTCCGTCGCTGAACCCCACGCTGTACGGCGAAGACTATCTGCGACACGCGTATGGCGCGGCCGCGCCGCCCGGAACACCCACGGAGCGGCGGGCCACGATCCAGAGTTCCAGCCTGCGCTGGACGCCGATGAGTTCGCTGTTCAACAAGAACCGCGCCGCCACCGTCGCACTGAACCGCCCGCCCCTGAAGGCGATCTTCGCGGGCTTCAAGCTCGCGCCGGCAGTGTTCAAGGATCCAGCGCAGGCCATCAGCGACGGTGACCTGGGCCGCAAGAACGGCTATACCCGCTCAGAGGACACGCCCCTGTACCGGGCCATCCAGAGCACGGGGTCGTGTCTGCAGAACATCGTGAGCCTCGACGGCGCCGACCTGACCCACGCCGCGCACGGCTGGGTCTTCGGGGCCAGCCCAACCTGCTACGACATCAAGGACTGGCAGCACGAGGGCACGGACTTCCGCGCCCAGCCGGGGCAGCCCATCTACGCCATGCTCCCCGGCGTGGTGAACGCCGCCCGCCCCTTGCCCGGCGGCACCGTCCGGCCCGGCGGGGCGGTCGAGGTGACCCTTGGCCGCTTCACGGACTCCGGCGGATACGCCAACGACGTGGTCATGCGCTACCTGCACCTGAACGCCTGTCAGCTTCAGGTGCAGGCGGGCCAGACCGTCCGGGCGGGGCAACTGCTGGGGTACATCTCC
Organism: Deinococcus sp. AB2017081; assembly: GCF_034440735.1. NCBI lineage: Bacteria > Thermotogati > Deinococcota > Deinococci > Deinococcales > Deinococcaceae > Deinococcus > Deinococcus sp. AB2017081. The sequence continues at coordinate 601,259 of NZ_CP140098.1, read as the reverse complement.
AGCCGGGGCACCGGCCCGTGCACCATCTCCTTCGGGCCGCACTTCCACCTGGACGTCAAGGTCATCCGCTCCCGGCCCGCCGCACACACCAACGTCTCGGACTACTACTTCGTGGATTCCCTGCTGTTCGTCAATCAGGTGTACCGCTACCTGCAGAACGCGCCCACCGCCGACGCCCCGGTCACTCCGGATCGTGCCCCCACCTTCACCGGCTGGACGCTCGAGCGCTGCGTCCGGGGGAGCCAGGCGGGCCCCGTGCTCAGGGCCGGCGCCGGCGTCCACCGCTGCGACATCACCATCGACACGGTGCCCAACGGCGCCCGGCCGGTGCGCGCCGAGTTCTCGTACGAGCTGTCCTACACCGGCGCGGACGGCCGGCCCGTGCGGATCGCGCTGCCCGACATGGACGTGTGGGACACCCACACCTCCAGCTCAGCCCTGAGGCTGATGGCCCAGGGCGCGCAACTGCGGATCACCCTGCCGCTCTCGGTGCGCAAGCGGCCAGACCGGGTGTACACCGAACTCCTCGTGATCGGTCGGCTGTACTTCGACAACCGGGCCAGCAAAACCATCACCCAGGTCATCAAGGTGCAGTAGGCGGTTCTCCGCGTACGCTGACCTATGGACACCCTGCGCAGACCCCTCTTCCTCGGCGCGGCGCTGTGCGTGCTGCTGGCCGTGCTGATCGAACTGGGCCAGTCCGTCCTGCTCGCGGGCGGGCAGGCGCGGCCGGGCTTCGGCGTGCGCGCCCTGGCCCTGGTCGACGGCGTGCTGCTCTACACCGTCGTGCTCATGGGTCTGGCCCTGGTCGTCCCGGAGCGCGTGCAGGGCCGGGTGCAGGGCATCGTGACGCTGCTGCTGTCGCTGCTGCTGCTGCTGGCCGTGATCCTGCTGGGCCTGACCGCCTTCGTGACCCTGACCGTCATGCTGGGCTTGCTGCTGTCCTTTTTCGGCTTTCCCGTGTACCTGGGCCTGTTCGGACACTTTGACCGTGGCGGGGCCGCCGCCACCCTGGCGCTGCTGATGACCCTGAAACTGGGGTTCGCGGTGCTGCTGGTGCTGTCCCAGCCACGCTTCCTTCAGAACCGCAGCCTGGTGCTGCTGACCCTGACGTCGGTGGTCAGCAGCCTGCTGCTGGCGTGGCTACACGCCCTGGTGCCGGGCCTGCTCGTCAGCGTCACCGATGCCATCGGCGCCATCGTAATCGCCATCCTGGCGTTCATCTGGGGCGTCCTGCTGCTCATTGGCGGGGCGGTGGCCACCGTCAAGAGCATCCGCCTGCGGGCGTGAGGGTGTCCTACGGCCCGCCCTGCTGGATGCTGCACGCCGTCAGCAGGCAGGTCACGATCACCTGCGCGCCGTCACGGGACACGTCCACGGTCACGTCGTAGCGCCCGTCCGTGACCTTGGCCGGCTCCGGGTTGCCCCTCAGGTCGCCGTAGACCAGCTGTACCTGAAATGGCTGTGGACTGCGCAGACGCAGGTCACGGATCACGGCGCTGGTTCGGGGCAGGGCGCGCAGCACGTACGAGCAGCCCTGCCCGGCCCCCAGCGACAGCCTCGTCGGATCGGTGCAGGAGCCCAGCAGCCCCTGGATATCGCTGTCCTGTACGGGCCGGTGGCGCACCAGCCGCGCCCCCAGCCCCTGCGCCCACGCGGGCGTATCAGGACGGTCACCAGGAGCTGCGGTGCCGTCCCGGCGGGTGAAGCTCAGGCCCGACGCCACGTAGGCCGCGAGCGCCAGCAGGGCCAGCACGACGAAGAACACCCGGGGGTTCACGGCTGATCAGGAACCCGCAGCATGTCGTTGCGGAACCGCAGGTTCGGACTGATCAGCACCGGGGAGATGACGCGCCGACAGGCCAGGGTGCCCCGCCGGCACGGGCCGAGCGACACGGCCACTCTGACCTCGCCGGCCTTCGTGACCAGCTGGCCGGCCCCCGGCGTCGTGTCGATCACCTGCTCGGCGGGCACCGTCTCCGAGTACCTGCGGTCGAGCGCAAACTTCGTGATGCCGGCCTGTTGAAGGGCAATGACGGCCGCCGACGCCGCGCTGCCCACGACATTCGGCATGGGAAAGGTGGCCGGGCCGCTGGACGCGACCAGGGTCACGGCGGTGCCCCGCGCCTGGGTCGTTCCCTCGGCCGGTTCGCTTCGGATGACCAGCCCCTGCGCCAGCGTGTCACTGTTCTCAGCTTTCAACGGCTCCGCGACCCTCAGGCCGGCGGCCGCGATGAGCTCCTGGGCCTTCACGAGGCTCTGGCCCGCCACGACCGGCACGGTCGCCGGCTTCGGCCGGAGCAGCACGAACGCGCCGATGCCCCCCAGCAGCACCACGGCGGCCACAATCACCACCCACCACGGAAAGGGTTTCTTGGGCGGGGGTGCGGCCACCTGGAGGGTCACGCTCTGGCCCTGCACCACGTCGTCGGGCGAGGTCACGTCCTGCATGTCCAGGCGCAGGATGTGCTGGCCCTCCGGGGCCGTGGACGGCAGGGTGAACTTCACCGCGTACTGCTGGGTGCCCGCGATCGGGAAGACCCGCTCGGTATCGCCCTGCACACTCGCCCACGCGGCGCGGTCGGTGGCCGGGGGCTGCCACGTCAGCAGGGCGCGGCCCTGGATGGGACGGCCGCTGACGTTGGTGACCACGAAGGCCGCCTCGCCCTGGCGATCGGGGCCCAGGGTCACGGTATTGGTGGCGGTGGTGATGGTGAACGCTCCGGGCATGGGGACTCCTGGGGGGTGGGGGTCAGATGGCTCCAGGCCCTCTGCCGTGCTGGCGGGTTCAATCCGACCGAAGAGAGGGACAGGGCGGGGTGCGGGCGCCGGACTCGCAGGAACCGCCCAGACGCCGGCTCAGGACACCAGGAGCCTGACGGCAATGGCCACCACGATCAGGCCGACATTCACGACCCACACCCACATGGGCAGGTGGTCGAGCGACGCGCCGAAACTGCGATCACCGGGGCGGACGGAGGGGGTGGCCCCACCGCCGCTGACCCACGACAGGGTGGCGACGACGATGAACGCCACCCCGAAGGCGACCACGCCTGCGCTGGGCGAGAGCAGCAGCCCGGAGACCATGCATGCGGCCCCGGCGAGCAGGATCAGAACGAAGCCGAGCCAGCGGGGCACCCAGCCGAGGATGGTGTTGAACGGACCGCTACTGGATGTGCTGATGGACATGATGGTTTCCCCCTGTGAGGACGCGAACGGTGGACGGAGGCCACGGTGGTCAGGTCATGGGCACCTCCCTCCATTCCCTCATCGCCAGCCCCAGGGAATGACCCTCAGGCTCAGCCATACGAAGGCGGCGACCAGCGCCACTCCGAGCACGACCGTCCAGACGGTGCCCAGGGCGACTTTGGGGCTGTGGCCGCCGCCGACGGCGTAGCCCATCGCCTCCCAGGGATTGCTGTCGTAGGTGTAGCCCTCGATGCCGTCGGCCACGCTTCCCTTCTTGCTGACGCTGCCGGCGATCAGGCCCGGCACGAACAGCAGCACCATCCACGCCACGTACGACAGCACGAAGAACGGCCCGGCGAGCAGGTTCTGCACGACGTGCACGAACTCGTGGCCGAACAGGGACGTCGAGGTATTGCTCATCACGCAGCCCTGGGTAAAGGCGTATGTCCCCTTGATGCGAAAGCCCGAGGCATAGCGGTGCGCCTCTCGACGGGTCTCGCCACTGTGGTCGCCCCACGCGAAGTTGACGAGGTGCAGCAGCAGGCCGTTGGTGTTGCCGGCCAGGCCCCACGTGACGTTCAGGGGAAAGGTCAGGATCCCGGCCAGGCCGTGGATTCCCCACAGCCCGTTCATGAACCCCACGCCGCCGCCCACGACCGTGCCCAGCGCCAGGATGGTCTCCGGCGTGGTCAGCCAGCGGTGGCCCAGCAGCGCGGGAATCGTGTCGATCACACCGGGCCACAGCAGGAACGCCCAGCCGATCACGAAGGCCGCGTGCTCCGGGTGCGGCGCGCGGCTCAGCATCCACGCAATGAACAGCCGCGCCAGGAAGGCCCCGGCGAGCAGCAGCGCCCCCGCCTCCACGCCGCGCAGCAGCGCCCAGCCGGACTGGCCCTTCACCAGCCCCAGAGCCACGCCCACGATGAAGGCCACCGCCGCCGCAATCAGCGCAGGCGTCAGCGGCGCGAGCAACAGGGTCCAGGTGAGCGTCATGACGTTCCTCCGGGGGTGGGCCACACCACCTCGTGGGTGAGGGCCACGGGTTTTTCCAGCTCGACGAGGTGCCGCACCAGTTCGGCGTACCGGGCGGAGTCCGGGGGTGCCCGCACCAGCAGGTGGAAGGCGCGCGGCTCGCCGCCGGCCGTGACGTTCTCCTGGACGTGAAAGCCGCTGACGCCAGTCGCGGCCTCCAGCACGCCGATCAGGCCACGCGCGGTGCCGCGCATGAAGTTCAGCGGCATGGTGCGAGCGATGAGCAGCCGCAGCTGCGACAGGCCCGGCGCGTACCGCGTCTCCAGCGGCCCCGGACGCAGCAGGCCGTCCAGGTCGAGCCAGCCCGCCAGCCATGGCAGGAAGGCGTCGGGCGCGCGGTAGGGGCTCAGCACCGCGTCCACTCCTGCAAGCGCGTCCTCGACCGGCGTGACCAGCGCCTCCATGACGTCCAGGGCGGCGGCCAGCGGCTGCCCCGGCTGGGCAGCGCGCTGCATGACCTCGGGCAGCAGGCGGTCAAGGTCGGGTCGCTTCATCCTCATCCACCACCTCGATGTCATGCGCACCGGAGCAGAACAGCCACGTGGGCGGCAGGGTCACGGCGTCGGCCCCGCCCTCCGGCACGACCGGCTGGTAGGTCTGCCCGGCGTCGCGGCTGACCCGCAGGCCCCACGGCCCGCCGGCCAGGACGAGCTGCGGCGCCGCAGCCACGGCCCGCACGCGCTCGAAGCGCCGCTGGTCGTTCAGCGGGAGGCCACTGTCCACCGCCGGCGCCGCCCAGGTGGCCGCGCCCGCCGCGAGGGGCCACCTCGCCACCCCCATGTGATGCGACGCGGCGTAGGCGGCGTCCGGCGTGAAGGCCAGCGCGAGACAGCTGCCGCCCTGCCAGCCGGCGCTGTGGGTGACCCAGCCCTCCGGGGGATCCTCCTGGCCGCGCAGTTCCCAGCGCCGGCAGCCGGGGCCGTCCTCGTCGCCCACCGCCGCCAGGCCCGCCCACAGGAAGGCGCGGCCACCGTCACGCTGCACCGCCAGCACCCGCACGTCCAGGGTGTTCAGACCGATGGCGCGGAAGGACTTGCTGCCCCCACCCCCCGACAGGTACACCCCGCCCAGCGACTGTGCCGCGACCGCGACCGTCACGTCGCCCTGTGGGTCGTGATGGGCTGCCACGGCGTACAGCGGCAGATTGGGGGTGCCCGGCGTGACGGCCAGCGGCGTCACGCGCACGCCTCCAGGCACCACGAGCACATCCAGCAGGCCGGTATCGGTGGCGAGCAGCAGCGACACCTGCCCCGCGCGCGTGACCCACGCGGCGTCCTGCACCTTCACGTCCAGGGTCTGCGGGGGCTGCCAGCTCTCGCCGCAATCGAGCGACACCCGGACGGTCACGCCCTGCGCGGCCGTCTCTGCCACCGCAGCCAGGACACCGGGCTGCGCGGGGTGGGCGCGCACCAGCCGCAGCGCTTCGCCCGGCACGGTCAGCACCGCCTCCCAGCCCTCGCCGTCATTCAGCGAGCGGAAGACGCGCTCGCCGCACGCGGCGTACCACGTGCCCGGCTGGAAGGCGTCACGATCCAGCGCGCGCACCTCGCCCCCGGGCTGCTCGTCCACGGACAGACCGACCCGGTCTACCCACGCCACGCCCGGCTCGGCCAGCGCCACGCCGTACACGTCCGAGGCGCGCAGCGTCTGGCCGAAGCGCCAGCCGTGCTCGCTGTGGGCGGTGGGCAGCGGGTTGATGGTCAGCTGCAGGCGTTCCAGCACGCGCGCGCGGATCTGCTCGCGGTTCTGATAGCGCCGCGCCACGATCCGCGCGCTGACCCGCACGGTCTTGCAGCGGGCCCACTGCACGTCGCAGGCGGTGCCCAGGATGCGCCGCGCCTCGACGGCCCGGCCGATATTCCCCAGCACCTCGGGCTGCTGCGCGCCCAGCAGCCGCTCCGGCGTGAGCTGCGCGCGCTCACCGGGCGGCACCTCGGGCACCAGCACCAGCCCCACGGTGCCGGGCGTGCCGTGCGCCCACAGCTCGCGCTGCGTGAACGCCCGCGCCCGGGCCACCGAGCGGGCGTGCGCCAGCGCGATGAACTCGTAGTCGGAGGCCGTCACCGCGCGGTGCTGGTGCCGGATGTGCTGGGGACCACGCACCAGGGCGCGGTCCAGCGTCTCGGCCGCCTGCCCACCGGACGCGGCGGCCGGGTTGGTCACCATGACACCGGGCCACGTGCCCTGCACGGTGGTCAGGGTGCCGGGGGCCACGTTGCCGTCCTCGCCACCGCCACGCCAGTACCACGCGCGCACCTCGCGGCCCGCCGCGACCGGGGGCGGGCGGCCCGCCGCGCCGGGTGGGAAGGTCACGCTGCCGGCCAGCCGGTCGGCCAGATAACTCTGCGGGTCGCCCCCCCCGGCACTGAAGAACGGCACCTCGCGGGCGATCCGGTACACCTTCCCCTCCCAGGTCATGATCGGCGTGCTGGGCTGCACCTCGGCGGGCTGGGCCTCGACCGCCACGATCAGGTCGGCCCCCTGCGCGTCGGTGACCGGCGCGACGATGGGTGGCCGGGCCACGGTGAAGGTGCCGCCGGCCGCGCCAGTGACGCCCAGCAGCTCGCCCACGACGAACTCGGCGTGGATGGCGGGGACGTCGACGCCACCGCTGCCGGCGGGCAGCTCAGCGTCCCGGAGGGTGGAGAACACGGACGCCGTGCCGGACGCGGTCGCCCCGCTGGTCACGCAGGTACCCGCCGGAAGGCGGAGCGCGGCGTCCGGCGACCCGGTGCGTGTGAAGCGAAGCGTGACCCGCGCGGCCGAGGGCGGCAGCATCACCACACCCAGCAGCCGCAGGAACTCCACGTAGGCCCGCTGCGGCAGGCGGTTGAGGCGGTAGATCATGGTGTCGGTCAGGAACGCGAAGGCTTCGAGCAGCACCGTGCCCGGCTCGCCGGCCGAGAAGTCTGTCCAGTCGGGGGCGCTCTGGCGTGCGCGGGCGATGGCCGCTTCGCGCAGCTGCTCGAAGGTGCGGTCGTCCATGTTCGGGAGGGGCAACGCCATCACGTCCCTCCCGCGAGGTTCAGCCGCAGCTGGAGTTCGTCCTCGTGCAGGGTCGCGCGCACGCGGTAGCGCAGGGTCACGCGCAGCACCTCCGGCGCGCCCGGGTCGCGGCCGGCGTCCAGCTGCAGGATCTGGGCACGCGGCTCCCAGCGCTCGATGGCCTGTCTCACGTAGTGGATCGCCAGCCCGGCGGTCGTGTCGTCGTTCGGCGCGAACATCAGCCGGGGCAGGTGGCAGCCGTAGGCGGGCCGCATGACCCGCTCGCCGGGCCGGGTCGAGAGCAGCAGGAGCAGGGCCTGCCGCACCAGCGCCCCGCCGCGCGCCACCTGCACGCCCCCGCCCGGTGCCAGCCGCAGCCCCGGCCCGTCCGCACTCGCCTCGCCGGCGTCCAGATCCGGGTGCACGAAGCGCCAGCCCTGATCCGGCGCGGTCATGGGCGCTCCTCCAGCAGCTCCTGGCCGGGCTGGCGCACCACATACTCGACCACGCCGGGCGGCGTGCCGTCGGTCAGGCCACGCACGCTGTCCAGGGCCACGCGCTTCCCGCCGATCCACAAGAGCGTGGAATAGCCCTGGTGCACCTTCAGGGTGCGCTGGCAGGGCTTGATGGCCACGCCGTAGTTCGGGCACAAGCGGATGGGCCGGCCCTCGGGATCGTCGTCCACCAGCAGCGGCTGGCCCTCGACGTACACCAGGGCCTGCGAGGCCTGCAGGCTCACCCGGCCGATCTCGTGCGCGCAGACCAGCGTTGCTCTGTCGGTCAGGAGTTTCATCAGGCCCTCTCGAAGTTGATGCGCCCACCCCGGATCAGGACGTCCTGCCCCGGCGCTTCCAGGATCAGCCGGTTCCGGGCATGAACCCGCAGGGCCTCCGGGGTGAGTTCCACGGCGCTGCCCTGGCCGTCCTCCAGGCGCAGCACGCCGGCCGCCGCGTCCAGCACGACCTGCTGCCCGACCGCCGTGCGCAGCGTGTAGCGCCGGGTCTGTCCGCCCTCGATGCCGCTGTCAGGCATGCCCCCCGCCCCGTACAGGCCGCCCAGCACCACGCCGGAGCTGCCGTCCCCGGCGGGCAGCAGCACCAGCACCGTGTCGCCCACGTCCGGCAGGAGCATCAGGCCCCGATCCGGCCCGGCGGCCAGGCTTAGCACGGGGAGCCACCCGCTCTCCAGGTCGCCCTGGGCGGGCAGGGTCACGCGCACCCGCCCGAGCGTGTCAGGATCGTCCACCTGCGACACCACGCCCAGGGTCGCCCCCGGCACCGGCGGGACGGGTGGCGGCAGGGGGGCACTGCCGAACTCGGTGACGAAGCCCAGGCCGGCCTCGACGCGGTGCGTGACCTCGGTCAGCACGAACCCGCCGTCCAGGCCATCCCCCAGGCCCTCCAGGCGCACGCCGCCGCCCGGCCTCAGGCGCGGGTCGCCCAGACTCACGCCCCGGCAGGTGTGCGCGGCGCGGGCGCGCCAGTCCAGTTCCGCCTGCGCCAGCCACTGCGCCTCCTCGTCGTTCTCGGCCGGCACGCCTACAATCTGGCGGGCACCGCCCTCTCCGGCGCGGCCCTGCACGGCCTGGACGGTCAGGACGTTCCAGCCACGCACCTCCACCGACTCGCAGGCGGGATCGGCGCCCCGTTCCACGCGCACCTCCAGCAGATCCTGACCCAGCCGCAGCAGGGTCACGGTGCCGTCCCCGGCGGGCCCCACGAAGTCGAGATGTCCGCCCTGCACCCGGAAGGCCCGGCCGCTGCGTTCACTGAGGCGCCGCAGCACGTCGAAATCTGACTGCCGCACCTGCGCGCCCCACGTCCGGGTCAGGGCCGGCACGTCGAGCTGCACATCCAGCCCCAGTCCGGCGGCGAGTTCCTCCGCGAGGGTGCGCAGATCCTGGCCGGCGTGCACCCGAGCGGTCTGGCGACGGCGCAGGCGCTGGAGGGGGTCGTAAGCGCGCACGCGCACCTCCCTCGTGCCGCCCGCCAGGAATTCGACACCCACGGCCGAGACCTCGCCCGTGAACACCGCCGGCCCGCCGTGCGCGTCCTCGACCACCAGCGGGTCGCCGGGTTGCGCGGGCGGCAGGCCGGGCCCCCGCAGTACCAGTTCGCAGGCGGCCGGCAGAGACAGGCGCTGCATGACCCGCAGGGCGTGCACCGCACCGTCCCAGACCTCCAGGGGCTGCCCGGCCAGCACCACGCGCAGCACCGCTGTCGGCCTCGTCAGCACGGGTGCTGTCATGGCGTGCCGCCGGAGACCGTGGCATCCAGCCCGCCCGACACAGCGACGGACAGCACCTCGGGCAGCCGCAGCAGTTGCCCGGCCACCAGCCCGAAGGGACTGGCGAGGTCGTTGACAGCCGCGATGGCCCGCCACGCGGCCGGGTCGCCATACACCTGGGCAGCCAGCGTGTCCAGGCGGCTGCCCGCCTGCACCCCGTCGCCCTGCACGGCGTAGACGTCGGCCGGCGCGGCTGGATCGGCCCCGGCGAACGTCAGGGCCGGCCAGCGGCCATGGCTGGGCGCGACCACCGGATCGGCGCCCATGCCGCCCGGCGCCTGCTCGGACACGCGGCGCAGGCGCAGGCGCAGCCACGAGCGCTGCGGCGCCCCGCTCGCGGCGAACTGCTCAAAGCGCTCGCTGACCGCCAGGATCACGCCGGGCACGTTCCAGGACTTGCCCCACAGGAAGCGCACGCGGGCCAGGGCTGGCGCGCGGCCTGGAGAACGCTGCTCCTCGGCCAGCTGCCACAGCGGGCGGGTCAGTTCGCGTACGTCCGTCACGCGCTGCGGCGGTTCCTGCACGGAGGTGTCAAAGAGCAGTCTCAGCTCCAGTTCGGTCACGCCGCCCCCCAGCGCCAGCAGCGGATCGTCGCCCAGCGCCCGGCCGCCCAGCAGCCCGCCCACCGAGCGGCCCGCTCCCACGCCGGCCTGCCGCGTCACGGTCAGCAGCTCGGGATTCAGCAGGCACGACACCCGCTCGTTCGTGGCCTCAATCAGGAAACTCACCCGTTCCACCGTTCACCTGCCTGTTCGCGTTCCAGCTCCCGCCAGCGTTCCTGCTCGCGCTGCGCGGCATGAAAGAGGTCCACCACGTCCGGGGCTGGCGTGGGCAGGTCGGGCCAGTCGTCTGAAGAATCGTCAGGAGCGGCCGGCCATCCACTCCCAGACGGGGTGGCCGCCGCCGGGGGAAACGTCGTGGTGGGTGCTGCGCTGGAGGGCGTCTGGGGCCACGCCGGGCGCGGTTCCCGTGTCGGCTCTGATCTGTCCGGCCACGTCGGCACCGCTGGGCTCGCCCCATCCGGCGCGGCGGCCAGCCACGGTGGAGGCGCCGGAGTCGGGGCGACATCGGGCCAGCGGAGCGGTGCAGGCGGAGTGTCAGGCGCGGGCGGCTCCCAGCCCGGCCTGGATGGAGCTGGAGACCTGACCTCGCGCACTTCGGTACGGACGACGGGTGCCGTGGGTGGACGTTCCGGGAACACCGGCCGGGCATCGGTGGCCGGAGGCCGCGCGGAGAAGACCAGGGCCGGCGACGTGTCCTGCCGGCGCGGCGACGCGGTGCCTGGGGCAGACGCCGCCAGGACGGCCGGACGCTCCGCGCTGAAGGTCAGGAGGCGGTGCGGTTCTGCCGTGTGCGCCGCCGGTCTCTCCGCCCCCACCCCCAGCCAGTCCACCCCTGGCGCGGCGCGGACACGCTGTAGCCACACCTGTGGTGCCCCGGACGGCCCGGCAGCGGCCGGCTCGTCCTCCCACGCGTCCAGGGCACGCACAGCGTCCAGCGCCCAGCGCCGCAGCCACCGCCGCACGGGTCTCGGGGGGCGGGGCCACCTCATGCGCGCTCGAGGGTGTCGTACACCAGCGTCAGGTGCTCCAGCGCAGCTTCCTGGCTCATGGCGTCCAGCACTGCACCCCGCCACTGCGACGGCCACGCGTTCACGAGGTTCCAGCGCATGACCTCCTGCGTGCCCTGCGCGTCGAGCATCAGGATCGAGACATTCTTGCGGACGACCTCGCCCTGCACGGCCGTCATCAACCAGTCCCACAGCTCGCGGGACTTGGTGAGGCCATACTTCAGCTCCACGTCCGCGTACTCCACGCGGCCCGGCAGCGCGCGGGCGACCTGGCCGTTGCCACCCTCGCGGTAGCGGATCACGCCCACGCGCACGCCGAGGCCGCTGCACTGCGTGAAATGCCCTTCCACCACGCCCTGGATGACGATCTTGAAGTTGTAGCTTCGGTACGGATCGAGATTCTCTGGCACCCTCATTCACCCGGCCCCTGCGTGTCGCTGCGCTGATCCATCTGGCTCAGGCGGAACACAATGAACTCTGCTGGCTTGACCGGGGCCACGCCGATCAGCGTGACCACCTGCCCGGCGTCGATCACCTCCGGCGGATTGGTCTCCCGGTCGCACTTGACGAAGAACGCCTCCTGGGGCGTGCGGCCCATGAGCGCTCCATCCCGCCACAGCCGCAGCAGGAAGGCATTGACGTCCCGGCGGATTGACTTCCACAGCGTCTCGTCGTTCGGCTCGAACACGATCCAGCGCGTGCTCAGGGCAATCGACTCCTTGATCATGTTGAACAGCCGCCGGACGTTCAGGTAACGGAACTCGCTGGCACTGGCGGCGACCGTGCGCGCCCCCCACACCCGCACACCCTCACTGGAGAAGAAGCGAACGCAGTTCACACCGTGGCTGTTGAGCTGCTCCTGCTCAGCCCGCGTGAGGTGGTAGCTCAGGTCGAGCGCCCCGCGGACCGCCTCGTTGGCCGGGGCCTTGTGGACGCCGCGCATCGCGTCGGTGCGCGCCCAGATACCCGCCATATGGCCACTCGGCGGGACGTCGATCAGTTCGGCCGGATTGCCCGGATCACGCACCCTCAGCCACGGGAAGTACAGCGCGCCGTACCCATTGTCGGACTGCCGGGGCCGCAGCCCGTCCAACTCGCCGGGCGGGGGCCGGCCAGGGCCGTCTCGCTCCGCTCCTTCCCGGGTGGACGTGTCCGCCCCCGCGCGGACCGCCGGCACCGGGCGGGCCACCCGCGTCAGGGCCATCACGTCCGGCACGTCGCGCGGGGCGTCCAGAATGGCCACGCGGTCGCCCAGCGTCTCGCAGTGGGTCAGCAGGGCGTCGTAACTGGCCGCGTCGGTGAAGCCCGGCGCCGCCACGATCGCCACGTCGTCGCGCTGCGCGACGAGGTTCAGGGCCGCCCCCAGGTCGCGCGCCGGGCCGGTGTTCACCACGTAGCAGCGCTGACCGCCGTTCTGGAAGAAGCCGAACACCGCCTGCGACAGGTCGGTGCCCGCCTGCCCCTGTGCGGCGTACAGCCGCTGGAATTCCGACCAGTTGGTGACCGCGCGGATGCCCTGCGTCAGCGCGTCCGCGTCCGGCGCGGCGCCGATGAAGGCGGCCGTGCTCGTGCCCACCGCCTCGATCGGGCGCGGGCCGCCCGGCACTTCCTCGACGTAGACATCCGGCGCAAGATAGTTCGGCATGGAGACTCCTCCTCAGGGAAGACCGGCGGGTGGGGGACGGTGACGGGGCCGATCGCGGCTACTCGGGGGGCGGCACCTGCACCGGCCATCCGGCGTCCCGCCCCGGCGGCTGAACGCGCACCTCCCGCACCTGTCCGTCGACCACGGCCGCCACGTGCAGCGTGTCCTCCGGCCGGGCGGCCAGCTCAAAGTGCCCGGAGGCGTCGGTGTACAGCGGTTCCGGGGCACCGCCGAGCTGCACGCGGGCGCCGGCCACCGGCTGGCCCCGGGCGTCGGTCACGGTGCCGCGCCGCCACGCCCGCCCGGAGGTCTGCACGCTGAGCACGTGTTCCCGGGCCAGCGGGGCGGTCGGCTCCGCCAGCGGCACACTGACCGGCACGAGCAGCCAGAAGGCCGGCTGGGGGGGCCAGCCCAGCGCCGACCACCACTCCGGCGCGATGTCACCCAGTTCGACCTGCAGCTCCGGCTCCTGCAGGGCACTGACCAGCAGCCGTCCCAGCAGGGTCTGCGCCTCTGGCGTGGTGGACGGGCAGGTCACCAGGTAGCGCAACCGGAAGCGCAGCGGCGCGCGGGTCAGGGTGCGCGGCGGCGGAAATGGCAGGATTCCCAGCAGGCTCAGCCGCGCGGCCAGCGTGCTGTCGTGTGGGGCGTCCCCGGCGAAGACGACCGCGCCGGCCCCCTGCGTGGTGGCCCAGGTGGTCAGACGCTGACTCACTCCATCGAACATGTCGTCCTCCGACGCGGCCAGGGGCCTGACGTAGCCCCTGACGGCACTCGCGCCACTCCAGCACCCGGCTAGGGCCTCAGGCGCGTTCCAGGGCGGGGCGGATCATGGATTCATCCAGAGGTTCCGGGACAGGGGGCCAGGGGCAGGGAGGTGGCCCCGTCGACACCACGACGATGCACTTCGCCACGTGATGCCCGTTCACCGTCCGCCGGTCGAAGTGCCTGCACAGTAGGGGCTCACCCGTGATCAGGCCATGATCGGCGGTCTGCAGGTCGGCTGCCGCACTCGTGGGGCCACCACACACGCCACGCCGGGCACCGGGATGTGCCCAACACGCCGCCTGGCTGACCGGGGGCGGATCAGCGACACCTCCATGATCAACGCCATCCCATCCGGTCGTTCGACACACGTGATTCCGAGCGGCCATCGGTGACCGTGCCCTGCACCTTGACTTGCGCGGACGCCTGCGCCATGATGCTCCCACTACAGGCAAACGTTGTCTCGCCAGCTGGGCGAGGAATTTTTCTATTGCATCGAGGGGTGTTCTGTTGGCACGCGTCCGGGTCGCACAGCCAAGCAAGCCGGCCACCATCAAGGATGTGGCCCGGGTGGCCGGCGTGTCGTTCTCGACCGTGTCGCGTGTGGTGAACAACTCCAAGCCGGTCGACGAACCCACGCGGCTGCGGGTGCTGGAGGCGATCGACCACCTGCGGTACGTGCCCAACACGCTGGCGCGGGGGCTGCAGACGCGGCAGTCCCGCTGCCTGGGCATCATGCTCCCGGAGATCGGGTCGTCCGGCGCGGCGCAGATCGTCAAGGGGGCCGAAGACCGGGCGCGGCAGGCCGGCTTCACCCTGCTGCTGATGACGACGGCGGCCGATGACCGGCGCGAGGTCGAGTGCCTGTCGACCATGCGCCAGCAGCAGATCGACGGCGTCATCTGGGTGGCGGCGTCGTACACCGCCCTGCACGACCAGTGGCTCGGCCATCACGCCATGCCGGCCGTGGTCATCGCGCAGGACTTCTCGACCCACGGGCTGCCGAGCGTGGTGGTGGACAACGAACGCGCCGCCTTCGACGCGACCCGCCACCTGATCGAGCAGGGCCACACCCGGATCGCCATGATCACCGCCGACCTCGCCGATCACGCGGTCGGGCAGGCGCGGCGCCGCGGGTTCGAGCTCGCGCTCTCGGCTCACCAGCTCACCCTCGACCCGGCCCTGGTCACGAGCGGGGACGTGTCCTCGCACGACAGTGGGTACGCCGCGATGGAACGGCTGCTGCCGCTGGCCCCCTCAGCCGTGCTGGCCGCGTCGGACATTCTGGCGATCGGGGCCATGCAGGCCATCCTCGAACGGGGGCTCTCGATCCCGGGCGACCTCTCGGTCATGGGCTTCGACGACCTCGACATTGCGGCACACCCGGCGCTGCGCCTGTCCACCGTCGCTCTGGACTTCAGCGAACTCGGCCAGATCGCCGCACGGACGCTGATCCACTCGCTCTCTGGCGAAGGTTCGGTACCGCTCGTCCAGACCCTGCCCCACCGCCTGGTGCTGCGAGACACCGTCCGACACCTCTGATTTTTTTGAGACGCTGGCAAACGTTTGCCTGATCCAAGGAGCCCATATGGCCGTCACCCACCGTCCCCGAGCACCCTCGCCGCCTTTCCGCGCGCCGCCCCCGACCTACCGCCCCGTCACAAGGAGTGTCAGATCATGCCCATGACCCGTGTCCAGACCGTCATCCTGCTCGTCTCCGCGAGCCTGCTGCTGAGCCCGGCGGCCACGGCCGCCGTCACCCCTCCGGGCGGCACCTTCACGTTCGCCGTGGGCAACGCGCCGGCCTCTCTCGATCCGTCGAGCGGCGAGGCCTCGAACGAGTACTACTTCACCCCGGCGTACGACTCCCTGATCAACTACGGCTATGACGGCAAGTACACCCCCGGTCTGGCCACGTCGTGGAAGTGGGTGGGGAGCAACTACAAGACCCTCGACCTGACGCTGCGCCCGAACGTCAAGTTCAGCGACGGCAGTCCCCTCACCGCCCAGGTCGTCAAGAGCTGGCTCGACCTGCAGATGAAGAACAAGTCGCCGGTCTTCGTGAACCTCGGCACCAAGTCCGTGGAGGTTCGCGGCCCCCTGTCGCTACGCCTCAACCTCGCCTCGTCCAACCCGCTCACCCTGCTGTTCCTCTCGCGGACGTGGCTTTCCGGCGTGATTCCCTGCGCCAAGGCCGCGGCGACGCCTGCAATGCTCAAGGCAGCCACGTGCGGCACCGGTCCGTACGTGCTCGACCCGAAGCAGACGGTCACGGGCGACACCTATACCTACGTGCCCAACCCGAACTACTGGAACCCGTCGCGCATCCAGTGGAAGAAGCTGGTGCTCAAGGTCGTGACGAACAACCAGGCCGCCATCGACGCGGTACGCGCCGGGCAGGCCCAGGCCGCGTGGCCCGCGCAGGCCTCCCTGATCCCCACAGCCGTCGCGGCCGGCCTGAAGAGCGCCGGCGTGCCCCAGAACATCATCGGTCTGGACTTCCTCGACAAGAGCGGCAAGATCGTGCCAGCCTTCAAGGATGTCCGCGTGCGGCAGGCGCTGAACTACGCCGTGGATCGCAAGGCGCTCGCGGCGGCCCTCGGCGGCGGTCAGGGCGACCCGGTCAGCACCCAGTTCCTGCCGGGCGGGGAGGGCTACGACGCCGCGCTCAGCAACTACTACCCGTATGACGTCGCCAAGGCCAAGCAGCTGCCTGCAGATGCCGGCTACCCACAGGGCTTTGAGTTCACGGTTCTCTCGACGCCTATCGCCGGGATCGACACCATGATCCAGGCCGTCGCCGGGTACTGGCAGGCGATCGGCGTGAAGGCGAAGATCGACACCAAACCCCAGGCGGCCGACTTCTTCGCCGGCCTCACATCCGGCAAGTACGGCATCGCGGGGGCAGGCCTCGGGGCCACCAACCCCACCCTCCTTGCGTGGAACTGCTGCTTCCGTCCTGGCGCGGTGTGGAACCCGGACAAGACGGCCGTGCCGGCCCTGCAGGCCATCGTCGACAAACTCGCGGCAACCGATCCCACGCGGGCGAACCCGGTCGCCATGCAGGTCAACGCCTATATGACCAAGAACGCGTGGTTCGTGCCGGTCTACAGCGGAAAGCTGAACTACATCTACGACGCGAAGAAGCTGTCGCTGCCGACCCCGTCGACGGTGCAGCCGGTGATCGACATCCTCGACATGAAGCCCGTCAAGTAGGTTCGATCGGTGGATCACGGTTCGGCACGTGCCGAACCGTGATCCACCCCTCCACGTCCGGGAGTGCCCGTATGCCCACTGCCTCCACCACCCCACCCGGCGGTTCACGTCACCCACACCGCCCGATCACCCGGACGCGCCCGTGCTGAGGGTGCTCGGCCTGCGCCTGCTGCTGTCGGTGCCGCTGCTGCTGTTCGTCACGGCCCTGACCTTCTTCCTCGTCTCACTGACGCCGGGCGATCCGGCGGTCGTCATCCTGGGGCAGAACCGCGCGCCCGAGGAGTACCAGCGCCTGCGCGAGCAGCTTGGCCTGCTCGACCCGGTTCCGGTGCAGTACGCCCGCTGGCTGGGCACCCTGACACAGGGCAGTCTCGGCGTGTCGATCTTCAACAACGAGCCGGTCGTGGCGAAACTCGGGGCCCGGCTCGGCGTCACGCTGTCGCTCGTGACGCTCACCGCCCTGGTCGCCAGCGTGGTCGGCGTGGCGCTGGGGATCGCGAGCGCCCTGCGTCAGGGTGCCCTGGCCCGCGCCGTGGACGTCCTGTCGCTGCTGGGCATCGTGCTGCCGAACTTCTGGGTGGCGCTCGTGCTGGTCGCGGTGTTCGCCGTCCGGCTGCGCTGGTTCCCGGCCATCGGGTACGTCCAGCCGTCCACGTCCACGGGCGGGTGGCTGCGCAGCCTGGCGCTGCCGGTCGTCGTGCTCGCCGGCCCGGCCATCGGGCTGATCGCGCAGCAGACCCGCAACGCCATGCTCGACGTGCTCGACCGGCCGTTCATCCGGACGCTGCGCGCCGGGGGCGTCCCGCCCGCCTCCCTGATCTACCGGCACGCGCTGCGCAACGCCGGTATCCCCATCATCACGGTGGTGGGGCTGGTCTTCATCGCGCTGCTGGGCGGCACCATCATCGCCGAGAACGTGTTCGCCCTGCCGGGCCTGGGTGGGCTGGCCGTGGAGGCCACCAGCCGGCACGACCTGCCGGTCATCCAGGGCATCGTCCTGTACTTCACCGTGATCGTCGTGGTCGTGAATCTCGTCATCGACGTGATCTACGCGTGGCTCAACCCCCGCGTGCGGGTCACGTGACGGTCGCCGCGCCGCGCCGCGCACGCTTTCCGCTGCTGCGCGCCCTGCGCCGCCAGCCGCTCGCCGCCGTCCCGATCGCCTTCCTGCTGCTCGTCGTCGTCGCGTCCGTCTTCGCCCGGCAGCTCGCGCCGTATGCGCCGGACGCCTTCGACCTGCCCAACCGCCTGAGCGGCCCCACCGCCCGGCACCTGCTCGGCGCGGACGAGCTCGGGCGGGACGTCCTCAGCCGCCTGCTCTACGGCGGCGTCCGGGCGCTCGTCGGCATCCTCGAGGCCGTGCTCACAGCGACCGTGGTGGCCGTGCCCCTGGGAATTCTCGCCGGGTATCTGGGCGGCACGTTCGACCGCGTGGTGTCGTGGCTCACGGATCTCGTGCTGGCCATCCCGGCGATCATCCTGGTGCTCGTCGTGCTCACCGTGTTTCCGGGCAACTCGCACGCCGCCATGATCGCGTTCGGCCTGCTGGTCGCGCCGGGCTTCGCCCGCGTCGTCCGGGGCGTGACCCTGCCGCTGCGGGAGGCGGACTTCGTCTCGGCGGCTCGCGTGGCGGGCGTGTCCGAGGCCCGCATCATGACCCGGCACATCCTGCCGGGCGTGACACGTACGGCCATCGTGCAGGCCTCGCTGGTCGCCGCGAACTCGCTGCTCTTTGCCGTCGCGCTCGGGTTCCTGGGTCTGACGGCCACGCCCGGCGAGGCCGAGTGGGGCCAGATCGTGGCGGGGGCCGCGCAGCAGATCAGCGTGCAGCCGTGGCTGCTGGTGCCGTCCGGCGGCCTGATCGCCCTGATGGCCCTGGCCCTGGTGCTGTTCGGCAACGCGCTGCGGGACGCGGCGGCCGACCTGGGGGCCAGCGCGGAGCCGCCCGCCGTGACCACAGAACCGCCCGCCACGCCGAACACGGCCCGTCCTCAGGCCCCAGACGCGCTGTTCTCGGTACGGAACCTCACGGTGGCGTTCTCACAGCGCGGCCGGGACACGGTGATCGTGGACGGCGTGAGCTTCGACGTCCACGCGGGCGAGACGGTCGGACTGGTCGGCGAGTCCGGCGCCGGCAAGAGCGTCACGGCCCTCGCCGCGCTGCGCCTGCTCGCCCGTGGCGGACGCATCACGGCGGGGCAGGTGCTGTTCGAGGGCCGCGACCTCGTGCCACTGGACGACCGCACCTTCGACACGCTCCGTGGCAGCGCCCTGGGCCTCATCTCGCAGGAGCCCCTGTCGAGCCTCGATCCGGCCTTCACGATCGGCAGCCAGCTCGGGGAGCTCGTGCGCCTGCACGACCGTGTGCGCGGCCACGCCAACCGGGAACGCTGCGCGGAACTGCTGCGGCTCGTGCAGCTGCGGGAACCGGAGCGGGTGTTGCGTTCGTACCCGCACGAACTGTCCGGCGGCATGGCGCAGCGCGTCGCGATTGCCCTGGCGCTGGCGGGTCGGCCCCAGCTGCTCGTGGCGGATGAGCCCACCACGGCCCTCGACGTGACCGTCCAGAAGGAGATCCTGGCCCTGCTGCGTCAGCTGCAGCGCGACACCGGCATGGCCGTATTGATCGTCACGCACAACCTCGGCGTCGTGGCCGACATCTGTGACCGCGTGATCGTGCTGTACGCCGGCCAGGTCTTCGAGGACGCGGAGGTCTACGCCCTGTTTGACCGGCCGCTGAATCCCTACACGCTGGGCCTGATGGGCGCGAATCCGGCGAACGCCCGGC
Source organism: Deinococcus sp. AB2017081 (assembly GCF_034440735.1). NCBI lineage: Bacteria > Thermotogati > Deinococcota > Deinococci > Deinococcales > Deinococcaceae > Deinococcus > Deinococcus sp. AB2017081. Next base: position 581,783 of record NZ_CP140098.1, on the reverse strand, counting down.
CCGGCCAGCCACTCACCGTGATTCCCGGACGGGTGCCCCCGCCGGGCACGTGGCCAGCCCACTGCCGCTTCTCGCCGCGCTGCGCGTACGTGCAGGATCGCTGCCTGGCCGCCCCCGTGCCGCTCGTGGAGGTCGCGGCGCAGCACGACAGCCGCTGCGTGCGTGCCGCAGAGTTCGCAGTGGTGAACCCGACCACCGTGACGGGCCGTGACGCGGCGCTCACCGCCCAGGAGGTGCCATGACCACCGCCCACGACACCGCCCCACCGCTGCTCAGCGTGCGCGAGCTCGACGTCCGGTACCGGCGTCGCGGCGGCACCACGCTGCGCGCGGCCGATCACGTCAGCGTGGAGGTGCGGGCCGGTGAGACGGTCGGGGTGGTCGGCGAGTCCGGCTCCGGGAAGTCGACCGTGGCGAGGGCTGCCCTCGGCCTCGCCCCCATCCACGGCGGGAGCGTCCACGTCGCCGGGCGTGACGTCACGCACCTCGGCACCCGTGGCCGGCGCGACCTGAGCCGCGTCATGCAGGTCGTCTTCCAGGATCCCAACGCGTCCCTCAACCCGTACCTGACCGTCGGCCGCTCCCTCGCCGAGCCGCTGGAGGTGCAGGGCGTCCGTGCCGGCCCAGCCCGCGAGCGGCAGGTCGCGGAGGCCCTGGAACGGGTGGGCCTGTCGTCCGAGGCGGCGGCCCGTTACCCGGCCCAGTTCTCCGGCGGGCAGAAGCAGCGGATTGCGATCGCCCGCGCCCTGATCGTAAATCCGCAGCTCGTCATCTGCGACGAGGCGGTCAGCGCCCTCGACCTGTCCGTGCAGGCACAGATCCTGAACCTGCTCGTGGAACTGCAGCACGAACGCCAGCTCAGCTACCTGTTCATCTCCCACGACATCGAGGTCGTGCGCTACGTGTCTGGCCGGCTCTATGTGATGTACCTCGGGCAGGTGATGGAGACCGGCCCTACCCCGCGCGTCACCGCTGATCCGGCCCATCCGTACACGCAGGAACTGCTGGACTCCGCCCCGGTCGCCGACCCGCGCGTCCAGCGGCGCCGGCACGTCCTCGATCAGGAACGCCGCGCCGCCCAGGCCTCCACCCTCCCGGCCGTGGGCGGCGCAGGCTGCCCGTTCGCGCCGCGCTGCCCCTACGCCACGGAGGTGTGCCGTACCACGCGGCCCCCCCTTGCGCCCACGCCCGACGGCGGCCTCGTCGCCTGCCACCACTTCCCAGGCTGGAAGGCGAGCCGGGACGCCGCCCACGCCCTCATTGCCGCACCCTGAGGCCCCCATGACCGCACCCCAGACCATCCAGAGCGCCATCGACACCATCCTCAGGGCCACGACCCTGGCCCCACTGCCCCACACCGCCGACACCCTCAAGTCCGGCGACCCGGAGCGGCCCCTGACCGGGATCGTCACGACCTTCCTCGCGACGGCCGACGTCATCACGCGCGCCGCGCAGCACGGCGCGAACCTGATCATCACCCACGAGCCCACCTACTACTCCGACCATGACACGGACGACGTCGCGTGGCTGGATGGCGACCCCATCTACGACGCCAAGCGGGCCCTCGTCGAGTCGCTGGGCATGGCCATCTGGCGCTTCCACGACTACTGGCACCTGATGACCCCGGACGGCATCCAGACTGGGGTGGCCCGGCAACTGGGCTGGCCACTCGACGACCCGTCCATCGATACCCGCGAGGCAATCCGGGCGTGGTCGATGACGCGCGGCCAGGACTGGAACGCGGAACTCGCGGGCGCGTCCAGCAGCGTCGCCACCATTCCCGCCACAACCCTCTCCCAGCTGGCCGAGGACGTCCGCAGTGGGCTCGGAGCGGCCCAGATCCGGTATGTCGGCCCGGCGGAGCTGCCGGTTCGGCGCGTGGCCCTCACAGTCGGGGCGCTGCCCGGCAAGATGACCATCGCCACGCTACAGCGCGACGACGTGGACGTCGTGCTGTGCGGCGAGACCCGCGAGTGGGAGACCTGCGAGTACCTCCGGGACGCCGCGTACTTCGGCCGGCCCAAGGGCATGCTCGTCGTCGGCCACGCCACCAGCGAGGAGGGCGGGATGGCCTACCTCGCCGAGTGGCTGCGCCCGCAGCTGCCCGGCGTGACCATCACACACCTGCCGAGCGGCGATCCCTTCCAGACCATCTGAGTCGCCCGCGCGACCACCGAGGACGTCCCTGCATGACCTTTTACACCCGGATCGACCCTGACAGCCGCGCGGCACTCGCCGCCGTCACCACCCTGATGCCCGACGATCTGTGGGCTCCCGACCCCGCCGTGCGCCGCGCGGCCGGTGAGGCCATGCTCGCCGCGATGCCCCCAGCCCCCCCACACCCGGCCGTGCAGTGGATCGACCGCATGATTCCGGGACAGCCCGGCCACCCGGACATTCCAGTGCGCGTCTACCGCCCGTCTGCGGGATCCGGCCCCCATCCAGCAGTGCTCGTCATCCACGGCGGCGGCATGTGGGGCGGCAGCCTCGCGAGCGAACATCCCCAGGCCACCGCCCTGTGCGCCGCCCTGGAGGCGGTGGTGGTCTCGGTCGGCTACCGCCTGGCCCCGGAACACCCGCATCCTGCCCCGGTCACGGACTGCTACGGTGCGCTGTGCTGGCTGGCGGCCCACGCTGCCGACCTCGGTGCCGATCCGCAGCGGCTCGCGGTGTACGGCGGCAGTGCCGGTGGCGGCCTTGCCCTCGGCACGGCGCTGAGGGCACGCGACCACGGCGGCCCCACGCTGGCCCTTGTCATGGCGCTCTACCCGATGATCGATCCCCGCCACGACACGCCGTCCTCGCGCGAGTTCGAGAACCTCGGCCCGATCTGGGATCGTGGCAAGAACATCGAGGCGTGGGGGTGGTACCTGGCCGGACAGGAGGCTGATCCCTACGCGGCACCTGTCCACGCGACGTCGCTCCACGGGCTGCCCCCGGTCTTCATCGATGTCGGCGAACTCGACCTCTTCCGCGACGAGGACATCGCCTTCGCCCAGCGCCTGATGGCTGCGGGCGTGCCGGCCGAGCTGCACGTGTATCCGGGGGCGTTCCACGCCTCCGAGCACCTCGCCCCGGACGCGGCCCTGAGCCGGCGCATCGTGGACACCCGCATGACGGCGCTGCGCCGTGCGCTGAAGGTGCAGGCTGCGCCGCCTCAGGAGTTGAGCCCGGAGGTCGTGAGCTGAGCGGTAGAAGCGCGTTCTGAACCTGACGATCCGATCTCCGCCAGAGGAGGGTCACGCTGGACGTGGCCCCGCCTCGCGCCGGGCGGAGCGCCGGGGCTGGTCATCATGCCACTGCACCCGAGGTCACCCCTGTGGTGCGGGTGGGGACTGTGGACGCTGCCCCTTGACTTCAAGCGCTTGAGGTCTGGTGTGATGGGGACATGACGTCGATACTGAGCATTCAGGACGTGTCCCGCCGCTGCGGACTGAGCGAGCCGACCCTGCGCTACTACGAGGAGGTTGGCCTGATCGGCCCGGTCGAGCGTGAGGGGCGCAGTGGGCACCGCCGCTACCACGAGCAGGACGTCGAGACGCTGCAGATGCTGGCCTGCCTGCGCGCCATGGGCGTCGGCATCGAGGACATGCGCACCTACCAGGCCAACCGTGCCCGGGGCCATGCCAGCGCGGGCGAACAGCGCGACCTGTTGCTCAGGCACGCCCAGCGCATCAAGGCCGAGATCGTGACCCTCGGGATTCACATGGACTACCTGCAGCAGAAGGCCGCCCTGTGGGACGCCCGTGAGCGCGGTGACGACGCAGCGGAGGCACGCGTCCAGGCGCACATTCACGACCTGCTGCCCCGCCTGGCCCCGGTGGCCCGATGAGCCGGGTTCTGATGACGGGAGGGAATGGCTACCTCGGCGCGTGGGTCATCGATGGCCTGCTGCGCGGGGGAACCGATGTGCGCGCCGTGATCCGGACGCTGGACAGCGCAGCCCTCCTCCGCGACGCGCTGCGCCGCCGCGACACCGACGATACCGGTCTCGAACTTGTTGTGGCGGACGTGGCGGGCGGCACCGGACTCGCCCAGGCCTTCGCGGGAACGCAGGAGGTCTACCACCTCGCGTCGCCGATGCAGCACGGCGGCACGTCCGAGCAGATTGTCGACCCGGCCCGCGACAGCGCCCTGTACGTGCTGCGCGCCGCGCGCGACGCCGGGTCGCGCCGGGTCGTCTTCACGTCGTCCTTCGCGGCAGTCGGGTACTCCCCCAAGCCTGTCCGGGAGTACACCGAGGACGACTGGACGGATCCCGCCACCCCGGGCCTGCCCCTGTACCCGCTGTCCAAGACCATGGCCGAGAGGGCCGCGTGGGACTTCATGGCGCGCGAGGGGGGGGACATGGAACTCGTCGTCCTCAACCCCACATTCATCGCCGGCCCGCCCCTGACGGCGGAGTTGCGGTCATCCCTCCACTCCTTGACGGCAGCCTGAAGGCGCTGCCCCGCCAGCGCTTCGGCGTGGCCGATGTGCGAGACGTCGCCGGGCTACACATCACAGCGATGATGACGCCCCTGGCGGCCGGTCGGAGCTAACTCACGCTGGCCGACGGGCCCACCCTGACGTACCTGGACATCGCCCTGCTCCTGCGCGCCCGGCTCGGCCCACTGGGCACCCGGATCGCGACCACGGAGGTGCCCGGCGACGTCCCGCTGCCGCTCACCATCCACAATGACCGGGCAAAGCGGGAGCTGGACTTCCGGCCGCGACCCGCCGAGACGACGCTCCTCGACACCGTCACGGGTCTGTACGACCAGGGTCTGTTGCGGGAGGACTTCTGGCGTCTGAACCGCTCCTGGACACCAGCCTGAATGATCGTGGGGGGTGGGTCGCTATGGCGATGACCGGCCTGCGGCGCGCCGAGACCCGCAGCCTGCGCTGGAAGCGCGGGCGTGCCCTGGGGCGATCACCGGGGAGCCGACGACGTGGTCACCCGCCGTGACGGCGCCGCGCCCCGACTCCCTGCGCAGGCTGTTCCACACGCTGTGTGCGCAGGCGGGAGTGCGGCCGATGCGCCTCCACGATCTGCGGGGGATCACGGCCACCCATCTCGCCCAGCAGGGGGTGCCGATGGACATGGTGGCGAAAATCCTCGGCCACGCCAGCGCCGCGGCCACGCGCACGTTCTACATGGAGGTGCAGATCGGAGAGGTGAAGGAGGCCATCGCCAGGCCGCCGCTGCTCAGCGAGCCGGACAGCAAGGGGGGGGCGCAGGCATCTGCGCAGGACGAGGGCCGGGGGCAATCCCCGGCCCTCTTTGCCGCGCCCTGACCTCGATCCGAGATCGCGAGGCGTGCCTTCGGCGTCGTGTGCTCCAACTGCACCCCGATCCCAGGGGCGCTCGTGAGTGCGGCGCTCAGATGGGCTCGGGCGCACCGGCATTCATCCACACCGAGCCGTCTGCACATGGCTCCCGCTTGACCTCCCCACGGAGTCTCGGCACCTTCACTTGTCTACTCTTCACCCCTCACTGCGGCGGACAGGCCTTGCACACACAGATCAAGGTCGTTACGATCTATCAAACGGTTTGAGAATATCAATCAGGAGGCCACGGTGACCCAGTCCACCAGGGATGTTCCGCGCTACCTCATTCAGTCCGCCGCCCTCACACTCGAAGTCCTGCTGGTGTTCGGCCGCCCCCCCTACCGCTACACCCCCTCCGAGATGGCCCAGCAGCTCGACGTGGATCGCAACCAGGCCTTCCGCTGCCTGCGAACCCTGCAACACGTCGGGTTCATCCGCCTGGACGAGGACGACCGGTTCGTGCTGACCACCCTGGTCGACCAGCTCGCCGCCGCGTCTCAGCCGCAACCCACCCTGGTCAGCGCCGCGCAGAGCTACCTGGACGAGGTCTCCCAGACGACCGGTGAGACCGTCAACCTCTTCACGCTGGACGGAGACCAGCTCACCTGCGTGGATCACCGCGACGGCCTGCGCCCTGTCCGGCTCGTCACCGAACCCGGCCGCCGCACCCCGCTGCACGCCGGAGCCTGCCCCAAGGCGGTGCTGGCCTTCCTGCCCGCCGAGCAGCAGGACGCCGTACTGAGCGCGCTGCCGACCATGCCGCGTTTCACCCCGCATACCGAACTTGATCCCGCTGCACTCCGCCTGGAGCTCGACGCAACCCGCCGACGTGGCTACGCCATCAGCGACCTGGACATCGACGAGGAAGCGCGCGGTGTCGGGTCTCCCATCTTCAATGCCGCCGGGCAGGCCATCGGTGCGATCAGTGTGGGGGGCCCCGCGACCCGCATGAGTCCCCCCCGACTGGCCGAACTCGGCGACCTGATCCGCGGCGCCGCGCAGCGCATCTCCCGGCAGCTCGGTCACAACCGTCCTTTGTCGTCCCCCCTGGAGTGAGGTGGCAGGTATGAAACGAACCCGCACGCTGACCCTGATTGCCCTGAGTCTCTCCCTGGCCGGCGCCGCCAGCGCCCAGACGGCCGACCCCAGCGGCACGGTCACCTTCGTGACCACGGCCGACCCGACCTTCAACCCGTGGAGCCCAAACGCCTTCGTCGAGTCCAATCTGATCAACGAACTGCTGTTCCCCGGCCTGACCCGCTGGGACAAGGATCTCAAGCCGGTGCCCGACCTCGCCACGTCGTGGAAAGCCTCGGCTGACGGCCTGAAGTGGACGTTCACCCTGCGCAAGAACGTGAAGTGGTCGGACGGCAAGCCCCTGACCGCCGACGACGTAGCGTTCACCTTCAACGACCTCGTCCTGAAAAAGGAACTCGGCGCGAACCAGGGCAGCACGTGGCGCAATTCCGTGACGAAGGTGAACGCCGTCAACCCGACCACCGTCGAGTTCATCCTCTCGCGGCCGTGGGCGTCCCTGCCCACCTACCTCGCGTACTACGCCGGCATCCTGCCCAAGCACGCCTTCGCGGGCGTGACCGATCCGTGGAAATTCACGGCCTTCAACAAGCAGAACCCCATCAGCTCGGGGCCGTTCAAGATCTCTCAGGTGGTGTCCGGGGCGACCGTGCGCATGGTGCGCAACGACAACTACTGGGGAGAGCGGCCCAAGCTGCAGGGCGTGACCTTCAAGGTCGTGCCGGACAGCAATGCGCAGCTCGCGCAGCTGCTCTCCGGGGATGTGGATCAGATCGCCATCGGCAACCCCGAGACGGTCGACCGGGTCAAGAGCAGCCCGAACCTCACGGTGGACATCGCCACCGCGAACATCTACTACTTCGTGGCCCTGAACCAGGATGATCCGCGCTTCAAGGACGCCCGGGTGCGCCAGGCGCTGCTGTACGCCATCAACCGCCCGGCCATGATCACCAGTGTCCTCAAGGGCTACGGCCAGGTGGCCACCGGACCCATTGCGCCCATCCAGAAGTCCTTCTACAACGCCAAGGTTCAGCAGTATCCGTATGACCCGGCCAAGGCCAAGGCCCTGCTCGCCCAGGCCGGCTGGAAGCCCGGCCCGGACGGCACCCTGATGAAGGACGGCAAGCCCTTCGTGATCAGCATGCCGACCGCGTCCTACCAGCAGCTCGTGCCGATCTCGCTGCTGGTGCAGCAGTACTGGAAGGACATCGGCGTGAAGGCCGAGATCAAGACCATGGACTGGAATTCGTACATCCAGCAGGTCATCGTCAAGCGCGACTACCAGGCCTCGGCGGCGTGGTGGTCGACCCCGGCCGATCCGGACGTGCTGCCGTACTACGACTCCTCGGCGGCGAACGTGGGCAACAACATCCCGAACTACAAGAACCCCAAGCTGGACACGCTGCTCGAGAATGGCCGCAAGGCCAGCAGTCTGGTGGCCCGCCGGGTCGTGTACAACGAGGCGCAGGCACTGATGGCCAAGGAACTGCCGTACCTGTACCTGTGGTACCCGCAGAGCATCACCGCCTCCAACAAGCGCGTGCAGGGCATGCGCGGCATCACGCAGGCCGCGGATTTCCAGTACGCCAACGAGTGGTTCGTCACGAAGTAACCGCAGGGGGCGCGCTTCGGCGCGCCCTTGCCCGTTCATGAGGTGCTGAGATGCTGGGTTTTCTGGTTCGCCGCCTCGGACAGGGCGCGCTTGTCCTCGTCCTGATCTCCCTGATCACCTTCTTCCTGATCAACCTCGCGCCTGGCGGGCCAAGCGCGGCGTCGCGCTTCGAGACGACCGCCGAGGAACGTGCCGCGCTGACCAAACAGCTCGGCCTCGACCAGCCGCTCGTCACCCGCTACGGACAGTGGGCGGGCAACCTCGTGCAGGGGGATTTCGGGGTGACGCTCAACGGCGGGCAGCCGATCGGCCCGATCCTGCGTCAGCGGCTCGGCAACACCGCGCAGCTGGGCCTGTCGGCGCTGCTGCTGTCGGTCGTGATCGGTATTCCGCTGGGCATCCTGACCGCCATGCGCCGCAACTCCGCACTCGATCACGTCGTGAACGCCATCACCACGCTCGGCATGAGCATCCCGGACTTCTGGACCGGGATCATGGCGATCCTGCTCTTCTCGGTGGTGTGGAAGGTGCTGCCGTCGTCGGGGCTGTACGACGCGAGCGCCGGCTTCTCCGCGACTGGCTGGCTGCAGCACATGATCCTCCCGGCCGGCGTGCTGGCCTTCGTGATGCTGCCGAACCTGGTGCGCTTCACGCGCTCCTCGCTGCTGGAGGTGCTCGGCATGGATTACCTGCGCACCGCGCGGGCCAAGGGCGTGCGCGAGCAGCGGGTCATCGCCAAGCACGCGCTGCGCAACGCGTTCGTGCCGATCATCGCCATGGTCGGCCTGATCCTCCCGGCGCTGCTGAGCGGCTCGGTCATCATCGAGAGCGTGTTCGGCCTGCCCGGCATGGGCCGTCTCGCGGTGGACGCCGCGCTGGGACGCGATTACAACACCATCATGGCCGTCACGCTGGTGGCGGGGGCCGTGGTGATCGTCACGAACCTGCTTGTCGACCTCACGTACTCGCTCGTGGATCCGAGGATCCGCCATGACTGAGGCGCGCGACCTGGGCCCGGCGCGCGTGCCGGCAGGGCGCCCGGTTCGTCGGCGGTCGGGGCTGGTCGCCCGGCTGGTGACGCATCCGGTCGGGATGCTGGCGCTGATCGTCCTCGCCCTGATGTACCTCACGGCGTTCCTCGGGCCGCTGGTCTACCCCGCCTCCCCCATCACGACCGACGCGCTGAACACGACCGCCGCGCCGTCCGCACAGCATCTCCTCGGCACCGACGAACTCGGCCGGGACGTGCTCGCCCGGCTGATGTACGGCGGGCGGATCACGCTGATGATCAGCGTCATCTCGATGGTCGTGGCCCTGACCATCGGTTCGCTGGTGGGCGCGCTGGCCGGCTACCACCGTGGGTGGCTGGAGACCGTCCTGATGCGGATCGTGGACACCTTCATGGCCATCCCCAGTTTCTTCCTGATCCTCGCGGCGCTGGCCGTCCTGGGGAACAGCCCACCGGTCGTGGTCGTCGTCGTCGGCCTGGGCTTCTGGCCGCAGGTGGCGCGCATCGTGCACGCCGAGGTCACGAAGATCCGCAACTTCGACTTCGTCGAGGCCGAGCGTGCCCTGGGGGCATCGAGCAGCCGCATCATCTGGCGGCACATCTTCCCGCAGGCGCTGCCCGCCACGGCGGTCCTGACGACCCTGGGCATCGCGTGGTCGATCCTCACGGAGACGGGCCTGAGTTACCTGGGGCTGGGGATCCAGCCGCCGCTGGCGTCGTGGGGCAACATGCTCCAGAACGCGCAGACGTACTTCTGGACGAAGCCCGCCCTGGCGGTGTACCCGGGCCTGGCGATCGCGGTGGCGGTGCTGTGCTTCAACCTGCTCGGCAACGTCCTGCGCGACCTGACCGACCCGAGGGGCCGGTGACCGCCGCCCCCGCGTGGTGGACGGCGCTGCGCGCCGAACTGGCCCCCGTCCTGCCCGGCCTGCGGGTCGCGGTCTACGCCTCCGGCGGTGCCCCCTACCACCACGCGGCGCTGATCGCGCAGTGGGGCGGCACGCCGGAACCCGTGAGCGCCGCGCAGATCCAGGCCGGCGACCTGGCGGCCTACGACGTGCTGGTCATGCCGGGCGGCGGTCTGCTCGGCATGGGCGGCCTGCTGGCCCCGCTGGGCGTCCGTGGCGGTGAGGCCATCCGGGACTGGGTGGCCGGGGGCGGCCTGTACATCGGCTCCTGCGCCGGTGCGTACCTGCCCGCGACCGTCCCCGACAGCTTCGCCGCGCAGCACCCGGCCATCACGCACCTTCACCTGCTCGACGTCCCCCTTGCCAACGGTGCCGATGCGGGCCTGGGTGGCCTCGACTCGCCCGGCGTCGGCGTGCTGCGCGCCGCCGTGAGCGCGCCGCACCACTGGCTCACCCGCAACCTGCCTCTTCATTTCGAGGTCGTGCACTACAACGGGCCGTGCTTTACGCCCCTCAGCGTGACAGACGTGACCGCCGTGACCCGCGTGGAGGGCACGGGCGCCGCCTTCACGCCGTGGGAGCACAGTCTGCCGGGCGGGGAGTTTCCCCTGGTCTACCGCCTGATCGAGGCGCAGGCCGCCAATGTGGTGAGCGGCGCCCACGGTCACGGCGAGGCGGTGCTGTTCGGCTCCCACCCGGAGTTCGGCTTCGATGTCCTGCAGCTCGGCTGGGGGGAGGCCGCGCGGCTGTTTGGCAATGCGCTGCTGCATCAGGCCGGCCACGCGAAGCGTCCAGGGGACGCGCCCCTGGACGCCCCCCGCGTGACCGCTGACCTCAGCGCCGTGACGGCCGACCTCGAGCACGCCTCGGAGCGGTTCGCCGCCCTGGTCGACCGCGCGCCGGAGCTGGGCGGGGCCCCCGCCTTCCAGGGACGCGACGCCCCGGCCCTCTGGGCATCCTCCCTGGCCGAGGCGGCCACCCTGACCGCCGACACGGCCGCGTACCTGCGCGCCCTGCACCTCATGACCGTTCCCGCCGGCGGCGCGGTCTGGATCGACCACCCGGGCGCGCCGGGTCAGGACTACGGCTTCGTGGGCCTGCGCCAGCTCGCCACGCACATCCTGGCGCTGCTCGATCAGGCCGAGGCGCACCTGCGGTCTCCCCCGCCGCCGGTGACCTCCCCGTACGGCGACTGGGATCAGCACGCGTACCACCTGCTGGCGAGCACCTACCTCAGCGCCGCGGGCCTGAGCGCCTCCGCCGCCCTCGCCGCCGGCACCCTCGGCACCCTGTCCGGCACCCTCCTCCCGCCCCCCCACCCGATGTTCAGACCCGAGAGGATTCCCCATGACTGACGTGAAAGACGTGCCCACCCAGAACGACGCTCCAATGCAACAGAAGAACTACACCGGCTACAAATCCTTCTCGTACCTGGAGCCCGGCACGGACTACAAGGTGTACCCGCTGGCGAAGGAACTGAACCGCGTCCCCAGCCGCCGCCCGGAGATCACCGGCGAGCAGGAGGCCCGCGTGCGCCGGCTGTTCCAGGAGCAGCTGATGATCTCCCTGCACGACCACTGCTTCATCGCGCCTGAGGATCTGAGTCAGTTCCTGGAGTTCCGCCGCTGGGGCCGCGACTTCACCGGGTACGAGGGCCTGAGCGTGTCCGGTCTGGACGCGGTATTCGACAACCTGATGAACGGTACGGCCATGATCACGTCGCGCGGCGGGTGGAAGTGGGACGACATCATCTACGACCTCGGCATGCGCCTGTCGGACATCGCGCACCAGGAGATGGTCGTGCTGTGCCGCACCACCGAGGACATCGTGAACGCCAAGAAGAACGGGCAGATCGCGTTCATCGTGTCCATCGAGGGTGCGGCGATGATCGAGAACGAGCTCGACCGGCTGGACATTCTGTACGGTCTGGGCGTGCGCTGCCTGGGTATCGCGTACAGCGAGGGCAACCAGCTCGGCGCGGGCCTGAAGGAACCCAACGACGGTGGCCTCACGACCTTCGGGCGGCAGGCCGTGAAGCGCATGAACAAGCTCGGGATCGCCATCGACGTGAGCCACTCGGGCGACCGCACGGCGCTCGACACCATCGAGGTGAGCGACAAGCCGATCTTCATCACGCATGCCGGCGCGCGGGCCCTGTGGAACTCCAACCGCCTGAAGCCCGACGACGTGATCCGCGCGTGCGCCGAGAAGGGGGGCGTGATCGGCATCGAGGCCGCGCCGCACACCACCCTGACGGAGAAGCACCCCCGTCACTCCATCGAGTCGTTCATGGAGCACTTCGAGTACTGCGTGAACCTCGTCGGGATCGACCACGTCGCGTTCGGCCCGGACGTGCTGTTCGGGGATCACGTCGGCCTGCACAATGCCCTGACCGAGGCGCTGTCGATCGGCGCGTCCCGCGGGCACCTGAGCTACGAGAAGGTCGCGTACGTGGACGGCATCGAAAGTCCCGCCGAGGCCTTCCCGAACATCGTGCGCTGGCTGGTGAAGCACGGCTACAGCGACGAGGACATCGGCAAGGCCGTGGGCGGGAACATCATGCGCGTGCTGAAGGCCGCGTGGTACCGGTGAGCAAGTCGGTCACCGTCAATGGCGTGACGCTCGTGTACGAGGACGGCGGCCACGGCACGGCCATCGTGACGCTACACGGCGGGCCGGGCATGGGGAGCCGCGCCGGGGACTGGGCCGCGTTCCAGCCGCTGACCGACACCTACCGCCTGATCAGCTACGACCAGCGCGGCAACGGCGACTCGGACGCCGGCGAGCCGTACTCGCACGCGCAGTTCGTGGCCGACCTCGAGGCGCTGCGCGAGGAGCTGGGGCTCGGGAAGATCGTCGTGCTGGGCGGCAGCTACGGCGGCTTTCTGGCGCTGGAATACGCGCTGGCCCACCCGGACGCCCTGCACGCCGTGATCCTGCGTGACACCGCCGCCAGCAACCGCTTCCAGGGCACCAGCATGGAACGCGCCATGGGCAGCGGCTTTCCCATGGATCAGGAGCGCCTGGAGCGCCTGTTTGGCGGTCGGGTCGCCAGCAACGACGAGTTCCGCGAGAGCTTCGGCATGATCCAGCCGCTCTACACCGTCGAGCGCGACCCCGCCGCCGAGGCCGAGCGGCTCGCCCGGATCCCGTTCCGGTACGAGACGCACAACTGGGCGTTCAGCCGCAACCAGCCGGACTACGACCTGACCGGCCGCCTGAACGAGATCCAGGTGCCGGTGCTCGTCACGGTCGGCCGTGAGGACTGGATCACGCCGCTGGAGGCCTCCGAGGAACTCGCGGCGGGCCTGCCCAACAATGAGTTCGTGGTCTTCGAGCACAGCGGCCACTCGCCCCACATGGAGGAGCAGGAGCGGTACCTGGGCGTGGTTCGGGACTTCCTGGCGCGGCACGTGCCGGCTCCCGCGCCCGCATGACCACCAGCCCGGACACGCCCGTTCCGCCGATCAGCCGTGAGGAGCGCGCCCAGCGCGCCGCCACCGTGTTCAACCACCTGCCTCCGCGCACGGACGCGGCCGTGCTGTTCGATGACCAGTTCATCCAGTACTACGCGGGGTTCGCCTTCCACGCGACGGAGCGGCCCATCGCGCTGGTCATCCTGCCCGGTGGGGAGCGGCACCTGTTCGTGCCCCGCCTGGAGCGGGAGCACGCGCAGACCTTCGCCGAGACCGAACAGGTCGTGGACTACCCCGAGTACCCCGGAGAGACCCACCCCATGGAGGTGCTGGCTGCCCACCTGCGGGCCCTGGGGCTGGGCCACGCCCGGATCGGCGTGGATCACGACGGGTACCCGGCGGTGATGGGCTACAGCGGCCCGCCGGTCAGCGAGGTGATGCCGGACGCGGTCGTCCGGCGGGTCTCGCCACACCTCGACGCGCAGATGGCCCTGAAGTCCCCGGCGGAACTGGCCCTGATCCGCGAGAGCGTCCGCTGGGGCGACCATGCCCACCGGCTGCTGCAGCAGTACACGCAGGTCGGCGCGAGTGAGACGGACGTGGAGGGGCAGGCGACCCGGGAGGCGACCGCTGCGATGGTGGCCGCCATCGGTGAGCAGCGCCGCACCCCGAACCGCTGGCTCAGCGGCGCGGTGGCGCTGTACCGCGGGCAGATCGGGGCGGCCAGTGCGCTGCCCCACGCCATGACCAGCGGCGTGCGGTTCCAGGCCGGCGACACGCTCGTGACCGGGGCGGGGGCCGGGGTCGGCGGGTACCTGAGCGAGCTGGAACGCACCATGGTCATGGGGGAGCCCAGCGCCGAGCAGCGTGCCTTCTTCGCTCACATGCTCGCGCTGCAGGACATCGCCTTCGAGGCGCTGCGGCCCGGCGCGACCTGCGCGAGCGTGGATCTCGCCGTGCTGGCCTACGTCGACCGGGAAGGCCTGCAGCCGTACTGGCGGCATCACGTCGGGCACGGGCTCGGGCAGCGCATCCACGAGGCGCCGTTCCTCGACCGGGGCGATTCACGTGTGCTGGAACCCGGCATGGTGCTCAGCGTCGAGCCGGGCCTGTACGTGCCGGGCCTAGGCGGGTTCCGGCACTCGGACACCATCCTGATCACGGCCTCCGGCATGGAGATCCTGACCTCGTACCCGCGTGCCCTAGAGGATCTCGTCATTCCTTGACCAGCCCGCCGAAGGGGTCGCCGCCAGTCGTCGTCCCCCGGCCTTCAGAGGAACGCGGCGATCACTCTGTCCGGGGCCGTCCTCCCAGCGACGTTCCCGGCACCCACTGGCAGGGCAGGGTACGGGACTCGGCAGGATGCCCGGACAGGAGGTTCGCCAGCAGTCTCACCGCGTGCCGTCCCATCTCCAGCCGGGGGATGGTCACGTGCGCCCACCCGGCCGGCAGGTCACTCTGGTAGATGGGATCGCCGAGCACCGCGAAGCCGTAGTCCTGCGGCCAGCCGACGCCCAGCGTGTCGGCGGCCGCAATCCACTGCGCGGTGAGGCGTTCGTTCTCGCACAGCACGCCCGTCACGCCGGCACGCAGCGCCCTGGACACCACGTCCGGGGTGACGACGTCGACGCGCTCCACCTGTCCGGCCGCCGGGGTGCGGCCCATGGCGCGGCGGTACCCGAGTTCACGGTCGACGGCGGATTCATGGCGGGTCAGCGTGCCGAGGTAGAGGGTGCGCTCGTGGCCGCGATCCAGCAGGGCCTCACACGCCCCGGCGGTCGCCGCGGTGTAATCCGCCGTGACGTACGGCAGCTCCTGACCGGGCAGGTCGCGGCGCCCGATGAACACCGTCGGGTGGCCGCTGCCGATCAGCTGGGCCAGGTCGCCGCGCCGGTCGTCGTCGAGCAGACCGAGCATGACCGTGCCGTCCGCGAGGCGCAGGCGGCTGGCGCCGTCGTGGTATACCGCCCGGCGGCCCCCCTGCGGGGCGGGGCGGGTGTGCAGCAGCAGGTCGTAGTCGAGTTCGGCGGCGGCCTCCTCAATGCCCTCCAGAAAGGGCGTGAAGAAGTCCCGCGTGCTGGTCGGAAACACCGGCTCGTAGGTGAACACCCCGAGAATGCGGTTGCGGCCTCCGGCAAGGCGACGCGCGGCCACGTTGGGCACGTAGCCGACGTCCTGCATGGCCTGCAGGACGCGCTGCCGGGTGGCGTCCGGGATGCGGATGCCACCCTCGCCGCCGTTGAGCACCTGGGACACGGCGGCCTGCGACACGCCGGCAAGCCGGGCGACCTCGCGCTGGGTGGGGCCTTTGCGGGATGGGGGGGCCACCTCCGTATCCTAGAACCCCGGCGAGGGGGTGAGCCGCTGCGCGTCGGGCCAGTGGAGCTCGACGCCCAGGTCGCGCTCCAGCAGACGCTGGAAGTCGCTCAGCAGGTCGGGCGAGTGGTACACCTGCGCCGGGGTCAGGCCCGCGTTCAGGGCGTGCGCCGCCAGCGCTCCGGCGGCCTCGCCGATGTTCCACTCGACGGGATGCAGGCGGTAGCAGCCGTTGGTGATGTGCGTGACCCCGAGGTTCTTGGCGGCCGGCAGCAGGTTTTCCACGCGCACCGGGATCAGGGCACCGAGCGGGATCTGGAAGGGCCAGGACGCCACATCCACGTAGTTGCGTCCACGGGTCGAGGGGTGCAGGTCGATGCGGTACTGCCCGATGCCGACGGTGTCTGGGAACGGCTCGGCGCCCTGCAGGCCGGCGCGGGCGTCCACGCCGACCATCTGCTCAAGCACCGTGAACTGCGCGCGGATGCGGCGGGACTCGCGGACGTAGATGGCCTTGGCGAGCCCGTCGGTGGTGCCGGTCACGTCGCCGCGCAGGCGCAGGCCCGGGTAGCCGTGACCGGGGCCGTCGTGGCGGGGGGCCTCCGTCTGCATCCAGTACAGCAGGCTCAGGCTCAGGTCGCGGGCCCCGGCGAGGTGCCTCGCCTTCTCCTCCTCGCTGACGCCGAGCACCGGCCCCAGCCAGTAGTCGATCTGCGGCCAGTTCACGAGCGTGATGTCGCTGGCATAGCGGCCCTCGGGGTAGTGCCGCCGGGCGAAGATGCGCCGGAAGTGCCACAGGTCGCCGCCGTGCGGGGTCTCATCGGGATTGCCGAACAGGTCACGGTACACGGCGCGGTGCGTGATGGGATGGCACAGCGTCCAGCTCAGTTGCCTGTCCGGCCAGAAGGGGGCCTGGTACTCGCGCCAGAAATCGTAACCGCCGGGCTTGTCGATGGTGTGATCCTCGCCCTCCAGGTGATCCATCGCGAAACACCAGCTGATCGCCTGCTGGTTCAGGGGGTCGGCCTCGGGCAGCGCGTGCGGCTCGCCGGTCTGATCCTGCCCCTCGGCCCCGATGACGCTCTCGATGTTCCCGAGTTCCAGCAGCTCGCCCATCTCCGTGGCGTCGAGTACATACGGCGCTGTGAGGATTGACCGCTCCCCGGTGCGGAGGTTCTCCACCGTGACGGCGGCCACGCGGTCGCCGTCCATCTCGACCGCCACTGGCCGGGTGTCCAGCCACACGTCGAGCTGCCGGTTCGCTCGGTACGGGGCGAGCATGGCCTCCAGCACCGCCAGCGCCACGCGCGGTTCGTGGCACAGGCGGCTCACCGTGCCCGCGCCGGGATTCAGGTCGCGCTCGGCCATCGACTCGGGCCGCAGCGGGTAGTGCTGGCGGTAGTACGCCCGCACCCCGCCCCTGAAGGCGCGGTAACTCGCGGTGCAGCCCACCTCCTCGATCCAGACGCCCTCGTCGGGCGGGACGGCCTGGGAGGTGAGCTGCCCGCCGATCCAGTCCGTTTCCTCGGTCATGAGGACGCGCCGGCCCAGGCGCAGGGCAGCGAGGGCCGCGGCGACGCCGCCGGTGCCGCCGCCGATGATCAGGATGTCTGTGTGGGTGTCTGGCATGGAATCAGCCTTTGGTGCCGCTGGCGGCGAGGCTCTCGATGAACTGCCGCTGCGCGAGGAGGAAGGTGAGGAGCACCGGCAGGGCGACGAGCACGCCGCCGGCGAGCGTGAGGTTCCAGTACACGCCGCCAAGCGGATCCGTGAAGCGCTGGAGCGCCAGCGGCAGGGTCAGCAGCCCCTCGCGGCTGAGGTAGATCAGCGGGTTGAAATAGTCGTTCCATGAGTTCAGCACCGCGAAGATCGCCACCGTGGCCAGCGCGGGCCGCGACAGGGGCAGCATGATGTGCCGGAACACGCCCAGGGTGCCCAGGCCATCGACCCGGCCGGCGTCGTCGAGTTCCGGGGGCAGCGTGATGAAATGCTGGCGCATCAGGAAGACCGCGAGCGCGCCAGTGGCGCTGAAGATCTGCGTGACGATCACCGGAAGGTGGGAATTGGTGAGGCCCAGGCGGCTGAAGACTACGAACTGCGGCACCGCCGTGAGTTCGCTGGGCACCATCATGGCGACGAGCGTCAGGATGAACACCGCGTCCCGGCCGGGGAAGCGCAGCCGCGCGAAGGCGTACCCGGCCAGCGCGGAGAGCCCCATGGTGAGGGGCACGACCAGCGCGGCGATGTAGACGCTGTTGAAGTACTGCCGGGCAAACGGATACTCGGCGAACACCTGACGAAAATTCGCGGCGCTCAGCCGGGCGGGATCAAGGTCAAAGGGCGAGGAGAAGATCGCCGCGCTGGTCTTGAAGGCCGACAACAGCAGCCACAGCAACGGGAGCAGAAACGGCAGGCTGACGAGGATCAGCAGCGCGTACAGCGCCCACGACCAGCGGGGCGCGCGCTCAGCTCTCATAGAACACCAGCCGGCGGCGCAGCGACCACTGGGCTACGGTCAGCGCCAGGACGATCACGAACAGCACGGTCGCGACTGCGCTCGCATACCCGAACTCGAAGAACTGGAAGCCCTGCTTGAACATGTACACGATCAGCGTGGTGGTCGCGTCCGCCGGGCCGCCCCCGGTCAGCACGTACACCGGCGTGAAGAGCTTCAGCGCCCCGATCAACGTGACGATGAACACCAGGAAGAAGGTCGGGGAGATCAGTGGCAGGGTGATGTGCCGGAAGACCTGCCACGGACTCGCGCCGTCGAGCCGGGCGGCCTCGTGCAGTTCCGGGGGGACGCCCTGGAGGGCACTGAGGAAGATCACGGCATTCAGACCCACCGCCTTGATGACTTCAATGACCACGACCGTCCACAGGGCCGTGCCGGGCGTGAACAGCAGGTTCGCGTCGCCGGCCCCGAGCCGCGACAGCCCGGCATTCACGGTGCCGTCGGGCTGCAGCAGGAATTTCCACACGAGCGCCCACGCGACGACCGGCATCACGACCGGGGAGAAGATGATGGTGCGGAACACCCCGATGCCGCGCAGTTTCGCGTTGAGCAGCGTCGCCAGGGCCAGCGCCACGCTGATGTTGAGCACCAGAATGCCAGCGGTGAACGCGGCCGTCACGCCGGCGCTGCGCAGGAAAGCCGGATCGGCGGCGAGGCGCGCATAGTTGTGCAGACCCACCCAGCGCGGCGCGTCGAGCAGCGACCACTGCGTCAACGAGATGCCGATCACGCCCAGCAGTGGCAGAACGACGACGAGCAGCATCCCCAGCGCGAAGGGCGCGGCGAACAACACGCCCATCAGCGCCTCGCGCTGGGCACGCCGCAGGGCCGGCCGGCCCGGGCGTGCCGCGCCCATCATAGGCTGTCCACCTGCCGGCAGATGTCGTTCAGGACGCTGCCCACGTTCGCGCCCGGCTGGTACAGCCGCTCCAGACCGCCGGCGATGACGTCACCCGCGCGCAGGTAGTTCTCTCCGGTCTTGAAGACGCGGGCGCTACCGAGCTGGCTGACCAGAGCGGTCTTGACGTCGGCGGCGGGAATCGCCGGGTTGCTGCCCAGGTACGCGGCGCTGTTCAGCACGCTCTTCCGGGGCGGCGGGAAGAACTTCGCAGTGCGGGCCATCACGGCCGGAGACGCCAGGAACTTCAGGAAGGCCTGCGCCTCGGCCGGGTGGGCGGACTTTGCGAAGACCACATACCCGGCCTGCCCGAGCTGCGTGACCCGGCCCGTGCTGCCTCTGGGCATCGGGGCCACCCCCCACTTGAAGGGCGCGTCCCTGAGCTGGGCACTGAAACTGACGTTGTCCACGTACATCCCAAGCTTGCCGCCCTGGAAGGTCGTCTGGTCACCGGGACGCGGCACCGACTGATCCCTGAAGGTCATGTCGTGCATGAGCTGGAAGGCCTGCACGCTGGCGGGCGTGTTCAGGGCACACTTCAGCTTCGCGTCAAAGGCATTGCCGCCGTTCGACCACAGCACCGGCAGGGTGCCGCTGTTCCACGCCTTGATGTCCAGCCGCATGATGCGTGCGCCGTACGCACCCGTCTTGTCCTTGATGGTCTTTGCGGCCGTGCGGAAGGACGTGTATGTCCACGTGCCCTTGGCGTACTGCGCCATCGGATCTGCGACGCCCGCCTGCCGGAAGAGGTCTTTGTTGTAGAAGAGCACCGAGGGCGAGTTCGAGAACGGCACGCCGTACAGCGCCCTGCCCTGCGTCCACAGCGACAGGGCACTGGTCGGGAAGTCCGCGACGTTGAAGCTCTGATCCGTCCGTAAGGCCGCGAGGTCGCGCAGCGAGCGGCTGGCAAGGAAGGTGGGTACGTTGGCCTCGGCGAGCCACCCGATGTCCGGGCCGTCGCCGGACGCGAGCTGCACCGCGACCTTCCTCGCGTAGTCCGCGAAGGGTGTGACCTCCACGCTGACCTTCACGCCGGGGGTCTGGGCCCCATACTCCTGGGCGAGCTGCTGGAGCAGGGCGAGGCCGTCACCGCCGGCCCATGTGGAGAAACGCAGGCTGGTCTGAGCGGAGGCGGCGGACGACAGAAGCAGGGCGGACACGCTGAGCAGCAGACCGGTACGGGACATGACATCCTCCAGGGAATGATTTGATTATGCGTATTATCAGAATGGATCGGAGGGTTGTCAAGATGACCCTGACCGTTCCCCCAACGCACCTGTTCCGCCTGCGATCATTCCCTGGCTCACGTCACCGAGTCACCACACGTGAATTCGGTCATCTCGGCCATAGAGGGGCGGGGGATGAGGTTGTGCTGTCTGGCTCACACTGGAATCACCAGGGCCGCCAGATCGCGCGGGTACAGGCTCAGGCTCTCCGCGCCACCATCGGTGACGACCACCGTGTCCGAGAGGATGGGCGTGAACAGGCAGCGCACGCCGATCTCGCGCTCCTCGTCGTCCACAGCGTAGCCCTGCTGGCGCACGACCTGCAATGCCGCGTCTAGGTCGTCGGCGCTGTTGATGGTGTGCGGCGTCCAGGGGCGCAGGCCGGTATTGTCGATCATCTTGTTCATGCGGGCCGGCGGCAGATCCGCCAAGAACTGCTTGCCGACGTCTCTGCAATACAGCGGCGCGATGGAGTCCGGCGTGGTGAACACACGTGTGAGGAGGGCATCATGCCGTGGCGACCCCACGGCCTTGACGGCCGCACCCGATCCCCCTATCCTCAGTTCACTTATCAGATATCTGATGTCAGATCGACTGCGATCCGACACTCCCAGGGAGGTGGCATGACCGCCAAAGTTCCGGCCTACCGTCAGGCCCAGATCGCCATCAAGCGCTACATCGAGGAGCACCGCCTGCAGCCCGGCGACCCCCTCCCCTCCGAGGGCCAGCTCGCCCGCGACATGGGCATGAGCCGCCTGTCGCTGCGAGAGGGGGTCAAGACCCTGGAGGCCGTCGGCATCCTGGAGGCCCGCCACGGCGAGGGGCTGTACGTCAAGACCTTCACCTTCGACAGCATCTTCGAGAACCTCCCCTACTCCTTCGCCGCCGACGGCAAGTCCCTGCGCGATCTGCTGCAGGTGCGCACCGCGCTGGAAGAGGGGCTGATCGGCACGGTGGCCACCCAGGCCACGCCCGCGCAGCTCGACCACCTGCAGCACCTGGCACAGCGGATGATGGACCGGGCGCGTGCCGGCGAGACCTTCGCCGACGAAGACCGCGAGTTCCACCTGACGCTCTACGGCCCCCTGCAAAACCAATTCCTGACCCGCCTGGTCGACCTGTTCTGGGAGGTCTTCCGCCGCCTGCACGGCACCACCGGCGTCACCCACTGGAACATGCAGAAGACTGCGCAGGATCACCTGGATATCGTGCAGGCCCTACGCGAGGGCAATGTCGCGCGCTCGGGCGACGCCATGCGCGAACACTTCCGGCAGATCCAGGAACGCCTCGGCAGCGGCGACGGCGAACCGCCGGTCGTGACCGACATCCTGCCGCGGCCCCCGAGCCGCACCCCGTTCTGACCCCGCACCCCACCGCTCGACGCTCCCCCAGGAGGACGCCATGTTCAGACGCACCCTCGTCAGCCTCGCCCTCGCGTTCACGCTCGGCACCGCCGGCGCCGACAAGGTCATCACCGGCGCCTTCGACCAGGGGCCGGGGGGCGCGGCCCAGCAGTTCAACCCGCTGACCAACACGGCCGGCTTCACGTGGCTGAACAAGATCTATTCCACGCTGGTGCTCTACGACGTGGGCTTCAAGAAGGTCAGCGGCGACCTGGCCAGCTCGTGGGTGATCGCCGATGGCGGGAAGAAGTACACGTTCATCCTGAGGGACGGCGTGAAGTGGCACGACGGCAGTGCCTTCACCTCGAAGGACGTGAAGTTCAGCATCGAACTCGCCAACAACCCGGACTCCGGGAGCGCCTTCGCCGCGAAGTTCGGGAACATCACCACAATCCAGACCCCCAATGCCCGGACGGTCGTGCTGACCCTCAGCAAGCCCAACGCGGCGCTGCTCGACGCCCTGACGAACTTCATGATCCTGCCGGCCGCGCCCCTCTCGAAGATACCCGCCAGGGATCTGCGCACCTCGGCGTGGTGGCGCACCAGTCCGGTCGGCACCGGGCCCTTCCGATGGGGCCGGCTCGTGCCGGATCAGTACAACGAGCTCACGGCGAATCCCACGTATTTCCGGGGTCGGCCCAAGGTCGACCGGCTCGTGAACCGCTACTTCAAGGAACAGGCCGCCGCCGTCCTGGCCCTCAAGAGCGGCGACATCGACTTCACCTACCTGACGCTGGACGACACCAGGAGCTTCACCGGCAGCGCCGTGAGCATCCTCAGCGGGCCGTCGCAGGTCGCGAACTACCTGGGCTTCAACAACGCCGCCCCCCTGTTCAAGGACGTGCGGGTGCGCCAGGCGCTTCTGCACGCCATCGACCGGACGACCATCGTCAAGCAGCTGTACGGCGGCGGCGCGGAACTGGCGAACTGCCCGGTCACGAACGCCCGCTATGTGCCCAAGGGCGTGAACACCTACGCCTACGATCCCGCCAAGGCCCGCCAGCTGCTCCAGGCGGCCGGATGGAACGGCAACCAGACCGTGGAGGTCATGACGTACTACGGCGACCAGCTGAGCAAGGACGTGCTGGTCACGATCCAGCAGATGCTCGCGCAGGTCGGGTTCAGGATCACGCCGCGCTTCGTGGACGTCCCCACGTACAACCAGACGACCGCCGGCAGCAGCTTCAGCATGGTGTACGCCGGCATCGGCAACGGCCCGGATCCCGACACGCTGTACCCCAGCCTGCACTCGGACTTCATCCCGCCGAACGGCGTGAACCGCATGAAGGTCAGCGTCCCGGCGCTGAACCGGCTGTTCGAGCAGGGCCAGGAATCCGCCGCACCCGCCGCGCGCACCAAGGCCTACCAGACCATGTGCACGCTCGTAAACCAGCAGCTTCCGTGGGATGTGCTGTGGACGGCCAAACGCTTCGGCGGGGCCAGCAGCAGGCTCGTGAACTTCGTGTGGACGCCCGCGCCGGGTGGCGGGCGCTACAACGACCAGGCGCAGCTGTGGGACATCAAGTAGCGCCCGGACGGGCGGAGCGCTGAGCCGTGGGCACGTATGTCCTGCGCCGCCTGGCGACCAGCGTGCCGCTGCTGCTCGTCATCACGGTCATCATCTTCACGCTGCTGCAGTTCACGCCGGGCGATCCGCTGGACGCCTACATCCCGCAGGATACGGTCGTCACGGCCGAGCAGCGTCAGAGCATCAAGGCGCAACTCGGGCTCGACCAGCCCACACCTGTCCAGTACCTGCGCTGGCTCGGCGAGGCGGCGCAGGGCAACCTGGGCTACCGCATCAAGAACGGCGAGCCCGTCGCCGCCGAGATCGCGCGCCGCCTGCCGCCCACCCTGATGATGATGGGCCTGGGCATGACCGTGGGCATCGTGCTGGGCGTGCTGTTCGGGGTGATCGCGGCGGTGCGGCGCTACACGGCGCTCGACACCGCCCTGACGGTGCTGGCCTTCCTGGGGATCTCCACGCCCGCGTTCCTGGCCGGGCTGGTGGGCATGTACGTGTTCGTCCTGAAGCTGGGCTGGTTTCCCGCCGGCGGGTACCAGACGCCGGGCGATGGCAGCGCCGCCGACATCCTGCGGCACCTCGTGCTGCCCGCCCTGATCCTGTCGGTCACGTACGTCGCCACCCTGATGCGCTACACGCGCTCCAGCGTGCTGGAGGTGATCACGCAGGACTTCGTGCGGACCGCCAGCGCGAAGGGCGTCACGGCCCGGCGGGTCATCAGCAAGCATGTGCTGCGCAACGCCCTGATTCCCGTGGTCACCGTGATCGGGGCGAACACCGCCAACCTGATCGGCGGGGCGGTGTTCCTCGAGAGCATCTTCTCGTGGCCCGGCACCGGGCAGCTGTACCTAGACGCGATCGACGCGCGCGACTACCCGATGATCATGGGCACGACGCTGGTGCTGGCCGCCGTGATCCTCCTGGCCAACCTCGTCACCGACGTGCTGTACGGCGTGATCGACCCCCGGATCCGGTACTCGTGACGCCCGCCGACCCTGCCCAGCCCTGCTCCTCCCCGCTCGTCCTCTCCCCGGAGGTCACGTCATGACAGCCGCCCTCACTGTGTCTCCCCTGGCCCGAACCCCAACCCGGCTGGCCATGGGCCGCTTCCTCAGGCACCGCCTCGCGGTCGTGGGCCTGATCCTGCTCGGCGCGGTCGTCCTGCTGGTGCTGCTCGGGCCGATCCTCGCGCCGTTCAGACCCGACGACATCGACCTGCTCGCCCGCAACCAGGGGCCGGGCGCACGGCACTGGCTGGGCACGGATCAGACCGGGCGGGATGTCTTCGCGCGCACCGTCGCGGCCGGCCGCGTCTCGCTGATGGTGGGCCTGTTCAGCACCCTGATCTCCGTCGCAGTCGGCACCACGCTCGGGGCGCTCGCCGGGTTCTTCGGCGGGTGGGTGGACAACGTGATCATGCGCTTCGTCGACGTCGTCATGACCTTCCCCAGCATCATCGTGCTGCTCACCCTCGCCGCGATCATCGGCCCCGGCCTGGACAAGACCATCGTCATCATCGGGCTGCTGGGCTGGCCGCTGGCCGCGCGGCTGGTGCGCGCCAAGCTGCTGTCGGTGCGGGAACTGGAGTTCATCGCCGCCGCCACGGCGCTGGGAGCCTCCGACCGGCGCATCCTGCTGCGGCACGCCCTGCCGAACGTGCTGGACGTGCTGGTCGTGTTCTTCAGCCTGGGGGTGGCGAGCGCCATCCTGACCGAGGCAGGCCTGAGCTTCCTCGGCCTGGGGGTACAGCCGCCGCAGGCGAGCTGGGGCAACCTGCTGAGCACCGCGCGCGAACTCACGATTCTGGAGGCGTACCCATGGCAGTGGATGCCGGCCGGGGCACTGATCCTGATCACGGTGCTCGCCACAAACTTCCTGGGAGACGGCCTGCGCGACGCCCTCGACCCCAAGAGCCGACCGTGACGTGCCGGCCGTGACCGTACCGCCCTCTCGCCCTTCCTTCTCCCCGAGGCCTCCATGACCCAGCACGACCTGACCCAGCTCCACGGCATCATCCCGCCCGTCGTCACGCCACTGACGCCCGACTTCCAGGTGGACGAACCCGCGCTGAGGCGCGTGCTGCGTCACCTGCTCGCCGGCGGCGTGCACGGCCTGTTCCTGCTGGGCTCCACCAGCGAGGTCGTCTTCATGGACGCCCCCCAGCGGCGCGAGGTGCTGCGCATCGCGGCGGACGAGGTGGCCGGCCACGTGCCCCTGCTGGCGGGCGTGATCGACCCCACCACAGACCGCGTCATCGCGCACGCCCGCGACGCCCTGGCCGCCGGCATAGACGGCCTGGTCGTCACGGCCCCCTTCTACACGCGCACCAGCCAGCCGGAGATCGTGGAGCACTTCCGCGCCGTGCAGGCGGCCGTGCCCCTGCCGATCCTGGCGTACGACATTCCCGTGTGCGTCCATGTGAAGCTCGAGCGCGACACCATCGTCACGCTGCGCCGCGAGGGCGTGATCACCGGCCTGAAGGACAGCAGCGGCGACGACACGAACTTCCGCCTGCTCGCCCGGGCGTGTGCGGACGACCTGGGCTTCCGGCTGTTCACCGGCTCCGAGCTGATGGTCGACACGGCCCTGCTGGTGGGCGCACACGGCTGCGTGCCGGGCCTGGGCAACGTCGACCCCGCAGGCTACGTCGCGCTGTACGAGGCCGCCTGCCGCGAGGACTGGCGGGAGGCCCGGCGGATTCAGGAGCGCCTGATCCGGCTCTTCGGCGTCGCCCTCCAGGGCACGCCGCGCACCAGTCCCGGCGCATCCGGCGTGGGCGGCTTCAAGACCGCCATGAAGCTGCTGGGGCTGATCCCCACCCACCACATGCACCGCCCGAACGCCCCGCTGGACGCCACCGAGACGCACCGCGTGCAGGCGATCCTCCGGGCCGAGGGCCTGCTCACGCCGGCATGACCGCGCTGACGGCCGATGGTATCCACAGCACGTGGGTCACCGTGCTGCTCCCTGTCCGGGAGAATGACACCGTCGACTATGCCGCCCTGGAACGTCAGGTGCAGGCGCTCGTCGCCGCGGGCGTGGACGGTGTGTACACCAACGGCACGGCCGGCGAGTTCCACACCCAGGACGACGACGAGTTTCTGGAGGTGAGCACGGTGGTGGCGCGGATCTGCGGGTGCAGCGGGACGCCGTTCCAGCTGGGCGTCAGCCATCCGGTCGCGCAGACCTCGCTGGCGCGGCTGCGGCGCGACGAAATGCCCGATCAGGCCGACGCGTTCCCCACGGGTGTGGGGATGATCCGTCTCGATCACCAATCCCATCCCGCTTTCCTGACTTCGACTGTTCACCGGAGGCCACGGCATGGATTTCTGGCACAGCTCCATGCTCCTATTGCACACGCTACTGCACACGCGCCGAATAGTGCATATGCCACAAAGAGAAAACCCACGTCTAAGACGTGGGTTTCTGTGGTGTGCCCGAAGGGATTCGAACCCCTGGCCTTCTGATCCGTAGTCAGACGCTCTATCCAGCTGAGCTACGGGCACATCCGTACGGTGGTGCTTGGCGGAGAGAGCGAGATTCGAACTCGCGGTAGGGTATAACCCCTACGAGCGTTTAGCAAACGCTTGGTTTAAGCCGCTCACCCATCTCTCCGTGATGGAGCACCGGATTGTCATGTGTGGCCGTGTGTGGCGAGGGGTGAGGGATTCGAACCCCCGGTAGGTTGCCCTACTACGGTTTTCAAGACCGTTGCCTTCAACCACTCGGCCAACCCCCCAGGTCTGGCGGGCGCACGACAGCAGGGGGCTGCGGAAGTGCGAAGGGAAGTATAGGCACGACCCCCGACGTTGTCAACGCTTGCGCCACCACGCGTACACCAGCGCTCCCAGACCGAGCAGCCCCCACGGCACGCGTCGCGTGGGCAGGACAGCGTCGGCCAGCAGGGCCTGCAGCGCGTGTTCGTGTGGCGTGCGCTCTGGCAGCGGCCGACTCACTGCCGGAAGCGTCAGATCCGCGTGCAGGACGGCCGTGTGGTAGGCGTTCTCGCGCGGGTGGCCGCTGTGGGCCGCGAGGTGCTGGCCGAGCGACCGGAGGTGCTCGGGAGGGCCATCCTCGACCCACGGCGCTAGGGCGAGAAAACCGGGGCGGGGCGGGGTCATCACATAGCTGCGGAGTGCCGGGGCCTCGTCGGCCGGGCCGGTGATGGCGCTCTGTCCGTCGAACGTCAGGTCGAGCAGGTTGCCCACAACCATGGGGTTCACGGCGTAGCGGATCTGCCCACCGCGCGCGGTGACCGCCCAGCTGGACTCCAGCCACGCCAGCGGCTGGTCGCGCCGGTTCGCGGGATCCGGCGCGAGCCCCTCCAGCGCCGTCCATGAGGCGCCGTTCGCGTCGGGCTGCAGGAGCACGGTGCAGCCCTGAGCGTCCAGTGCCCCGATCACATCCGGGCGAAAGGCGTCCAGACTGATCGCCACGCCCAGGTCACCGACCGGCGTGGGAAAGACGCGCAACGCCTCCAGGACGCCGGCGCTCAGGTCGACGCCGCCGGTCTCCTCATCCGGGGTCAGGTAGACCTTGTCTGCCGTGCCGACCAGGGCACCGTCCGGATCCAGGATCACACTCTGGTTGGTGAGGACACCCGGCTCACGGCGCAACCGACCATCCTGGAGGCGGTAGCGCGGCGTGGGAGCGCTGCCACAACACACGTACACACCGTACTCACGGGCCAGATCGCGGCAGGTGTGCAGGTACAGCCGCGTGTTGGCGTCACTGTCCGCGAGTTGCAGGGCCCGCACGGGAGACACGCGCTCACGCAGCAGCACCGGCAGGGTGCGTGGCAGCCGGGCGAGGAACAGGGCCATCGCCACCCGTTCCAGGGTGCGCAGCCCCAGGGCCCACCCACCGCCGCGCAGCACCAGCGGCAGACCATTCAACTCGGTCAGGACGACCAGGGTCGGCCGGTCGCGGGACATCTCCGGGCGGGCCGCCTCGAACTGGCGGCGCAGCCAGGCCCGGAACGCTCGGGCGCTGGTGAAGTCTGCCGCATGCCACTGCGGCTGGACGGCGATCACACGGAAGCGGCGGGGGGACATGATCCCCAGAGTAGCGGGGTCGCCCTGGCCGTGGAGGGAAGGATGCGCTGCTGGAGGCACGTTGAGCGGATCCGGGCCGGCCCGCCTGTATGAGGAATGTGATATGTCCCGTGATCCACTGCCAGCTGAGATGCGTGACCGTGTCACCCTGACGCCCCCGATCCTGCCGGATCGGCCCCGCACTGCGGGCTGGCCGATGCTGGCCGGCGTCATGACCCGCCGGGAGCTCTATCTGCTCGGCCTGCCCCTGGGGGCACTGGCACTGGTACCGACGTGGCTCGACGGGCAGCTCGACGTCTTCGAGCGTGCGGCGATTCCCGCCGTGTGGGCCCTGATGGCCGGCGTGTTCGTGGCGCTGCTGCTGGGGCGCTGGCCGCTGGAACGGCTGTTGTGGGTGCTGCTGGGCGGCCTGTGGCTGTGGGTTCTGGGCCGGGTGGGATTCATCCTCTTCGATCCCCACCCGGCATCGACGGGGGCGCTCGCCGCGTGTGGCCCGTGGGTGCCGGTGCTGCTGAGCGGCCACCTGTGGATGCTCGGCCGCGACGCGGGCCGGCTGGCGAGTCAGGCCGCGCTGGGAGCGTTCGTGCTGCTCCTGCTGACCGCTGGCCTGCTCGATCCCGGTCTGGCGACCTCCGGCCACGGGAATCTGCTCGTGCAGATCCTGCTGGCATCGCTGGCGGCCCTCGCCGGTCAGCGGTCCGGGGTGGCGCGCCTGAGGCGCGAGTTGCGCGTGCAGCGCCTGGGCACGGATCTGACCGGCCTGGGCGACAGCCTGACGGGTCTGCTCGACGGCCGGGCCACCCGGCGCTGGCTGCGGCAGGCCTCCGCCCGACAGCTGGAGGGGCTGGCCGTGGCCGTGATCGAGGTCGATCAGCACCGGCAGCTGGAAGCCACCCGCGGCGAGGCCTTCGCCGGGTGTGTCATGGCGCACGTGGCCCGCGTGCTGGAGGGTGCCCTGCGGGACGGCGACGCCCTGGCCCGTCTGGGGCCGTCGGAATTCGCAGCGCTGGTGCGGGTGCCCGACGAGCGGGCGGCGCGGGCGGCGTGTGAACGCCTGCGTCTGCGGGTGGCGTCCCGGCCGCTCGACGGCGTGAACGTGTCGGTCAGTGTCGGGGTGGCGGTATACGGCGGCGAACACGACGGACTGGCGCTGCTGGCCGGCGCACAGGATGCGCTGGATGACCTGCGCGCCGGCGGTGGCAACCGGGCGAAACTGGCCAGCCATCGCCCGGCCGGGCCGACCGACACCCCTGCCGACGTCCTCTGACAGCGGCGTGCAGTTCCCTCCAGGGGCTGAAGAGATGACCCAGGGCTCCACGGAGGCCGCTGTCATGTCAGGGACTCGCTTCGCTCGGTTCAGAGGCAGTGAGGGGTGCCCTCACTGCCTCTGAACTCTGCTGTGAGTCAGTCCGGCGTGACCTGCACGCCCTTCCAGAACGCGATCCGGCCGGCGATCTGTTTCGCGGCGTCCTTGGGCTGCGGGTAGTACCACGCGGCGTCGCGATTCTCCTGGCCGTCGACGGTCAGGGTGTGGTAGCTGGCCTCGCCCTTCCACGGGCAGGTGGTGTGCGTGCTGCTGGGGATCAGGTACGCGGGATCCACGCTGCCCTCGGGGAAGTAGTGGTTGCCCTCGACGACCACGGTGTCGTCGGACTGGGCGATGACCTTGCCGTTCCAGGTGGCTTTCATACTGCAGGCTAGGCCGCTGGCACGGCTCCAGACCGTCAGCGGACGCGCAGTGTGCGCCCTGCCATGCGCTCCAACCTTCACGCAACCGACAGCCTGTCCTCATGGATGGATCACGCCGGGGTGGACGCGGCATACTGGTGGTTGCCTGACAATTCGCCTGCGCCACAGATCCGTCTGCCCAAGGAGTGTTGCCCACAAATGAAGCGCTTCCATCCTGTCTGCCGTCTGCCCGTCGCGGGCCTCCTCACCGTCTCTCTGGCCGCGTGCAGCCAGTCCCCGGCACCGGTGGGCACCATGACTGCCCAGGCGGCCACCAACGAGAACCGCCGCGACTGGCGGGACGACACCATCTATTTCGCCATGACCGACCGCTTTGCCAACGGGAACCCAGCGAACGACAACGGCCTGAACCGGGGGGCGGGCGACGTGGCCGACAGGGCCAATCCGCTCGGCTGGCACGGCGGCGATTTTGCCGGCCTGAAAGCCAAAATCGACGAGGGCTACTTCAGACGGATGGGGTTCACGGCGCTGTGGATCACGCCGGTGGTGCTGCAGGTGCCGGCCATTCCCGGGCCGACGAGCGGGCCCAACACCGGCAAGCTGTTCGCCGGCTACCACGGCTACTGGGCCGAGGACTTCTTCAAGGTCGATCCGCACCTGGGCACGCTGGCGGAATACCGCGAGCTGATCAAGACGGCACACCGGAACGACATCCGGATCATCCAGGACGTCGTCGTGAACCACGCCGGATACGGCGCGACCCTGACGAAGACGAATCCGGAGTGGTTCCACACGGACACCGAGTGCGCCGCGAGCACGAACCAGACGACGGACTGCCCGCTGGCGGGCCTGCCGGACTTCAAGCAGGACATCCCGGCGGTCACGAGCTACCTGAATTCGTTCATTGAGTCCTGGCGCAAGGAAACGGGCATCGACGGCCTGCGGATCGACACCATGAAGCACGTGCCGGATGCGTACTGGCGGCAATTCTTCGCCAAGGGCGGCGCGGGTGATCCCAGCAAGCTCTGGTCGGTCGGCGAGGTGTTCGATGGGAACCCCGCGTACCTTGCGCGCTTCATGAACGACCTGGGCGCGCCCAGCGTGTTCGACTTCGCGCTGTACTACGCCTTCAAGGATCAGATGAGCAGCTCGGGCGGGAACCTCGACCGCATGGCGGACGTGTTCGCGCAGGACGGGGTATACCGGGACGCCACGAGACTCACGACCTTCGTGGACAACCACGACGTGCGCCGCTTCGTGAACGAGGTGACGTCCCGGGGCGGCACCGCCGCACAGGCGGCCGAGCGGCTCGACCTGGCGCTGTCGACCATGTACTTCTCGCGCGGCACGCCCAGCGTGTGGCAGGGCACCGAGTACGCCCAGGTGGGCGAGGGCGACCCCTACAACTACCCCACCGGCCAGGGCAACCGTGAGGACATGGACTTCTCGAGACTCGCGTCGTCCACACTGGACGAGCGGCTCGGCGCCCTTGCGCAGGCCCGGCGCACGTACACGGCCCTCACGCGCGGCGCGCAGCAGGAGCTGTGGCGGCCGAACGGCGGCGCGCCCGTCCTGGCGTACCGCCGGGTGGTGAGCGGCGTGCGGGGCACGGCCGGGCAGCCCGTGGTGTTCGTGGTGAACAACGGCGACGCGCCCGTGAACCTCTCGACCCTGAGCGGCGGCGGGATTCCGCTGCTGGGCACCTTCGGCGGCGGCGCCCTGACCGAGATCACGGGCCGCGCCAGCACCCTGGCCATCAGCGGCGGGAAGCTGGTGGGCAACCTCCCCGCCCGCACCGCGCTGGCCGTGACCGCCCCGGCGGGCAGCGGCGCGTCCGGCACCGTGAACCCCGCGCTCCCCGAGGTCACCGCCCTGAGCGCGGCGCCCGGCGACAGCGCCGTGAACCTCACGTGGACGCCGAGCACGGATCCGGCCGTGAGCGGCTCCCGCATCTATGCCAAGACCGGAACGGGGGCCGAGCGGCTGCTGAACTTCGCGCCGCTGCCCGCGTCGCAGGGCTCCTACCTCGCGCGCGGCGTGACGAACGACGTCGCCACGACGTTCCGGGTGGTCACCGTCGATGCCGGCGGGGCCGAGAGCAGGGGCGCGTCAGTGACGGCCACACCCAGCGCCACCATCACCGCGAAGGTCACGTTCACGGTGGACGCGCGCAGCCAGGGCAACGGGCCCATCGAGCTGCGGCGCTTCGACACCGGCGCTCAGGTCGTGTATCCCATGACCTCGGCCACGCGCGGCATCTGGAAGACCAGCATCGACCTGCCGCTCTACCGCGAGGTCAAGTTCAAGTTCGGCAACACCGGCCCCGGCGCGCGCAACAGCGGCTACGAGGGCGACGGCCAGGGTGACCGCGCGTACGTGGTGGGCACCGGCGGGAATGCGTACAGCGGCACCTACGACTTCATCGACGTGCCCGCCCCGACCACGGTCATCGAGGGCACCGTGCGGGGAAGTGGCAGCCCGCTGACCGGCGCGCTCGTCGAGGCGACGACCGCCGACCCGAAGAAGAACTACGCCCTGACCTTCGGCGACGGCACCTACACCCTGTTCGCCCCGGCAGGTGCGCAGACGCTTCGGGCCAGCGCGGACGGCTTCGACGCCGCCACGCGCACCGCGACCTCGCCGCAGAGTGGCGCAGACGTCGACCTGAGCGCCCAGACCGGCACCGTGGTCGGCAAGTACCGCATCGACGGGAAGCTCGGCGACTGGACGGCCCCGAAGGTCAGCGTGCAGAGCCCCGCCGAGGGCACCTTCGGCGCGGACAACAACTGGCTGACCCTGCAGGCCGACAGCGACGCCACGTACCTTTACCTCGCGTACACGTACCGCGTCTCGGGCAACTCGGCCATCGTGTATCTGGACACGCAGCCCGGCGGGGCGGCGCAGGCCGACTCCTTCGATGCCTGGAGACGGGCCGCGACCTTCAGCGGCGGGATGGGCGGCGTGGACGCGTTCATCGCGCGCTACGAGAACCAGAACCCGGAAGTGCGGCTGGTCGGCAGCGCGACCGCCACATCGGTCGTGAGCGGCAGCGCATACACCGCCGTGGGCACCGGCACGCTGCCCGCGCAGACCGTCGAGATGGCGATTGCCTGGACGGCGCTGGGCCTGAGCAGCGCACCGGCGAACGGCGTGAACCTCGTGGGCGGCATCTTCGGCGGGGACGGCTACGGCGCGGGCGACATCGTCCCGGACGCGGGCAGCACCCCGGCCGGCGCGAACACCATCACGGACTGCTACACCTCCTGCCGCGCGACGTTCACCGCGCCGCTGAACGTGAAGTAACCCGGCAGCAGGTACACTGGTTTCCAGACGCGGGAGGTTCATTCAGGGCCTCCCGCACTGTTCTGCCCGGACATCATGACCTGCCCATGACCGCCGGGCGGAACACGGGGAGGAATGTCATGGTGCTGTCAAAATTCATGCCCAGCAACCCGAAGTTTGCCGCGAAGTTCGCCGAGGCGGCCCGCAACGCGCACGTGACCGCCCAGGCCCTGGTGGATCTGCTGGAGAACTACACGGACGTCGAGGGCAAGGTGCAGCGCGTCCGCGACCTGGAACACGAGGGCGACCGCATCTCGCGCGAGGTCACGAACCTGCTCGCCGAGTCGTTCATCGTGCCCTTCGACCGCGAGGACATCATCTCGCTGCGCGACGAACTCGACGATCTTGTGGACGACATGGAAGACGCCGCCCGCAAGCTCAGCCTGTACGGGGTCGAGAAGCCGCTGCCCCAGATGGCCCAGCTCGCCCGCGTGGTCGAGCAGCAGTGCGCCCTGCTGGCCCAGGGCATGCCCATGATCGAGGACACGGGCAGGGCCAGGGATCTCGCGCAGATCGCCGTGCAGATCCGTGCCCTGGAGGACGAGGGCGACACCATCAGCGACGACGTGCAGCGCCGCCTGTACGACGGGGTGCACGACGTGCCGGGAATGATCCGCGCCATGCGGGGCGGCGAGATCGTGAACCTGATCGAGGACGCCAGCGACCAGGCGCAGCGCGTGGCCAAGACCGTCGAGAGCATCCTGCTCAAGAACGCCTGAGGCCTGTGGTGGAACCCATCCTTCTCGGCTTCGTGCTGATCGTGTTCCTGGCCCTGGCCTTCGACTTCATCAACGGCTTCCACGACACGGCCAACGCCATCGCCACCTCGGTCGCCACGCGGGTGCTGACGCCGGCGCAGGCCATCGCCATGGCCGCCGTCCTGAACGTGGTCGGAGCGCTGGCGGGCACGGCGGTCGCCAAGACCATCGCCACCGACATCGTGCCGCAGGACTACGCCACCCTGGAATTGACCGGCGCGGCGCTGCTGTCGGCCATCGCGTGGAACCTCTTCACGTGGTGGAGGGGGCTGCCCAGTTCCTCCAGCCACGCGCTGATCTTCAGCCTGGTGGGGGCCGGTGTCGCGGTCGGCGGCTGGGGGATCATCGTGCCCAAGGGCGTGCGCAAGACCCTGACCGGCCTGGTCACCAGCCCGGCGCTGGGCTTCATCGTGCCCATCGTGTTCATGACGCTGCTGACGTGGCTGGTGCTGCGCTTCCTGCGGCCGCGCACCGTCACGCGCAGCTTCCGCTGGCTGCAGATCGCCTCGGCGGCGTTCATGGCCTTCAGCCACGGCGGCAACGACGCCCAGAAGGCCATGGGGATCATGACCTTCGCCCTGAGCGCGTACCTGGGCACGCAGGTCGCCGAGGTGCCGCTGTGGATCATCCTCTCTGCGGCCACCGCCATGGGCCTGGGCACCGCCGTGGGCGGGTGGCGCATCATCAAGACCATGGGCTTCAAGGTCGTGGATCTCAAACCCGTGGACGGCTTCGTGGCCGAGGCGAGCGCCGCCGGCGTGATCACGGTGGCCACCCACCTGGGGATTCCCGTGAGCACGACCCACACCATCTCCAGCGCCATCATGGGCGTGGGCACCACCAAGGGCTTCCGCAAGGTCAAGTGGCAGGTGGCGGGGCGCATCGTGCAGGCGTGGGTGTTCACCATTCCCGTGTGCATCGCGCTGGGGTGGGTGTTCCACAAGTTGATTCTGCTGGTGGGGTAGACGGGGCTCTGGGCTCTGAGGCGGGGTGGGTCGGCGGACTCGCCCCGCCTGCTCTATTGGAGGCGCACGCTCTGGCCAGCGGTCGGCTCGCCGCGCAGCAGGGCGGCCAGCACCGCCGCGCCCCGGATCACGCCCAGCGCGGGGCGGCTGAACAGGGCGTTCGCATCCACGGCCCAGACCTCACGATCCCGGACGGCGCGCAGGTCGCGGCGCTCCAGCACGTCGCGGGCGAAGGCCACGTTGTCGTCCAGCCCGTACCCGCAGCACATGACCACGACCACGTCCGGGTCGGCCGCGGCGACCGCCTCCCACGTCGTCCGGGCGCTGTCCACGCCGGGGGCGCCCAGGACGTTCACGCCGCCGGCCCGCTCGACCTGCTCGGGCACCCAGTGACCGCCGGTGAACGGCGGATCGGCCCACTCCAGGGTCAGCACGCGCGGCGCGTGGGTCACGGGCTGCACGGCGTCCCACTCGGCCTGGGCACGTGCCGCCAGGGCCTCTCCCCTGTCCGGGACGCCAGCGGCCGTCGCCAGGGCGCGCAGGTCGGCCAGGATGCCCGCCACGGATGTCCCCTCCAGGCTCAGCACGGAGTCCGCGGGCAGGCAGCCGGGCAGATACCGCACGGCCTGTTCGATGGTGCCCGGCGTGACCGCGCAGACCTCGCACACGCCCTGCGTGACGACCAGATCGGGGTTCAGGGCGTCGAGCAGCGGGCCGTCGACGGTGTACAGCGCGAGGCCCGAGCGCATGGCCTCGCTCACGGCGCGGTCGATCTCGGCCTGGGGGGCGCGGCTGTCGACGATCGAGCGCGTGAGCACGCTCCGCCCCGCCACCCCCGGATGGTCGCAGGAGTGGCTGATCCCCACCACACGGTCGCCCAGCCCCAGGTCGAACAGCAGGTCGGTGGCGCTGGGGAGCAGGCTCACGATGCGGGCTGGAGACGTGTACAGACTCATCCGGTCACAGTAGAACAGCACGACAGAGAACCTTCTGGTCAATCCCCACCGATCAACCCACGGATATGGTCGTCGATGAGCGACGCCTTTCCGAGAAGGGAGGCTGGAACGGAGCCGAGATGTTCGGTGCGGATTCTTGGAACGTTTTGCCACCAGTCCGGGACGATGCCCCGTCCATGCACGTAGTTGTCGCAGGTTCCGCACCATATCCAGCTTCCACCCCTGCGTCGTTCATCACCGTCAAGGTTCCAATACAGATGAACGTCGAAGGCAGCGCAACCTGGACACTGGAATGGAGGACGAGCAGTGCCAGCCCGTACAGAGCCCTGAAGTTGTCCGAGTTGCTTGAGGTGGTCTTCCGTCCACCATTTCACCGGCTCGCCCACAGTTCCACGAGGCCGCGCAGGGTCAGCGTCTCGTCGTAGTGGTCGATCTCGCGGCAGATGCCCTCGATGGTGCGCGCGAAGCCCCCGGTGGCGACGGCCACGGCGGGAGTGGGCAGCTCGGCGCGGATGCGGCGCAGCAGGCCGTCCACCATCTCGGCGTAGCCGTACACCAGCCCCGACTGCAGGGCATGCACGGTGTTCTTCCCGATGGCGGACTGCGGCGCGGCCAGCGTGATTCGCGGCAGTTTCGCGGCGCGGGCGAACAGCGCGTCGGCGCTGACCTGTGCCCCGGTGGCGAGCACACCGCCCAGGAAGCGCCGGCCGCGGCCGATCACATCGAAGTTCGTGCTGGTGCCGAAATCCACGACGACCACGTAGTCATGCCCGTCCATGTACTTCTCGGCGCCGAACAGGTTGCACAGCCGGTCAGCGCCCACGGCATCGGGCTGGTCGAGTTCCACCGACACGTCCGGCAGATTGATCGCCGCCACGCTGAAGGCCTCGACCATGAAATGCCGCCGCAGCGCCAGCTGGTAGTTCTCGCCCACAGGCGGGGCGACGCTGCTCAGGATCGCGCTCCTGGGCACCTGCGCTCCGGCCAGCCCGAACAGACCGTGCAGCTGGAGCGCCAGGTCGTCCGGCAGCACGTCGCGGTTGGTGCGGATGCGCCACGTGTGGGTCAGGTTCAGTGTCTCGTCCGCGAGACCCAGCACGGTGCTGGTGTTGCCGATATCCACGGCCAGGAGGGGAAAGGCGGGCACGCCCCGCATTCTACCGGAGGGCCCGGTCACGCAGCCGGCTCAGCTCAGGGTTTCGGGAAGGCCACGTAGAAGGTCGCGCCGTCGCCGGGATGGCCCGTGGCCCACACCCGTCCGCCGTGCCGCTCGACGATCCGCTTCACGTTCGCCAGACCCATACCGACCCCCTGGAAATCGCGGTCGCTGTGCAGGCGCTGGAAGGCCCCGAACAGCCGGTGGGTGTACGCGGGATCGAAGCCCACGCCGTCGTCCTGCACGAACACGATCCACTCGCCGCCGCTGCTGCTCGATCCGACCTCGATCTTGGCGCGCTCCCGGCCGCTGGTGTACTTGATGGCGTTCCCGAGCAGATTCTCGAAGGCCAGCCGCAGCAGATCCGGGTCACCGTGGACGACGGGCAGGTCGTGCGCCACCCACTCGATCTCGCGGCCCTGGGTCTCGGGATTCAGGTTCGCCCACGCGCGCAGCACGACCTGGGCCAGATTCACGTCCTGAAACTGCAGGGCAGTCTGCGACACGCGGGCCAGGCCCAGCAGCTCGTTGATCATGCCGTCCAGACGACCGGCCGCGCCGTCGACCACCTCGATCAGCCGCCGGTCGTCGGGGGTCAGGCGGGCCTCGGCCCGGCCGAGCAGCAGCTGCATGTAGCTGCGGATATGCCGCACCGGCGTGCGCAGATCGTGCGACACGGCCCCCACGAAGGAGTCCAGTTCATCGCGCTCGGTGCGCAGGGCCTGGGTACGCACGCGCACCTCGTGGGCCACCTCCGTGTCCATGTCGGACTCCCGGATCTCGGCGTGCTTGCGCTCGGTGATGTCGCGGTGGAGCACCGTGGCGTACCGCGCTGC
This sequence comes from Deinococcus sp. AB2017081, assembly GCF_034440735.1. Classification (NCBI taxonomy): domain Bacteria; kingdom Thermotogati; phylum Deinococcota; class Deinococci; order Deinococcales; family Deinococcaceae; genus Deinococcus; species Deinococcus sp. AB2017081. The sequence continues at coordinate 543,855 of NZ_CP140098.1, read as the reverse complement.
CCCGTCCGCGAAGGGCGTGATGGTGATCCGGAACCAGCGTTCCTCGGTGGCGCTGTGGCATGGATACTCGGCCTCGAAGCGGTCGGCATGGCCGCCCAGCACTGCCCGCATGCCCTCGGCCACCAGCGGCCCCTCGTCGGCGCACGGCCCCTGGGTGCTGTCGCACACGTCCAGATAGTTGCTGCCGGTGGCGCAGGTGGCCTCGGTGCCGCCATTCGCGGTCATGAACCGCAGCCACGGGTCATTGACCATCACGATCACGCCCTGGCCGTCCACAATGGCGATGATGTCCTCCACGGCGTCCAGGGCGCTCTGCACGGCGCTGACCGGAAGCCGTGCAGCCGGGGCCGAGGCCCGCCTGCGCGTGGTCACGCGGGCCTCCAGGGAACGGCGCCGCCCCGCAGGTTCAGACCGGCGGGACAGGAACTGGCGCCGGCCTGTCCGTCCCAGCTCTGCCAACCGCCGTCACCCGCGTTCACCGCGCCACCATCCTGACCTTGTACCATCCCGCCCGGTGCCGGCCCCAACAGCGTTTCTTCACACTGACGAGGCCAGGCCCGGGCCGATCACTGGAACGCGCCCAGGTCGACCGGCACGCTGTAGGCACAGGCCGTGTCGGCCTCGGTTCGCAGCAGCAGTTCGGTTCTGTCGCTCGCGCCGATGCCTGCCTTGAGCGGCTGGAAGTAGTACACCAGGGTACCGCTCCAGGTGTCGCCCACCTGCTTGAAGTCGTTCACGTACGACGTGCGTTCCGGTGCGATCAGCTTGCCGTCGGTGCCCTTCAGACGTACCAGATACGCGCCCCTCGCCTGCTGGTTGGGCAGGCCGGACACGGCGATGTCCACGCGCAGTTCGCCGTCGGCCAGCCGGCCCTTGCTCAGGTCGGCGCCCAGGGCGTCCTGCACGCTCAGGTTCTGGAAGTTGTTGCGGGCCTGCTGTGCCTGGAACGCCAGTTCATCGGCCTGCCCGCTCAGGGTGATGGTCAGTGGCCGGCTGCCCTGTTTCGGATCCTGGGGGGCGGTCAGCCAGTCGCTCACGCAGGTGGCCCCGCCGTCGAAGGCGGTCACGGCGGTCGGACCGGACACGAAGGCCCCGTCCTTGACATTCAGGTCGACGGTCAGGAAGGTCGTCACCGCGTCACGACGGGCATACACGCCGTCAATGACGTTCTTCGCGGTGGTGTCCTCCAGCTTCGGCACCCACGCGAGGGCCGGGGCGGACAGGGCGAGCACGCCCAGCAGGGCGACGGACAGGGCAGAAACGGACGTGGGATGGCGCATGCAGAGGGTCTCCTGAGGGAAAGGGGGACGGTCAGTCCTTGAGGTACACGACGCGGCAGGCCTGACCGGCCGAGCGGAACAGGGCCGTGCCCGCGATATTGAGGGCCACGTCGGTGTAGACGTTCGACTGCGGGGCCAGCGCGTTGGGCCGGATGCGGGCCGCCCTGATCCGCGTGACCTCCGGGAAGGCCGCGATCTGAGATTCGGAGGTGATGTAGGTGTGCAGGTTGCCCTCCTGCACGAGGTCGTTGCTCACACCGGCGATCAGGGCCGCGTCCGGCCAGACCTTACGGCCCTGGTCGTCGTAGACGGCGCTGGTCATGTCCCGCTGGAAGCTGCCCAGGCCGCGCACGTCGATCACGACCGTGCACGACAGCGGCTTGCCCGCCGAGGCCGATACCCCGGCCCCGCCGGCCCCACCACGGGCCCCGACACCGGCCCCACCTGCGCCGCCAGTTCCGCCGCCGCCCGTGCCGGCACCCGCACCGCCGCCCGTGCCGGCCGGGGCCGCACCGCCGCCCCCGCTGCCACCCCCGGCACCCGCCGGGGAGCCAGTGCCGCCCGAGCCGTTTCCTGCTCCACGGGCCGCTGGCGCGGCCCCCGCACCGCCGTCGCCCCCGCTGCCTGCTCCCGACGTCCCGCCACCGGAAGGGGTGGCGACCGGCGCGGCCGGAGCAGTGCTGCCGGACGGACGGGCCGGCGCGGTGACCGGCGCGGCGGCGGGTGCCGACGCCACTGGAGCAGACGGCCGCGCTGCCACGGGGGCCGCCGGAGAGGCCCCCCCACCCCGCGCCTGCACCGGTGCGGCCGGAGCCGACGCGTCCTGCCCGCCCGCCGGGGTCGTCCGTGACGCCACTGGGGCGACCGGAGCCGCGGAGCCCTCCCCGCCCTGGGGAACTGCGGTGCGGGGCGCGGTCGGGCTGAGTTCGGCGGGAGCCGCCGCGACCGGACTCACCGGCGTGGTCGGGGGTGCCGGAGCCGTCGGCGTGACGGAGGGGCGGGACGTGACGGGCGCAGTCGCCACCGGAGCGGCGGCCGCCGGTGTCTGCCGGGGAACCGACGTGCTCGTCGCCGGAGCGGGGGGCGCCGGACGGACGGCGGGAGCCGAGGCCACCGGCGCTGGCGTGGACGAACCCGCGCTGCGCTGCGGCGACGTGGCGGCCGGCGTGGCCGGGCGAACCGTGGGCTGTGCCCGCGTGACCGGGGCCGGCGAGACGGTCTGCGCGGGCTGGGCCGGCTGCGTGGGGCGGGTCGGCGCGGGCGGTGTCTGGGCAGGCTGTGTCCGTGTCTGCGCCGGCCGGGTCGTCTGCGCTGCCCGGGTCGTCTGGGTGGGTCGCGTGGCCTGTGCCGGAGCCGTCCGGGTTGCCGGTGTCGGCGTGGCCGGACGGACGGTCGGTGCGGTGGTGGCCGTGGGCCGCTCGGGCCGTGTCACCGGGGCCGGACTCTGACGGGCGGTTCCCGACGGGCGGGCCGCCTGTGCGGGCGCGGGAGTGCGCGAGGGAGCCGGGGCCGCCGCACTGCGGGCGGGCGACCGGGGAGCCGCCGCCGGAGCCGGTGTCTGGGCGGGCGTGGCCGCACCTCCGGCCGCCGCCGAGGAGGGCTGGGCCGGGGGGGCCGGCCTCACCGGTGTCGCTGGCACAGGCCGGATCGGCGTGTCGGGCACCACCGGGCGGGGCGCCGGAGTGGCCTCGACCTCCGGCACGATGGTCTCCTCTGGAATTGGCTCGGGCACCGGCACATCCGGGAACTTGTTCGGCGGGATCACGACCCGGGGCGTCGCCGTGGCCGGTGGGGCCGTGGTCTGCGCCGGCGCAAGAGGGACGACCTCCAGTGGCCGGGAGGACGGTGGAGGCACCGTCACGTTCTCCAGGAACAGCAGCAGGCCGCCCAGCAGCGCCACATGCACCGCGACGGTCGCCAGCGTGGCCCGGCGGCGTTCGCGCACCTCGGCCGGGCTGGCCGGGCGCTTGGGGCGCTCGGGGCCGGACGGAGTACCTGGAAGCGGCTGGCTGGTCACGGCGCGGCCCTCGTCCCCAGGGCGAGCTTCTGCCCGCCGGCCTTGCGGATCTCATCCATGACGCCCACGACTGCTCCGTACTGGCCCTGCTCGTCGGCCTTCAGGCCCACCACGCCGTCCGAGGCGCCCAGCAGGGGGCGCAGCTGTCCGGCCAGCGCGTCCAGGGTGGTGGACTGGCCGTTCAGGAACACCTTCCCGGCGCTGTCCACACTGACCACCGGCAACGAGGTCGTCTGCTGCACGCTGGTACTCGCGCCCGGCAGCGTGAGTGGCACCGCGCGGTCGCGTGGAGCGAGGCTGCTGGTCAGGAAGAAGAAGATCAGCAGCAGCAGCACCACGTCCACCATGGGCGCGAAGTCGAAGGTCACGGTGTCCCCGCCGCGCGCACGGGCCCTCACCGCCGAACCCCCCCGGGCAGCATGTCGTCGAAGCTCAGCGAGACCTCGGGGCGGCGCAGCCAGCCGGGCAGCTCCTCACGCACACGCTCGGCCTGCGTGGCGATCCGGTCGGCGCGGGCCCGCAGCGCCCCACGCGCCACGTACGCCACGATGGCCACGATCAGGCCGCCCGCCGTGTTGATCAGCGCCTCGCTGATCCCGGTGGCCAGCTGCTCGGGCGTGGGCGCGGTCGTCTGGCTGAACACCAGGAATGAGCGCACCATACCGATCACGGTGCCCAGCAGGCCCAGCAGCGGCGCGACCTGCGCGGCGGTGCCCAGCGCGCTCAGGCCGGTGTACAGGCGGTCTTCCTCGACGATCAGGGCCCCCTGCATGGCGCTGGTGGCGGCGTCCACACCCCGGTCGGCGCGGCTCAGGCCGGCCCGCAGCACGCTCACGGCCGGACTGGGGTGAGCGGCGCGATCGATCTCGGCCAGGGCCGCCGCCGGGCCACTCTCGGCGGTGACGGCGCGGGCACGCTCGATCAGGGCGCCGGCGTCCCGACCGAGCCGCGAGAGCACCTGGGCGCGGACGGCGACCAGGTAGACGACATACACGGACAGCAGCAGCAGCACCCACAGCAGCGGCCCGGCAGCGCGAATCAGGTCGAGGACATTCACATACACGAAGTAACACGCCGCAAGGTGGCAAGCGTGAAAGACACGTGGAGCGACCTCATGTGGCCGTCACCTTCCGATCAGGTGATGTGCAGCACAGCATCCAGAATCCGCAGTAAACCACTCGACTTTGAACCCTGCCGGCGAGTAAAATGGCAGGGCAAGTAGGAATCATTCTCAAGAAGGATTCCCCACCCCGCACGACCCACCCCCCACACCCGCCCCGGGCGTGCCAAGGAGACCCATGACCGAACACAGCGCCCCCCACCAGCTCGAGATCCGCAACCTGCACGCCACCGTCGGCGACATGGAGATCCTCAAGGGCATTGACCTGATCGTCCCCAGGGGCGAACTGCACGCCGTCATGGGTCCGAACGGCAACGGCAAGAGCACCCTCGCCAAGGTCATCGTCGGCGACCCCGAGTACACCGTCACCCAGGGCGAGGTGCTCGTCGACGGCGTGAACATCCTCGAGATGGAACCCGACGAGCGGGCCCGCCTGGGCGTCTTCCTGGCCTTCCAGTACCCCGTCGAGATCCCCGGCGTCACCATCGCCAACTTCCTGCGCCTCGCCATGCAGGCCCGCAAGGCCGAGGGCGAGGAAGTGAGCTTCACCGAGTTCTACGGCAAGCTCCAGAGTGCCCTCAAGACCCTGGAATGGGACGAGAGCATCGTCGAACGCTACCTGAACGCCGGCTTCAGCGGCGGCGAGAAGAAGCGCAACGAGATCCTCCAGATGCTGATGCTCGACCCCAACTACATCATCATGGACGAGACCGACTCGGGCCTCGACGTCGACGCGCTGAAGATCGTCGCCAAGGGCGTGAACTCCATGCGCGGCGAGAACCTCGGCGGCCTGATCATCACCCACTACCAGCGCCTGCTCGACTACATCGTGCCCGACAAGGTGCACATCATCCTCAACGGCAAGGTCGTCCAGAGCGGCGGCCCTGAGCTGGCGAAGAAGATGGACACCGAAGGCTACGACTGGGTCAAGGAACTGGCGACGGCGTAACCACGCAGAGGGCCGAGAGCAGAGGGCAGAGCGCAGCCCGAAGCTGAAGCGACCGCCCGCATGGCCCCCTGCACTCTGCCCTGAGCCCTCTGCACTCCGAAGGAGCCCCACATGACCATCAATCCTGAAGTCAATGACATCAACGCCGGCTACGAGTACGGCTGGAGCAACCCCGAACGCTACGCCGTGAAGGCCCCCAAGGGCCTGCGCCGCGACGTGGTCGAGATGATCAGCAAGGCCAAGGACGAACCCCAGTGGATGCTGGACTTCCGCCTCAAGGCGCTGGACATCTTCCTGAGCAAGCCCATGCCTACGTGGGGCGCTGACCTGAGCGGCCTGGATCTGGACGAGATCTACTACTACATCAAGCCCGAGGGCGCGAACGCCCGCTCGTGGGACGACGTGCCGGACGACGTGAAACAGACCTTCGAGCGCCTGGGTATCCCCGAGGCCGAACGCGCCGCGCTGGCCGGTGTCGGTGCCCAGTACGAATCCGAGATGGTGTACCACAACCTCAAGGAGGAGTGGGAGAAGCTCGGCGTGGTCTTCCTGAGCATCGAGGACGGCCTCAAGGAGTACCCGGAGCTGTTCCGCGAGCACTTCGCCACGATCATCCCGCCCGAGGACAACAAGTTCGCGGCCATCAACTCCGCCGTGTGGTCGGGCGGCTCCTTCGTGTACGTGCCCAAGGGCGTTAAGGTGGACATCCCCCTCCAGACGTACTTCCGCATCAACGCCGAGAGCAGCGGCCAGTTCGAACGCACCCTGATCATCATCGACGAGGGCGCGCAGGCCCACTACATCGAGGGCTGCACCGCCCCCGCGTACTCCAGCGACTCCTTCCACTCCGGCGTGATCGAGATCGTCGTGAAGGAAGGCGCACGCTTCCGCTACAGCACCATCCAGAACTGGAGCCACAACGTCTACAACCTCGTGACCCAGCGCGCTGCCGTGTACGGCAACGGCGTCATGGAATGGGTGGACGGCAACCTGGGCAGCAAGGTCACCATGAAGTACCCCGCGTGCTACCTGCTCGAAGAGGGCGCGCGCGGCGAAGTCCTGAGCATCGCCATGGCCGGGCGCGGCCAGCACCAGGACGCCGGCGCGAAGATCGTGCACTTCGCCCCGCACACCAGCGGCACCATCGTGTCCAAGAGCATCAGCAAGGACTCGGGCCGCTCCTCCTACCGTGGCCTCGTCAAGATCTACGAGGGCGCGAAGGGTTCCAAGACCAACGTGGAATGCGACGCCCTGCTCCTCGACGACGAGGCCCGCACCGACACCTACCCTTACATCGAGATCGAGGAAAAGGACGCCAGCGTCGGCCACGAGGCGACCGTGTCCAAGATCAACGACGACCAGATCCTGTACCTCCAGAGCCGCGGCCTGAGCGAGGACGAGGCCGCCGGCCTGATCGTGCGCGGCTTCATTGAGCCGATCGCCAAGGAACTGCCGCTGGAGTACGCCGTGGAACTGAACCGGCTGATCGAGCTGGAAATGGAAGGCAGCGTCGGTTGAGGTAAGAGTGAAGGACTCGGATAAAGCGATGCTGGATCAAGCCGTCAAGGCCGCTGCCGCCTGCATTATTGACTATATCGACAACGATATTGATTCGCTGGTGCGGACTCCAGAGATGAGCCGCTTTCCGAGATCCGTAGCTTTACGATCATGCATCCTGACGCCGATTGCGTTTGCAGATTTTGAGGCGAACCGGACTCCTGAACATCCATCCATAACTGGAGACCCGATTTACCAAGCTGCATTCGAGTACGCCAATTCCTTCCGGCAAAGATGGGGCTCGAACCCGTTTGGCCGGATTGCGGGAGAAGCACAGGCGATGCAACAGCATCTAGAGAAGATGGCGAATCTATGATCTCCCCCGCCACCTCCCCCCATTACATCTGGGCTGACGTCTGTGACGGCTGGAAGCTCGTGGACACGCCGGGCCTGAATGTCATTCAGGAGCGGATGCCCACGGGCACGCAGGAAGTCCGGCATCAGCACTCGCGGGTGCGGCAGTTCTTCTACGTGCTGCGCGGCGAGTTGACGCTCGACGTGGACGGCGCGGCGCAGGTCATCCCGGCCGGAAGCGGTCTGGAAGTCCAGCCGGGGCAGGTGCACCAGGCCCGGAACGAGAGCGGGGCGGACGTGGAGTTCCTCGTCATCAGCGACGGGATTTCACGGGACGACCGGGTGGAGGTGACGGGATGACGACCAGGGAAGAGGCCAAAGCGAAACTCGACGCCCTGAGCGAGACCGAGTTCCAGCAGGTCGTGGATTTTCTGGACGCCCAGCAGCGCCGGCACCACGCGCAGGCGGACGAACTGGCGCGTCTGCTGGACGTGCTCGCCGAACCGCTGCCGGGGGCAGAGCAGGATGAACTCCTGCGCGATCTGGAACACCGTCCGTGGCGGAGCGGGACGGCGGAGGACAGGTCTTGACGCTGTACTGCCTCGACACCAACGTGATCAGTGCGGTCATGGCCGGCGATCAGGCGGTGATCAAGCGTTGGGTCGGGGCAACCAGGGAAGGGCACGGCGTGTCGTTGAGCGCCGTGACGTACTACGAGGTCAAGCGTGGGCTGGATCTGCCGCGTCTGGCCCGGAAATACGCGGCGTTCCAGGGCATCGTGGCGCAGAGCCAGATCCTGATTCCGAACCTGCCCACGTACGACGTCGCGGCGCAGATCTATCAGGATCTGAAGGTCAGCGGCACGCCGATTGAGGACGCCGACATCCTGATCGCCGCGACGGCCCTGGCGTTCGGGGCGACCCTCGTGACAAGGAACATCAAACACATGCAGCGCATCACTGGCCTGAGCCTCGAGAGCTGGCATGCCGAAAAGGAGCAACAATGACCCAATTCAACGATCAACTCGCGTTACAGGCCGGCCCGGAGTGGCTGACGAGCAAGCGGCAGGCGGGGCTGGAGCTGTTCAGCACGCTGGACATTCCCACGGAGTCCGTGGAGGCGTGGAAGTACACGCGCGTGGACGTGGACTTCACGAAGCTGCGCCCGCACGGCAAGCGCGACGTGGTGTCCGACGTGTCGGCGCTCCCCCAGAGCGTGCAGGATCGCCTGACGGGCACCGACGTGGGCGCGTTTCTCGTGCTGGACGGCCCGGACGTGGTGTACCGCACCGAGCTTCCGGCGGAACTGACCGCCAGGGGCGTGATCTTCACCGACCTGAAGACGGCGGTGGAGCAGCACGCCGACAAGGTGCAGCAGTACCTGTACTCGGTGGTGCCGGCCGAGGTGCCGGACGACACGACGATCGCCGCGCCGGGCACGACGCCCAGCAAGTCGCCGGATCCCAGCGAGGGCAAGTTCTCGGCGCTGGCGGCGGCGCTGTGGACGAACGGGGCGTTCGTGTACGTGCCGCGTGGCGTCGAGGTGGAGCTGCCGCTGGGCAGCTTCCGCGTGATGAGCGAGGCGGGGACGTACACCGCGACCCGCACCCTGGTCGTGGCCGAGGAGAACGCGCAGGTGACGTTCATCGACGAGCAGGACAGCGAGGAACTGCCCGAGACCTACGCGATCGGCGCGGTGGAACTCGTCGTGAAGGACGGGGCGCGCGTGCGGTACGTCAGCATCCAGAACTGGGGCAAGGGGGTGACGCACATCCAGCGCCAGCGCGGCGACGTGGGCCGCGACGCCACCCTGAACTCGCTGGTCGTGACGATGGGCGGCACACTCTCGCGCACCGAGATGCAGAGCTACCTGCGCGGGCAGGGCAGCGACAGCGAGATGCTGGCCCTGTACTTCGCCAACGAGGATCAGCACTTCGACCACTACACGTTGCAGCACCACGCCGCCGCCAACGCGCACAGCGACCTGCTGTACAAGGGCGTCAGCGACGACCGCAGCGTGGGCGTGTTCAGCGGCATGATCAAGGTGGATCTGGGCGCGCAGAAGACCGACGCGTACCAGAAGCACCGCACCCTGATGCTGAGCAGCGAGGCCCGCAACTTCAGCGTGCCGCAGCTGGAGATCAACGCGAACGACGTGCGCTGCTCGCACGGCAGCACGACCGGCCCCGTCGATCAGGAGGCGCTGTTCTTCCTGCGCTCGCGCGGCATCCGCCGGGAACTCGCCGAGAAGATGCTCGTCACGGCATTCCTGGAGGACGTGCTCACCCGTGTGCCCCTCAAGAGCGTCGTGGAATACATCGAGGGCATCATCGCCAAGAAGGTCGGCGCGGCGTAAGGCGCGAGGCAGCCCCGCAGAGCGGTCAGTCCCGGGTAGGCTGGCCGCTCTTCGTTGTCCCGCTCACTTTGAAGAAGGCTCATGAACACGACGTTCAGCGTGCTCCCAGCGTCGTCGCAGGAGCGCACTCCAGCATGAGGGCAACGCCGTACCCACCATGGGAACCCGGCCAGGAGGACGCCACATGACGAGCTATGCACAGGAAGTCGAGGTCAGGACAGACGGCAGCAGGGCGCAGGGCACGCCAGCAGTGGGCTACGGGACGCCGGACAAGACGTCTCCGCTGGGGCCGATCCAGTTCGAGCGGCGCGAGCCCGGCCCAACCGACGTGAGCATCGAGATCCTGTACTGCGGGGTGTGTCACTCCGACCTGCATCAGGTGCGCGACGAGTGGAACAACACCGTGTGGCCGTGTATCCCCGGGCACGAGATCGTGGGCCGTGTCACGGCGGTCGGTGCGGAGGTCACGCGCTTCCAGGTGGGCGACCTGGCGGGCGTGGGCTGCATGGTCGACAGCTGCCAGGAGTGCGAGTCCTGCAAGGCCGGCGAGGAACAGTACTGCCAGAACGGTTTCCTCGCCACGTATAACGGCCCCTTCAAGGCCGACGGCAGCAACACCTTCGGCGGGTACTCCGACCACATCGTCGTGACCGAGCAGTTCGTGCTGCGGATTCCCGAGAACCTCGACCTCAAGGCCGTCGCGCCGATCCTGTGCGCGGGCGTGACCACGTACTCGCCCATGAAGCACTGGAAGGTCGGGAAGGGTACGAAGGTCGGCGTGGTGGCGCTGGGCGGCCTGGGCCACATGGCCGTGCAGATCGCCGCAGCGCTGGGCGCAGAGGTCACCGTGTTTACCACCCGCGAGGACAAGATGGCCGATGCCCGCACGCTCGGCGCGAAGGCGGTGGTGCTCTCGACCGACGAGGACGCCATGAAGGCACTGAAGGGCACGCTGGAGTTCATCATCGACACCATCCCCACCAGGCATGACGTCAATCCCTACCTCCAGACGCTGGCGCACGACGGGCAGCTGGTGCTGGTGGGCGCGCTGGAGCCGCTGGAACCGGCCAACAACATGTACATGGCGACCCAGCGCCTGGGGATGTCCGGCTCGCTGATCGGCAGCCTCGCCGAGACGCAGGAGGTGCTCGACCTGTGCGGCCAGCACGGCATCGTGGCGCAGGCCGAGATGATCGACATCCAGGACATCAACAAGACCTTCGAGCGCATGATGAACGAGGAGATCCACTACCGCGCCGTCATCGACATGGCGTCCATCACGCGCGAGCAGCGGGCGTAAGACCCACGGGCCGCAGCGGTCAGTCCCGGTGGGCTGGCCGCCCTTCGTTGCGGCTGTCACTTTGAAAAAGGCTCATGAACACGGCCTTGAGCGTCATATCAGCCGACTGACGAAAACGATTTCCACACTGTGGGGCAGCCCGAGATCCGGGTGGCCGACGCCCGCGCGGTTCGCCGCCATCACCCCACAGGAGTTCCCATGTCCGACGACCACACCCCGCCCTCCCCTACGGACACCCCCGACACGTCCACCCGCCGCCGCGTGCTCGGCAAGATCGGCACCGGGCTGGCCGCCACCTTCGCCTCCCCGGCCCTGGCGTTGCAGGGCGGCGCGGTCACGCCCAGCGTGAGCACGCGGCAGCCCGCGCAGTCCATCAAGCGCGACCCCCTGACGCAGTACCCGCGCCCGCCCTTCCCGAAACAGACGCAGCCGTGGCCCGGCCTGGCGAGCAAGATGACGCCCGTGCCCGATCACGGCGAGAAGACCTACCAGGGCAGTGGTCGCCTGACCGGCCGCAAGGCCCTGATCACCGGCGGGGACTCGGGCATCGGCCGCGCCGTCGCCATCGCCTACGCGCGGGAGGGCGCAGACGTCGCCATCAACTACCTGCCCGCCGAGGAGAGCGACGCGCAGGAGGTCGTCGCGCTGATCCGGGCGGCCGGACGCAAGGCCGTCGCCATTCCCGGCGACCTCCGCAGCGAGGCGTTCTGCCAGTCGCTCGTCGCGCAGGCGGTGCGGGAACTCGGCGGGCTGGACATCGTGGTGAGCAACGCCGCCCGGCAGCACCAGGTGCCGTCCATCCTCGACCTGACCACCGAACTGTTCGACTGGACGATGAAGACGAACCTGTACGCCATGTTCTGGATCGTGAAGGCTGCCATCCCGCACTTCCAGCCGGGCGCGTGCATCATCGTCACGGCCAGCGAGCAGGCGTACGATCCCTCGCCGAACCTGCTGGACTACGCGCAGACGAAGGCCGCGCAGGTCGCGTTCACGAAGCTGCTGTCCAAGCAGCTCATCCCCCGCGGGATCCGCGTGAACGCCGTCGCGCCCGGCCCCATCTGGACGCCCCTGCAACCCAGCGGCGGCCAGGATCCCGCCAAGCTCCCGCAGTTCGGCGCGAGCACCCCCATGGGCCGCGCCGGGCAGCCGGCCGAACTCGCCGCCGCGTACGTCACGCTGGCGTCGCAGGAGAGCAGCTACGCCACGGGACAGGTCTATGGCGTGAACGGCGGCAACGCCCTGCCCTGAGCCGGCACATCGAGCGCAGAGCGGTCAGTCCTGCGGGGCTGGCCGTTTTACAGTGACAGGCATGACCCAGGCAGCGTGGCGCGTCGTGTTTCCCGCCGATTACTTCACCGCCCGGCAGCCGGACGAGGCGTTCGCGGATCAGGCGGAGATGTTCGCCGCCCTCGGCTGGGGCGTGTCCACGTTCGCCTTCGACGCGGATCGCCGCTTCCGTCCCGCGCTGGAGCCCGGAGAGACGGTGCTGTACCGGGGCTGGATGCTCACCGGAGATGCTTACAGCGAAGTTGACGAGGCCGTCACCGCTGCCGGCGCGACCCTCGCCACATCTCCTTCGGCATATCTGGCAGCGCACCACATCCCCAACTGGGTTCCGCTGCTGGAGGCGCTGACGCCGGAGACGGTGTGCTTCAGCGACCTGACCGGCCTGGAAGGTCAGCTGGCCGGTCTGGGGTGGGACGCGTTCTTCGTCAAGGATTACGTGAAGTCCCTGAAGACCGGGGACGGCAGCGTCATCACCCGCCCGGAGCAGATCGGGGAACTCATGTCACGCATGGAGCAGTTCCGGGGGCAGATCGAGGGCGGCGTGTGCGTGCGCCGGTTCGAGGCCCTGGAGCCCGGCACCGAGACGCGGTACTTCGTGCGGGACGGTCACGCCTTCGCGGCGGATGGGCGCGCCCTACCGGACATCGTGCTGACGGTCGCCGGGCGCATCTCCTCACCGTTCTTCTCGGTGGATGTGGCCCGGCGTGCGGATGGCATGTGGCGCGTCGTGGAGATCGGGGACGGTCAGGTGTCGGATCTGGTCGGATGGACGGCGGAACAGTTCAGCGCCGTGTGGGCCGACGCGCAGCCCGCTTAACGCCTACAGTTCAATCTCGCCGTCGTCCTCGCCCCACCAGTTCACGCGCTTGGCCTTCACCTCGATCATGGTCAGGCCGGGCGTGTCCAGGCCCTCCTTGAACCACTGCTCCAGTTCCCTGTGCCAGTGCTCCGCCATGGCGCCTTTGTCGTCCTTCAGGGTCGCCTCGCCCTGCACGGCCACGAACAGGAAGCCCTTCTCCGCGCGGAAGTTCAGCTGCACGTGCTTGTTCTTCTCGATGTCCTTCGCGGTGCGGGAATCGGCCCACGTGAAGAAGTAGCTGGTGCCGTCGTACTCGACTTCACCGTTGTTGCTCATGGGGCGGGATGCCAGGTGGCCGTAGCTGGTCACGGTGGTCATCATGCACAGGTCGAGGCCGCGCATCTTTTTCGCCAGGGTCGCCAGGGATTTACTTGCCATGCCCGATGGTAGGCAGCCGGGGCCGGCGCTGGTGCTGGCGCGGCTTCACGCAGCGGTGACGAGATGCGGAGCCGGCCTTCACCCTCGCCGCTTTGCGTGCGTGCCTTCAGACGCCGCCGCCCCGGCAGGGTATGACAGAGGGCATGCGCCTCAACCACCTGAACCTCAGCGTCACCGACGTGGCCGCGTGCGTCGAACTGTTCGAGACGTATTTCGGCTTCACCCGCTCGGACATGCCCGTGAACGAGCACATGGCCTTCCTGCACGACGAGAGCGGCTTCCTGCTGTCCATGTTCCGCGCGAAGACGGTGGAGTACCCCAAGTCCTTCCACATCGGCTTCCTGCAGGACACGCCCGAGCAGGTGCACGCCATCCGCGCGCGGCTGCTGGAGGGCGGGTACGCCGTGCCGGAGCCCCAGCAGAACCACGGACGGCTGACCTTCTACTTCGACGCGCCGGGCGGCTTCGTGGTGGAGGTCGAGTCGTTCCTGGGCTGAACGCCCGGCGTGTTCAGCCGGTGCAGGGGATGACCTGGGGCAGCACGACCGCCCGGCTGGCGATGACCTCGCCGGAGGCCGAGAAGACCTGGTAGGCCAGGGTGACGTTCTCGCCGATCAGGTCGGGGCTGCACCGATCGCCGGCGTTGAACTGGAAGTACGTGTTGTCCGGGGCGACCGGGAAGAAGAAGCCCTGGAGCGACCGGGAACGGGTCGTCAGCGTGGCCCGCGACGCGCTGGCCGCGACCTCCGGGGTCAGTTGGTCAGTCTGTACGTAGACCGTGTAGCGCCGGTACGGGGACGTGTTGAGCGCGGTGGCCGACGCTTCAGGCCGATCGAAGTTCACCGTCACCGCATTGGCCACGGGGAGCCGAGCGCAGGATGCCGCCAGGGCCGCGAACAGCACGGAAAGAACGATCCGATTCATACCCAACCTCCTGTCCTCCTCGGCCGGGCCACGCTGACGTGAGGATTCGAGACCAGGGTAGACCGGCGGCAGCGGACGCGGTGCGTCACATCAGCAGCCGGAGAGGCCCGGAGCGTCACGCAGGCAGCGTTCCCGCTTCCACCGCACCCGCCACGACCTCCTGCGCCAGCGTCCACAGCGCCGGGAAGTCCCGCAGGGCGTGTTCCTTCAGCGCCAGCACGCGCGTGGCGGTCAGGTCAGGTTCCCGCTCCGCGCAGCCCATGCCTCCCGCACCCCACGTCAGGAGCAGGGGCTGGAGGGCATCGAGCGCGCGGGCAAAGCGCGCCTCGGGGGTAGCGCGGGCCACGAACTCGGCGTGCAGGGCGTGGACGTCGGCCCGCTGGGGCTCCGGCAGCAGGCCGAACAGCGTGTGCGCGGCCTCATCCTCAGCCTGCGCCTGCGAGGCGTGCTCAGCCGGGGGCGCGGCGAAGTGCAGGTCACCCGCGTGGATCTCCACGAGGTCGTGCACGAGCAGCAGGCGGATCACGTGGTTCACGTCCGTGCCGGGGGGCGCGTGCTCCGCGAGCGTCACGGCCATCAGGGCGAGGTGCCAGGAGTGCTCGGCGCTGTTCTCCGCGCGGGTGCCGTCGTGCAGGAAGGTCGTGCGGGTCACGGCCTTCAGGCGGTCGCATGCGAGCAGGAAGGCCACCTGATCGGCCAGCGCGGTCATTCCGCGGGTTCCTGCGTCCACGCGGGCACCCCCGCGATCCGGGCGCGGGCGGCGTCGGGATCGGTGGCCTCTGGGCGGCAGGTGTCCCACTCCCGGCCGCCCGCGTACGCGCCGATCACGAGCAGGTCGGCGCTGCTGCCGTCGTTGCGGTGCCCGGTGCCGGCGGGCAGGAGCAGCACGTCGCCCTCCCCCACCGCGAGTTGCGGGCCGCCCTCGCCGCCCAGCGTGACCGTGGCGTGCCCGCGCGCGACCACCAGCACCTCGTGCGCGGTCGAGTGGTAGTGGTGGAAGGGGTAGATGCCGTTGCGCCACGCCTTTGTCCAGTCGCGCGCGGCGAGGTGCGCCTCGATCTCTCTGGGAGTCCTGCCCTTCAGGGCAGCGCGGTAGACGCGCACGGGGAGGGCGTTGTTCGGCACGCGGCCGGTCAAGGGCAGGGGCAGCAGATCGGCGGGCATGGCCCAGGCTACGGCCCTGGCCGGATGGCCGGGGGCACAGAACCTCCCCCTATGCTGGAGGCGGGAGGGCACGCGAATGATGACGAAATCGCGCATGGAAGCATTCAGCGACGGAGTCCTGGCCATCATCATCACCATCATGGTGCTGGAACTGCACGTCCCGGAGGGCCACGGGTGGTCGGAACTGGGCGCGCTGTGGCCGAAGGTGGCGGCGTATGTGATCAGCTTCGTGTACGTGGGCATCTACTGGAACAACCACCACCACCTGATGCACACCGTGCGGCGCGTGACCGGCGGGATCCTGTGGGCGAACCTGCACCTGCTGTTCTGGCTGTCGCTGTTCCCGTTCGTGTCCGGGTGGGCCGGCGAGTCGCACTTCGCGCGGGAACCCATGACCGCGTACGGCGTGGTCGCGCTGATGGCCGCGCTCGCGTACACCATTCTGGTGCGCACGATCATCGGCGCGGGCGAGCAGAACCACCTGCTCGCCGACGCCATCGGCACCGACGCGAAGGGGAACTTCTCGCTCGTCGCGTACGTGGTCGCCATCATGGCCCCACTGCTGGGCGCGTGGGGCGTATGGGCGTCCGGCGTGGCCCTGGTCGCCGTGGCGCTCGTGTGGCTCATCCCGGATCGCCGCATCGAGCGCGTGCTGGACGCCACCCCGCACCCCTGAACGGCCGGGGGCCGGGCGGGAGGTGAGCCGCGGCACAGCCGACCGACGCACCCGCAGGCGGAAGCAGCGCCCACACGGCTCCCGCCCGTGAGACGGGGCCTTCACCCCGTCCGGCGGCCGCTGTGCTACCGGCGGGTCCATCCTCCGCGGCGCCGGGCCCCCGTCCGGCGCGGCGGGTGAACGCGGCGTGGCGCCGGGCTGAGGTGCATGAATCCTTCTTCCGGGTGACGCGAGACATGGAGACAGGCCGGGTTCAGCGTTCCCACGCCGGACGCACAGACGCGGCCCATAGGGTGGGACAGGTCGGCGGGCCACGACGATGTGCGGCCCGCTGCCGAACCCACCCCGCACCCGTGGGGTGGCCGTGGGCCGCCCGGAGGGGCGTGCTCCCCCGAACTCTCCCGCTGGCCGGTGCCCCGCACCCGCCCCACCCGGCCGGACGGCGCGTGGCTGACCACACGCGGCGCCGTCCTGGCCGCCCCACCTGGAGGACGATGATGAATCGCTCCCTGCTGTCCATCCGCACCCTGACCCTGAGCGCCCTGCTGGGCACCGCCGCCCTGGGCGCAGCCCACGCACAGACCACCGAGCCCCCCGCGCTGGGCCTGCCGCCCGTGACCGCCCCCACCCAGACGCCTCCGGTGGAGACGCCACCTGCCGAGACGCCCCCCGCCGAGACGCCGCCGACAGCCCCGCTGCCCCCGGAGACCCCGCCGGCAGACATGGTTGCCCCGCCATCAGCTCCGGCCACCGGGCCCGCACCGGCGACGGACACCCCCCCGGACGCGAATCCCGCCCCGGCCGAAGCGGCGCCGGTCGACTCCACCACCCAGCCCCCGGCGGCCCCGATGGTCACCGCCACCACGACTGCCCTGCCGCAGCTCCAGGGCGAACAGGTGCTCCGGACGGCACCGACCGTGCTGGGTCAGGCCGTGATCTACGCGGGCACCATCGAGGACGCCCTGGCGCGCACCGTGGACGCCATGAAGGCCGACGGCTTCACCGAGGCGACGACGGGTGCGGACTCGGCCAGCAGCGCGGATACCGCGGCACAGACGGCCACCCTGCAGAAGGCCGGCGAGACCGTGGACGTCCGGGTGACCCAGACCCTGGGCCTGACGGTTGTGGCCGTGGCCCGTGACCTCGCGGCCAGCGCACAGACGGCGACCCCCGGAACCACCGTCCCTGCCGGTGAGACGACGCCGCCGGACACGGCCACGCCGGCGGAGGACGCCGCGCCAGCTGACGACACTGTGCCAGCTGACGACACGGCTCCCACCGAAGACACCCCTATCCCCACGCCGCCCGCGGAGGACACGCCGCCGGCTCCGGGCACCGGTGAGCCGGATCCCGTGGCTCCACCCGCCGACGCCGTGCCCGTGCCCCCCGTGGAGCCGCCCCCCAGCCAGCCCTGACCACGGACACCTGCTCACAGCGGCCGGCCCCACCATGGGGCCGGCCGCTGTGGCTGGCACGGATTCCTTGAGCGTCTCCTCATCTTGCAGACTCCATGAAGGGGTGTGTGTAGGAAGAAATCCCGTCCTGTAGGGCAGCAGTGCTTCTTCTGCCCTGCTTTGTGTCGTGGGCGGGATTCTCCATTCATTCGAGATCGCCGTGTTCCATACCGGATATGGAACAGGTCTCGAAGTCCGGCACGCCCCCGCCGCCTCCCCCCCGCCGGACGCCGGCCCGCGCCGCTGCGCCTACGGTGGGCGCGCGTCGTCCCTTCCCGTGGGGATGGCTGTTCGTGCCGCTCCTGCTGGGCGGCGCGGGCTTCGTCGGGTACCGGCTGGGCACCGCGGACAGCGGGAGCACCACGTCCCGCGCGGGCGGCTCCTTCGGCGCGGGACAGGGCGGTTCAGGATCAGGCAGCGCAGGATCGAGTGGAGCCGGACGGAGCGGGGCCGCGCAGGCCGGGGCGGGCCAGGGAAGTGCGGCGCGCGGTGCCGGCGCTGGCGCGGGCGGCGCGGCGTCGGGAAGCTCGACCGGGACGGGAACGCGGTCGGCGGGCCAGGCCGCGGGCGCCGGGGCGACGGGGGCTGGCCGCGGCGTGGCGACGTCCTCGGTGGTGACGCCCGTGCAGGTCACGGCGGCCACGTCCGGCACGCTGAGCACGTCGCGCACGCTGACGGGCACGGTCGCGGCGGCGCAGAGCACGACGGTCACGGCCCGCACGTCGGGCACCGTGACGGGGGTGGGCGTGGCCGTGGGCGGGTCGGTGACGGCCGGGCAGACGGTCGTGACGCTCAGCAACGCCGACCTGAACGCCGCGGTGCAGAACGCGCAGAACGCGCTGGACTCGGCGCGGGTGCAGCTGCGCGGGCAGCAGGCGAGCACGGTCGGCGGGCGGGCCGGGTTGCAGGCGCAGGTCACGGCGGCGCAGCTCGCGCTGACGAACGCGCAGGCGACGCTCCAGGCGCAGCAGGCGCTGCTGGCGGTGGGCGCGGTGGCCCGGAGCGAGGTCGCGGCGCAGCAGGCGGCGGTGGCGTCGGCCCAGACGACCCTCACGACCGCCCGCGCGAACCTCGCGGAGAACGAGCGTTCCGGCGCGCAGGGCGTGACGGAGGCGGAGCTGAGCGTGCAGAGGGCGCAGCTCGCGCTGACGCAGGCGCAGGCGGCGGCGGCCGCGGCGCGCGTGACCGCGCCGTTCGCGGGGCAGGTCACGGCGCTGAACGTCGCGCCGGGCGAGTACGTCACCGCGAACGGCGAGGCCTTCACGCTGGTGAGCCGCGAGCGGCAGGTGAACGTGAACGTCCCCGCGACCGAGGCGACCACCCTGACGCCCGGCACCGTCCTGAGCTTCACGAGCGGGGCCGTGAAGTACCCCCTGAAAGTCGCGCAGAATCCGGGCGCGCCCACGAACGGCAGCGTGCTGCTGGTCGCGCGCTTCACCGGCGACACGCTGCCGGCGCTCGGCGCGGTCGGCTCGGTGGTGTACACGGCGAAGGTCGCGACCGGCGTCGTGATCCCCAGCACGGCCCTGCAGGCCGACGGTGATCAGACATACGTGTTCACGGTCTCGGGCGGCACCGCCACGCTGAACAGGGTGACGGTGCTCGGGCAGGCGGGCACGCAGTCCGCCGTGAGCGGCATCCCGTCGGGCGCGCAGGTGGTCACGCAGCCGCCCACGGGTCTGCTGGACGGCGGGGGCGTAAGTACGGGTGACGCGGCGGCCAGAGGCAGCACCAGCCCGGCGGGCGGCCCGCCTCCCGGGGGCCAGCCGTGATCCGCAAGGTGGGGAAGGGCATGTTCTCCGGCGTGAACCCGGTCGTGGGCTTCTCGGTCACGCGCTACGTGCTGTCCATCGGCATCTTCATCGGGGTGGTCGTGTTCGGGTTCATCTCCACGCGCTCGCTGGGCGTGGATCTGCTGCCCAGCACCACCATTCCCGTCGTGACGGTCAGCACGTCGTACTCCGGGGCGAGCCCGGTCACGGTGGACGACTCGGTCACGCAGGTGATCGAGAGCGCGCTCGCGCAGGTGCCGGACGTCACGACCATCAGCAGTTCCAGCAACACGGGCTCCAGCCGCGTCACCCTGCAGCTCGCGGACGGCACCGACCAGAACGCCGCCGCGAACCAGGTGGCGTCGCTGGTGTCCGGCGCGTCCCGGCAGCTCCCGAGCGGGGCGGGGTCGCCGTCGGTGCGCACCTTCAACCCGAACGCCTCGGCCATCCTGGAGTTCGGCGTGTCCGGCGGCACGGCCAGCCTCGCGGACGTGTACGACTACGTCGAGACGCAGCTCGTGCCGACACTCCAGCGCGTGGACGGCGTGGCCGACGTGACCCTCAGCGGCGGGTCGCAGCGGCGGATCGAGGTGCAGCTGAACCCCGACCGCCTGAGCGCGTACGGCCTGACGCCGCAGTCGGTGTCGGGCGCGATCTCGGGCAGCAACGTCAGTTCGTCCATCGGGACGATCACGCGCGACGGGAACTCGACGACGTACACCACGAACGCGCGGCTGACCAGCGTGACGGACATCGGGAACGTCCTGCTCGACGCGGGCCGGGGCGTGCGGGTGTCGGACGTGGCGACGGTGCGCGACAGCAGCACGGCGAGCAGCGTGACGCGCGTGAACGGCCTGCCGGTCGTGCTGGTGTCCATCCAGCAGAGTTCCGGCAGCAACGCGGTCGCCGTCGTGGACGGCGTGAAGGCCCTGATCTCCGGCACGACGCTCCCCGCCGGGTACGCGGTCACGTTCAGCAACGACACGACCGGCCCGATCCGCGCCAGCATCGAATCGACCACGCACGAGCTGTGGATCACGGCGCTGGTCGTCGCGGTGGTCGCGCTGCTGTTCCTGGGCCGCCTGAACACGGCGTTCACGGTGATCGCCGCGATTCCCATCTCGCTGGCCGCCGCGCCCATCCTGTACGGCCTGCTGGGCTTCACCTTCAACCAGGTGTCGCTGCTCGCCCTGATCGTCGCCATCGGCATCGTCGTGGACGACTCGATCGTGGTCGCGGAGAACGTCGAGCGCTACCGGGCCCTGGGCCTGGGGCGCGTGCAGGCCGTCCTGAAGGGCGCGTCGGAGGTGTTCAGCGCGGTCGCGGCGGCCTCGCTGTCGCTGCTGGCCGTGCTGATCCCCGTGAGCTTCATGGGCGGCATCGTCGGCGAGTACGTGCGGCAGTTCGCGCTGGGCCTCGCGGCGGCGGTGCTGATGTCGTGGCTGGAGGCGCTGCTGTTCCTGACGGTGCGCATGGCGTACACGCCGGACGCCGCGCCGCTGGGGTGGCGCGACGTGCCGCGCGTGCTGGCCCGCGGGCCCGCGGCCGTGCGCTTCGGCCTGACCGCCCCGCGCACGTGGTGGTTCTGGGCGCTGGCCGTGGCCGCGGGCGCGCTGATCTGGACGCAGGGGCCGGGGCGCGCGTGGCTGCTCGCCCTGGTGCTGCTCCCCGTCGCCCTGATGGCCGGGCGGTACGTGTGGGGCGTGCTCCTCGCGGTGGCCGAGGCGCTGACCACGACCCTGCACGGCGTGACCGACCGCGGCGTGTCCGCCGTGCGGGACGCCTACGCCCGCAGCCTGGACGGCGCGCTGCACGCCAGCGTGGGGGTGCTGGTGGTGGCCGCGGCCTTCCTGGCCCTGACCGTGTGGCTGGTCGTGCCGCGCCTGACCTTCACATTCACGCCCGCGACCGATTCGGGCACCCTGCGCGCCGGGCTGCGGCTCCCCAGCGGGCTGTCACTGGCCAAGCGCAACGAGCTGAGCAGCCGCCTGGAGTCGTACTTCCTGGCGCAGCCGGCTGTGCAGAGCGTGCAGGCGAACGTCTCCACGAACAGCACCAACCTGAACATCACCCTGAAGGACAAGCACGAGCGGCCCTCCACCGCCGCCCTGACCGCCACGTACCAGCAGGCGCTGCGCACCCTGTTCGCCGACCAGCCGGACGTGCGCGCCAACCTGTTCAGCGGCGGCGGCTTCCGCGGGCAGGGCAACAGCCAGACCGTCACGCTGGTCGCCAGCAACTTCGACCTCCTCAAGACCCGCGCCGCCACGGCCGTCGCCGCCCTGGAGGCCGACAGCGGCGTCCTGAGCGCCAGCAGCAGCCTGGACAACACCACCCTGGAAAACCAGTTCGTGCCGAACGCCGCCCTGCTCGCCAACGCCGGCCTGAGCGCCAGCACCGTCGCCGGGGCGCTCGGCACCTACGGCAGCGGCAGCAGCGGCGGCACCGTGGAACTCGGCGGCGTCACGTACCCCATCTCGGTGGAACTCGACCCGACCGTGCTGCGCGACGACCAGTCGCTGCTCTCGCTGCCGGTGTACTCGGGCACGCTGGGCACGTCCGTGCCGGTCGGGCAGCTCGGCAGCATCGTGCAGGCGAGCGCCCCCACCAGCCTTCAGCGCACCAACCGCCTGTACTCGCTCACCCTGACCGTCGAGCCCGATCCCTCCAGCACGCTGAGCAGCACGCAGCAGCAGGAGCGTTACACGTCGGTGCTCACGCAGGCGGGCGTGATCGACAACCTCGTCACGGTCGGGAGGGCCGACCGCAACAGCGCCTTCGCGCTCGGCGCGCAGCTCGGCTCCATCGGCCTGCAGGCCTTCGGGCTGTCCATGCTGCTCGTGTACCTCGTGATGGGCGCGCAGTTCAACTCGTTCCGCTACCCGCTGTACCTGCTGCTCCCGGTGCCCTTCGCGGTGGCCGGCGCGTACTGGACGATGTTCCTCACCGGCAGCACCCTCGACATCTTCGGCGTCCTGGGCTTCCTGCTGCTGATCGGCCTGTCCGCCAAGAACGCCATCCTGTACCTGGAGTTCGTGGTCGAGCAGATGCAGACCCTTCCCCTGAGGGACGCGCTGATCGAGGCGTCGCGCCTGCGCTTCCGGCCCATCGTCATGACGACCCTCACGGTGCTCGTGATCAGCATTCCCCTGCTGCTGAACTCCGGCAGCGGCAGCGAGTTCGGCCGCAGCCTCTCGATCGTCATCGTGGGCGGCATCAGCGTGAGCGCCCTGATGACCTTCTACGTCGTGCCCGCCGCGTTCTACCTCTTCGAGCGGGGCCGCGCCGCGAGGGCCCAGCCGCGCGCCCGTCTGACCCACATCCGCCGCGCGCCCCAGGCGTTCTCGATCCGGGGTGTCCAGGCCGGCGACTGAGGCACACACAGACGACGCCCTCCCGCGCGATGGGGAGGGCGTCTCCATGTGGCACCTCTACATGATCCGGGTCTGTGCGCCGCCCTCGTACGCCGTGATGGTCAGATCGGTCGCGCCCATCGCGTGCGCCGCCGCGACCGCCTCGCCCACGCCCGGCAGCGCGAGGTGCGCCTGCATGTCGGCCATGGAATCCCAGTGCTCGGTGATCACGAAGTGGCCGGGCTGCTCCAGATCCTCGGAGACGACGTACAGCGTGCAGCCCGCGTCCTGGCGACTGGCCTGCGCGACCTGCCGCAGCAGGGTTCGGGCCCCCTCGGCGTGCTCGGGGGGCGTGGACAGGGTGCCGTGGGAGATGATCATGGGTGGAACCTCCGGGGAACTGGATGGTGGGGCGACTGCACCATACGCCCGATCCAGCCCGCTCACAGCAGCATTCAGAGGCCGTGAGCAATACCCTCATGACCTCTGGATCGAGCAGGGCGAGCCCCTGACAGGGCGGCGGTTGGACGTGGAAGCCCTGGGACGTGCTCCCGGCCCCGGGGCGGAACGGAACACGGCGGTCAGTCCGCCGGCACCACGCTGCCCACGTCCGGCGCGGGCTCCAGCTTCGGTTCCAGCACGGGTACGCTGCCCAGGCGGTTGATGCCGTCGAAGGCGGCGGTCTTGTAGCACTCGGCCAGGGTGGGGTAGTTGAAGACGGTATTGACGAAGTAGTCGACGGTGCCGCCAAAGGACATGACCGCCTGCCCGATGTGGATGAGTTCGCTCGCGCCGCTGCCGATGATGTGCACGCCGAGCAGCGCGCGGGTCTCGAGGTGGAAGATCAGCTTCAGGGTGCCCTGTTCGTCGCCGATGATCTGGCCGCGCGCGATCTCGCGGTACTGCGCCTTGCCGATCTCGTAGGGCACGCCCGCCTGGGTGAGTTCCTCCTCGGACTTGCCGACGGTGCTGATCTCGGGGATGGTGTAGATGCCGTAGGGGAACAGTTCCGGGACGCTCTGGGTGGGCACGCCGTACGCGTGGCACGCGGCGAGGCGGCCCTGTTCCATGCTGACCGACGCGAGGCTGGGGAAGCCGATCACGTCGCCGACCGCGTAGATGTGCGGCTGGGCGGTCTGGTAGTGCTCATTGACGGTGATGCGCCCGCGGCCGTCGGCCCCCAGGCCCGCCGCGCCGAGGTTCAGGCGGTCGGTCGCGCCGACCCGCCCGATGGCGTACAGCACCATGTCGGCCTGCACGGCCTTGCCGCTCGTGAGGGTCACGCGCACGCCGTCGCCGGTGGGGGTCACGTCCTGCACGGCCTCGCCGAGGCGCAGGGTCATGCGGTTCTGCCGCAGCTGGTACGTCAGGATGTCGGTGATCTCGTGGTCGATGAACTCCAGCAGCCGCGGACGCTGGTCGATCAGGGTGACACGCACGCCGAGCGCGGCGAACATGCTGGCGTACTCGCAGCCGATCACACCCCCGCCGATCACGGCGACGGTGCGGGGCATGGTGGTCAGGTCGAGGATGTCGTCGCTGATCAGGACGCGCTTCCCATCGAAGGGGATCTTCGGGTCACGCGCCGCGCGGGTGCCGACCGCTATCACGATGTGCCGGGCGGAGACCTCGCGCCACGTCTCGCCCCCCTGGCCGGGCCGGACGTCGCGCAGGCGCAGGGTGTGGGGGCCGGTGAAGCTCGCCTCGGCCGCGATGACCTCCACGCGGTTGCGGTGCAGCTGCGAGCGGATCACGTCGAGTTCGTGCGTGATCACGCTGGTCGTGCGGTGCAGCAGGTCGGCCATGCCGAGGTCTTCCTTGACCATGTACGACGCGCCGTACAGGCCACGCTCGTTGTAGCCGCTCAGGTGCAGGATCGCCTCGCGGAAGGTCTTGCTGGGAATCGTGCCGGTGTTGATGCACACGCCGCCCACCACGGTCTTGCGCTCGACCACCGCGACCTTTCTGCCCAGCTTCGCGGCCTGGATGGCGGCGCGCTGCCCGCCGGGGCCGGAGCCGATGACGAGCAGGTCATGCGTGAACTCGGTCGGGACAGCGTCAGTCATGGGAACCTCGCGGGCATGGGGGCGGAGGAATGGAGGAGGACTTCACGCTACCACCCGCAGGTCATGCGTAGATTGGGCCCATGCGGCAGATGTGGATCGTGGCGGGCGTGCTGGGCGCGGCCGCACTGACCGTGGCCCTGAGCGGCTGCTCCGACGTGCGCTACCTGACCCAGGCGGCGGGCGGACAGCTCGACCTGCTGCGCCGGGCGCGGCCGCTGGCAGACGTGCTGGCCGATCCGGCCACATCGGCAGCGGTGCGGCGCAAGGTGCAGCTGGCGTCGGACGTGCGGGCCTTCGCGGTCGCGCCGGCGGGCGCGGGCGGGCTGGGCCTGCCGGATCACGGCAGCTTCCAGAAGTACGTGGACGTGGGGCGCGAGTACGTCGTGTGGAACGTCTTTTCTGCGCCCGAGTTCAGCGTGGCGCTCGACACGTCGTGCTTCCCCATCGCGGGCTGCGTGGGCTACCGGGGCTACTTCAACGAGGCCGCCGCGCAGGCCCACGCTCAGGAGCGCCGCGCGGCGGGCCGGGACGTGAACGTGGGCGGCGTGAGTGCGTACAGCACGCTGGGGTACCTGAGCGACCCGCTGCTCTCCACCATGCTGGGGTATCCCGACGCCACGCTGATCCGCACGGTGATCCACGAGCTGTCTCACCCCAGCCTGTACGTGCCGGGCGACACGGTGTTCAACGAGTCCTACGCCACGGCCGTCGAGGAGGAGGGGATGCGCCGCTGGCTGGCCGCGCACGGAACGCCAGAACTCCGCGATGAGGATCGGCTGGCCCAGGAGCGCTCGGCGGCCTTCGAGGCCCTGCTGCTGGGCGCTCGGCACGAGCTGGAGGCCCTGTACGCACAGACGCTGCCGGCAGCGGAGATGCGGACGCGCAAGGCGGCGGTGCTGACTGACCTGAACGCCCGGTACGCCGCCCTGAAGGCGAGCTGGGGCGGCTACGCCGGCTACGACGCCTTCTTCGCGCGGGGCGTGAACAACGCCACCCTGGGGGCCGTGGCCGCCTACGCCACGATGGTGCCGGACTTCCAGGCCCTGCTGACCCGGGTGGGGGGCGACATGCCGAGCTTCATCGCTGCCGCGACGGCGTGCTCGAAGCGGCCGCAGGGCGAACGGGCGGCGTGCCTGCGGGGGGCATAGCCGCGCGGGCCGCCCCCAATCTGGGAACGGCCCGCGTGCAGGAGGTGAGGCTCAGTCTTCCTTGGTGTCGCTCTCGGCGGTGTCGGACTCGGCAGCGGCCTCGGCCTTGACCTCGTCCAGGCTGGCGTCGCCTTCCAGAACGGCCTCGGCGGCTTCCTCGGACAGCTCGCCGGCGGCGACCATGCCGGCCACCTGGGCGGCCTGGGTCTCGGCGGCGGCCTCGTCGGCGCTCATGCGCGGCGGCAGCACGCTGATGACGACCAGATCGGCATCGGCGGCCAGCTTCACGCCCTCGGGCAGACGCACCTGACCGGCGGTGACGTGGTCACCGATGTTCAGCTTCGCGACGTCCACGACGAGTTCCTGGGGAATGCGGCGGGGACCGGGGGCGATCACGGAGAGGTTGTGGACGACGATGTCGACCAGACCGCCCTGGATCTCGCCCTGGCTCTTGCCCTTGACGTGCACCGGCACGGAGACTTCGATGGGCTCACCGTAGGTCACCATGTAGAAGTCCACGTGGATCGGCGCCCGCTTGCGCTTGTCCATGTGCACGGCCTTGACCAGCGCGGGGAAGGTCTCGCCGCCCTCGACGGTGATGTCGAACAGACCCGTGGTGCTCTGCTGGCGGAACGCACGGTCGAAGGCCTTGCGGTCAATGGCGAAGGAGACGTTGTTCTCCTTGTTGTAGGCGACGGCGGGGATCAGGCCTTCGGCCAGCTTCTGCCGGCTCGTGCGGGGCGTTGCGTTCAGTTCCATGTTCGTGTCTCCTTGATCTTTCGCTGCCCTGCTCTCGCCGCGCGTCCGGCCACGGTGCGGGCCAGGGGGCGGGGGCGGACGTGCAACCGCAGCATCATAGCAAACCGGGGCGGGCGGGTGGAAGACCCACCGCCACGTCTGCTAGACTCCCACGCGTTGTCGGGCCGCGCCCCAGGATCACTGGGCGAGCGCCCCCGGACAGGACAAAGGAGTACACATGATCAGCGTGACTGAACTGCGTAACGGCACGAAAGTGGAGATGGACGGCGGCCTGTGGGAGTGCCTGGACTACTCGCACCTGAAGATGGGACGCGGCGGCGCGAAGGTCGTCACCAAGTTCCGGAACATGGAGTCCGGCGCGATCGTCGACCGCACCTTCAACAGCACCGAAAAGCTGCAGGACATCTACGTCGAGGGCAAGAAGATGCAGTACCTCTACAAGGACGGCGACGACTTCGTGTTCATGGACATGGACACCTTCGAGCAGGTGCACCTGTCGCCCACCCTGGTCAGCGACGCCGCCAAGTACATGAAGGAGAACACCGAGGTCGAGGTCGCCATGTACGGCGAGAAGGCCCTGAGCATCACGCTGCCCAACCAGGTGATCCTCAAGATCGTGCAGACCGATCCCGGCGTGCGCGGCGACACCGTCTCGGGCGGCACCAAGCCCGCCACGCTGGAGACCGGCGCGGTCGTGCAGGTGCCCCTGTTCGTCGAGCAGGACACCAGCGTGAAGGTCGATACCCGCACCGGCATGTACCTCAGCCGCGCCTGAGCCGCACGCTCCCGGCCGCCGCCCCGGCACCCGCCTGGGGCGGCGTTCCCATACCGGTACGGACAGTAGACTCAGTGCAGACAAACGGGCGTTAGGCGGGCGGTGACACCCCACTCTGGCCGGCGCACGGCATGATGGAGCGCAGCACGATCCTCAGCACGAGTCCAGACCGGCGCGCCTGACCGCCACCCCAGGAGGGGCCATGAACCCAGACGACCTCAAACAGATCCTTGATGCCCTGACCCATGCCGACGTGCGCGAATTCGCCCTGCGCACCGGCAGCTTCGACCTGCAGCTCAAGCGCGGCCCGCAGGCCGTGAACACCGCGCCTGCCGCGCCCGCTGGCCCAGCCGCCTTCACGTCCCCCGCCCCGGCCCCCACACCCAGTGCCGCCCCGGCCAGCACCGGCCCGGCTCCGGCCAGCACGACGCCCGCTGCCACCAGCACGCCCGCCCCGGTCGCCGAGGCCGCCCCCGCGCCTGCCGCGAGCAAGGGCACGCCCGTCAAGGCCCCCATCGTCGGCACGTTCTACGCGTCCAGCAGCCCCGACGCGCCCCCCTACGTGAAGGTCGGCGACACCGTGGCCGCCGGGCAGGTGCTGTGCATCATCGAGGCGATGAAACTCATGAACGAGATCGAGGCCGAGACCGGCGGCACGGTGCGCGAGATCCTCGTGAAGAACGCCGAACCGGTCGAGTACGGTCAATCGCTGTTCATCATCGAGTGATGGCGGTGGGCCGCGGGCGGAGCGGGTAGCCACGACCGCCGGACTGCGGAGATGGAAGGCTGTCCGGGTGCCTGTCCGGGACAGCCTGGAATCGGAACGGTGCGGCGGCCGACACGGTTCGTCGCCGGCCTCCGCCAAGGAGCGAATCCTATGTTCAAGAAGATCCTGATCGCCAACCGTGGCGAGATCGCCCTGCGCGTCATCCGGACGGCGCGGGAGATGGGCATCAAGACCGTCGTCGTCTACAGCACCGCCGACGAGAAGAGCCTCCCGGTGCTGCTCGCGGACGAGTCCGTGTGCGTGGGGCCGCCCGCCAGCAACCAGTCATACCTGAACATCCCCAACATCCTGTCGGCCGCCCTGATGACCGGCGCCGAGGCGATTCACCCCGGCTACGGCTTCATGGCCGAGAACCCTGATTTTGCCGAGATGTGCCGCGAGCACGGGATCGTGTTCATCGGCCCCACCCCCGAGAGCATGCGGGCGCTGGGCTCCAAGGCCGGCGGGCGCGACATCGCCGCGCAGAGCAAGGTGCCCACCGTGCCCGGCACCGGCGTGCTGGAAGACACCGACGCCGCGCTGCTCGCCGCCAAGCAGATCGGCTACCCCGTGCTCCTCAAGGCCAGCGCGGGCGGCGGCGGACGCGGGCAGAAGGTCATCCGCACACAGGACGAACTCGCCAGGGGCTTCGCGCAGGCGCAGGAGGAAGCCAAGCTGTACTTCGGCGACCCCGCCCTGATCATGGAGAAGTTCCTCGAGGAATTCCGGCACGTGGAAGTGCAGGTCATGGGCGACGGCACCGGGCACGTCATCCACATCGGCGAGCGCGACTGCTCCATCCAGCGGCGCAACCAGAAGCTCATCGAGGAAGCGCCCAGCACCCTCCCCGAGTCGCTGCGCCAGGAGATCCTGAGCGCCGGCGTGCGCCTCGCCAAGCACGTGAACTACGCCGGGGCGGGCACGCTGGAATTCATCCTCGACCGTGAAGGCAACTACTACTTCATGGAGATGAACACCCGCATCCAGGTCGAGCACTGCGTCTCCGAGATGATCAGCAGCCTGGATCTGGTGCGCATGCAGATCGAGATCGCCGCCGGCGAGGGCCTGAAGCTCCAGCAGGAGGACGTGATCCTGCGCGGGCACGCCATCGAGTGCCGCATCAACGCGGAAGACCCCGACAAGGACTTCCGCCCGGCCGCCGGCAAGATCGACGACGTGCACTTCGCCGGCGGGCCCGGCGTGCGCGTCGACACGCACACGTACAGCGGCTACGTCATCCCCCCACACTACGACAGCCTGATCGGCAAGCTCATCGTGTGGCACGAGAGCCGCGACAAGGCCATCCACCGCATGAAACGCGCCCTGGAGGAGACCGTCATCCAGGGGCCGAAGACCACCATTCCCCTGTACATCAAGATCATGGACAACCCCTTCTACAAGCGCGGGGCCGTCATGACCAACTTCCTGAAGACGAGGATGGTCGCGCCGGAAGCGTAAGCGGCAGGACAGGACGCGGCGCGTACCCTGGGTGGGATGCGCCGCGTTCGTCTGTTCAAGGAATCGAAGGGGCCGCCGGAACCTCCCCAACTCAATCAATCGGGACAGGACATGCTGACCGGCGTCCTCAGTCGCGGGGTATGGGAACGCGCCGACCCGATGTGGTGGCGTCCGGGTGCGCTGGTGGCGCTCCTGAACGTGGATCGCATGATTCAATTCAACGCGGCCACAGGGCACCTGATGGGCGACCATGCGCTGCGGCTGATCGGCTCACTCCTCGCCATCTACAGTGACGAGGCCGGCTCACAGGCGCATACGTTCCGAATCGGCGGCAATGAGTTCGCGGTGGTGTGGCATGACGCGACGGTCGAGTCTGCGACATCTGCAGTGGAGCAGGCTCGGGCAGCCGTGGAGGCCATGGGCCTGGGCCTCACCGTGCGGATTGCTGTGAGCATCATCCGGGAAGGCGAGACGCCGCAGCGCGTGCTGATCAGATTCGACGGCTTCATGCACGAGGCGGGCATCTCCAGGAGGAATAGCGTCTACATCGACCCTGAGCTGTCCCTGTCAACCCTGACGATCCGTGATGCCCTCCTCTCCCGCCTGTGCGGTCAGCCGTGGCCGGAGGGGCCGCTGCTGGACGCGCTGGCCCTCTCGCCTGCCCTGGACGTGCTGGATGTGGGGGCGGGCGATGAACGCCTGCTGCGGCTGCTCCGGGCGCGGGGGCACACGGGGCGGCTGGAGGGCCTCGACCCAGTGGGCGGCGAGGGCGTGCGGAGCGGCATGGCGCACGCCCTGCCCTACCCGGATGCCAGTTTCGACGTGGTGCTGTTCGTGCGGGCGCTGGCCCACATGGGCTGGCCCGACACGGCGCTCCGTACGGCGCTCCGTGAGGCGCGGCGGGTGCTGCGGCCGGGCGGGCGGCTGGTCGTGGTGGCGCACGGGCCGGAGCACCTGCGGGCCACGTGGCGGGCGCTGGGTCAGGCGGACGCGCCGGTGAAAGCAGCGCCGGAGGGCATGGGGATCGATGTGAGACTCCCCGTCAGCGTCACGGGGCAGGATGCGCGGGCGCTGGCCCAGAGCTCCGGCGGGGAACAGGCGGTACAGGAGCACCGATTTCCTGTCCGGGACACGCTGCACCTGACCATCCGGCAGCAGACGCTGTAGTCGGTGCCCGACAGACCGGTGCGGCCCTACTTCTTCCGGGGCCTGACCAGCAGCATGTCGGTGGCCTCCCGGAGGACGATGTCCTGCGACAGGGATTTCGAGGCGATGACGCCTTTCACGACCGGAACGCCGATCCGCCAGGTATCGATGCTGAGGTTGCCAGACGTCCGCCGCGCCGTGGAGAAGGTCGTTCCCCAGTTCATGTAGGCCATCGGCAGGGGCGGGGCGGGCGGGCACAGCAGGGTCATGGTCTCCCCGGTCGTCCCAGGATCGTAGTCGTCGAGCACCACGTCCTGCACCCCGAGCGCGCCGTTCAGGCGGAGTTCCAGGCGGTTGACCGTGAAGGGTGTGGGCCTGAACGTGTACGTGGCGGTGCAGCCCGACTTCTCCAGGGACTGGTGAACCCGCCGAACCATCCCGGTGCCGGTGTACAGACCGGTGCCAAGGTTGTACGTGAGCGGTACCTTCACCTCGAAGTGCGCTCTGTAATTGGCCTCGATGAACGTCATGCTGGAATCGATGTGGAGTTCCAGGGCCAGGCAGTCCGGCAGGCGGGCGCGAATCCTGGCGATGTGCGCCACCCCGACCCCCTGGGTGGTCTGCACGTTGCGATCCAGCGCCCGAACGAGTTCGCCCGCCTTCATGCCGTCGCCCAGGCTGCCCGCCTCGCAGTTCCGGGTCATGACCTCCAGCAGGGAGGCCATCGCCCGGTAGGACAGGTCACGGCTGACCTTCACCTCGTTGCCCAGCCCCTGATACTCCAAATTCGCCAGATCCGCGATCACCGTGTTGTACTTCTCGATGGCGGCCAGCAGCCGATTCCGCGAGCCGCTGCTGATCGCAGCCTTCAGGGCGCTGTTGACTTCCTTCAGCGCTCCACGCGCCATGTCGTTCTGGTGCAGCACAGCCGGTGGAACGGCCTGCGCTGCCGCCCAGGGGGCAGGGGTGAACGGGGCCAGGGTCAGGATCAGGCAGGTCAGCGGTCTACGCATCGGGGGTCTCCTCCGTTCAGACGAACGTGGGACGACCGTAGGAGACTGACGATGATCCCAGGGTGATTGACCGTGGCGCGGTCGACGTCAGCGCCGATGACAGGTGAAGTCTCACCCAAACCGGTCTCCAGTCCTGGATCGCCACGACGAGGGGCGGCGAGCCGTCGCCCACCGCCCCGCACCCGTGAACCCTACTTGTCGAACTTGCCGTACCCGGCCGCACTCCGGCGGGCCGCACCACGGGCGTAGTCCATCTGCATCTCGACCGTCTCGTGCTTGCCCTCGGTGAAGGTGGAGTCGTGGATCCAGTAGTTCAGGCGGTCGTCGCCGAGCTGCACCCACAGCTTGTGCTCGTCCTCGGGGTCGCGCCAGAACGCCACGTGCTCGAAGGCGTTGGCCTGTGCCCACTGGTCGATGTCCTTCAGGACGCGTTCGGCTTTCGGATGGGTCATGCGGAACTCGGCACCGTCGGATTCGTTCAGGAACTTGATGTCGGCCATAGTGAGGTTACGGTACACCGTTCATGAAGGTTGCGGTTTCACTTTTGCTGAATGCGCCTTGAACAAAGCACCCGGTTCAAAAAGCGGCACAGCGCACGTTCAGGTATCCTCGGTGCGCCATGACGTCCGACGCGCCCCTGAAGGTCACGACCCTGAACGTGAACGGCATCCGCAGTGCGCTGAACAAAGGGCTGGCGGCGTGGGTGGAGAGAGAGCAGCCCGATATCCTGCTGCTGCAGGAGGTTCGCGCCGATCCCCACCCGCACGCGCTGGCCCACCTGGGCTTCGAGAGCGCGTGGTTCCCCGCCCGGAAGGCGGGCTACAGCGGCGTGGCGATCCTGTCGCGCCACGGACTCGACGACGTGCAGGTGGGCATGCTGCACGACGAGATGGACGCCGAGGGCCGCGTGATCAGTGCGGTGGTGCAGGGTGTGCGCTTCGTCAGTGTGTACCTGCCGAGCGGCAGCAGCGGCGAGGCGCGCCAGGGCTTCAAGGAACGCATCCTGGAGGACTACCAGACCTGGGTGTCAGGACTGGTCGCGCAGGGGCCGGTGGTGCTGGGCGGCGACTACAACATCGCTCACCAGCCGGTCGACCTGAAGAACTGGCGCGGCAACCAGAAGAATTCCGGCTTCCTGCCGCAGGAGCGGGCGTGGATGACCGCTCATCTGGCATCCGGGCTGACCGACAGCCACCGCGCGCATCTGGGCGACCGGGCGCAGTACACGTGGTGGAGCAACCGGGGCGGGGCCTACGACAACGACGTGGGCTGGCGCATCGACTACCTGCTGGCGGCCGGCGTGGAACTGCGGGAGGTCACGGTTGACCGGGCAGCGCGGCTCAGCGACCACGCGCCGCTGAGCGGGCTGCTCACCGCTCTCTGAACGCTCCCTCCCTGAAGAAGTCGAGCAGCATGGCGGCCAGTTCGTCCGGGGCATCCTCGGCCATGTGGTGACCGCAGTCCAGGCTCCGCACGCGCAGGTCGTCCGACCACGCCCGCCAGATGGCAGGCAGGTCGTCGTAGAGGGGCTCCGGATCGTCGCGGGTGGCCCAGACGACCAGGGTCGGGCAGGCCAGCCGGCGGCCGGCGGCGCGGTCGGCCTCGTCGTGGGCGCGGTTCAGGCCCAGGCCCGCCCGGTAGTCCTCCAGCATGGCGTGAACCGTGGCGGGGTCGTGCAGGGCCGCGCGGCAGTCGGCATAGTTCTCCGTACCCATGCGCTCTCGCAGTTCCGGTGTCAGCCCATACCATGCATCCGGATCGGCCAGGATGGCCTGTTCGGGCTTGCCGGGCTGCGCGAAGAAGAACCAGTGCCACCACAGCCGCGCGAAGCGCTCGTTCACGCGTTCCAGCGCGTCCAGAATGGGAACCTGACCCAGGAACGCGAGCCGTATGACGGCGTCCGGATGCTCCATGGCGAGCCGGAACGCCACGTAACTGCCCCGGTCATGCCCGGCCACGGCGAACCGCTCGTGCCCCAGGTGGGTCATCAGCTCGCGCATGTCCTGTGCCAGCGCCCGCCCCGACATGCCGCTGTGATCCGGCGTGTCGGCCGGTGTGCTGGACTGCCCGTAGCCGCGCAGATCCGGACACACGACCGTGTGCTCGCGTGCCAGGAGGGGGGCCACGCGGTGCCACGTGGTGTGCGTGCGCGGGTGCCCGTGCAGCAGCAGCAGCGGTGGCCCCTGCCCCCCGTGCCGGACACGCAGCGTGGCAGCCGGGAGCGCGACGTGCTCCAGCTGAAATCCGTCGAACATGCCGCAGCGTAGCCAAGGTGGGCCCGCCCGCCTGGGGTGGGCGTCACGGTGCGATCCGGTGTGCGTGTTATGCTGGTCGTGCTGCCGGGTACAGGACAGCGCCCCCACGCGAGCCAGCCGGGCTGCGGGGTTCGGCGCGACCCGAGGAAGCGAATGTCTTGTTCCCGTGAGCGGGATGCGTGCGGCACCGTGATGCCCGTTGGCCGAGAATGCCCACAGAGCCGGTGACCGCGTGCCAATCGAGGCTCAACCTCACGGGCGCGTCCTGAACGACCAGGTGCGTTGATGCCTAAGAAAAAACAGGACACGGTGCCGGAGGCGAAGCCCCGCACGACGTCCAAGAAGACCACCAAGCCCATCACTCCCACATCCGCAGCGTCCTCCGAGGCGGCGGAGCCTGCGGCTCCCACGCCGGCCAGGGCGACCGGCCGGGCCTCCGCGAAGGCCGCCCCCAGCACCGCGAAGACGCCGGCCCGCAAAAAGACCGCTGCCCCGGCTGCGGACACCACGGAGACCAGCACCCCTACTCCGGAGGCCGTGACCCCCACCCGCCCGCGCACGCCCAGGGCTGCGAAGGCGGCCACGCCGACTGTTCCAGCCCCGGCACCCGCCCGCCCGAGCCGCAAGAAGACTGCGGCGCCGGTGGCCAGTGTCGAGGCCGTCCCGGTTGAGCCAGCACCTGTTGAGCCCGTGCCGGCCGAGACGCTGCCGGAAGCCGAGCCAGCCCCCCGGACCGCGACCGTCACGCCGGAGCCGACCCCCCGCAAGGGCCGCTCCCGGAAGACGCCCCCGGCTCCCGAACCCGCCGAAGCGGCCCTGGTGGCCGACGTCCCCGTGACGCCGGAAGTGACCCCGGTAAGCGCGGCCGATTCCTCTCCCCGCCGGGGCCGGGGCAAACGCCCGGCACAGCCGGCGGCTGAACACTCAGTTCGTGAGCATCCAGCGCCTGAGCAGACGGTCACGGCACAGCCAGTGACCGGGCCGTCGGCTCCGGACGCCGCCGATCTGGCTGCCACCGAACCGGCCGAAGCCCCGGTGACGCCCGTGCGGCGGGGCCGCAAGGCCAGGACGACCATGCCAGCCCCGGCAGAGGCGACGCCTGTCGAGGCTGCGGCGCCGGACGCCGAACAGGTCACCCCCCCACCGGCGGACGAACCGCTGATTCTGGAGGTTCCCAAGCGCCGGGGACGCGGCAAGCGCGCCCTGACCGACGCGCCGCTGACCGAGGTGCTGGGCGGGGTCGAGGCCGTGCCGACGGCTGCCCCCACCGGCGCGGCTCAGGGCGTGGCGCACGCGCATGTCCGGCCGCTGGTGGACATGCCCGGCGACGACGGCGAGGAGTCCGCGCCGCCTGTCCCTGCGAAACGCAAGGGCCGCCCGGAACGCCCGGCGGCCCCCGAGACGGTCGCCACGCCCGACACCGATCCTGCCCAGGAACTCGTCCTGGCGCAGTTGCGCAAGCTGGGCCGGCCGCTGCACGTCAAGGATCTGGAGCGCACCTTCACGCGGCAGATGCTCGACCGGATCGGGGACTGGCGCGATCTGGAACGCATGCTGGACGAGCTGACCGAGGACGGTCAGGTCATCCGTACCCGCAAGAAGACCTACGGCCTGCCCGAGGCGATGAGCCTGGTGCGCGGGAAGTTCCAGGCATCGGCAGCGGGCTTCGGCTTCGTGGTGCCCGACAGCGGCGGCGACGACTTCTACATCCCGGCCGAGCAGACCCTGGAAGCGTGGAACGGCGACGTGGTGCTGGTGCGCATGGAGGGGCGCGGCGACACCGGCAACCGGGGCGGCCCGCGCCGGGGCCAGCGCGGTGATGGCAGCCCCCGCGCCAGTGTGGTCAGGATCGTGCAGCGGGCGTACTCGCAGCTGGTCGGCACGCTGGAATTCCACCACGGGCACCCGATCCTGAAACCCGACGACCACCGCGCCCGGCACCGGATTCTGGTGCTGCCCGACGGCCTGGAGGGGCTGGAGGCCGGTGCCCGCGTGGTCACCGAGCTGTACTGGCCCGAGAACACCGGCGAGGACGAGGTCTTCGGGCAGGTCGTGCGCGTGCTGGGGGCCGAGGACGATCCCGTCACCGAGACCGAGGCCGTGATCGTGAAGTTCGGCCTGCGCGGCGCGTTCCCGCCCGAGGTCGAGGCCCAGGCGGGCGCCATCGCCGCCGCGATTCCCGAGGAGGCCCTGAAGGGCCGCCTGGATCTGCGTGGCTTCAACATCTTCACCGTGGACGGCCGCGACGCCAAGGACTTTGACGACGCGATCCACATCCAGCCCACGCCGGAAGGCACCTTCGTGGTGGGCGTGCACATCGCAGATGTCAGCCACTACGTGACCGAGGGCTCCCCGCTGGACGAGGAGGCCTACGCCCGCGCGACCAGCGTGTACCTGCCGGGCCGCGTGCTGCCCATGCTGCCCGAGCACCTGAGCAACGGCGTGTGCAGTCTGGTTCCGTATGAAGACCGCCTGACCATGACCGCCCTGGTGGAGCTGTCGGCCGAGGGCGAGATCCTGAAGGTGCAGATCGCGCCCAGCGTGATCAATTCCAAGGCCCGGCTGACCTACGACGAGGTGCAGGCCTACTCCGAGGCGACCGCCACCCTGCCGGACGCGGCCCGCATGCTCGAAGGCGACCTGCACCTGCTGCTGAAGATCACGACCAAGCTGCGCCAGAAGCGCCTGCGCGAGGGCTCGCTGGACTTCAAGATGCGCGAGGTCAAGGTCGACGTCGGCCCGGACGGCCGGATGGAACTCATCCCGATCCGCGAGGAGACGGCGCGCGGCATGATCGAGGATCTGATGCTGCTGGCCAACAAGGTCGTCGCGCGCTACCTGCTGGAGCGCTCGGTGCCGGCCCTGTTCCGCATCCACGAGGAACCCACGCTGCAACGCTTCCAGGACGTCACGAACGCGATCGGGCGGCTGGGCTTCTCGTTCCCCGGCGGGCAACCCACCCCGCAGGCGTACCAGGCGGTGCTCAAGCAGGTTCGTGGCACCCCGCGCGAGAGCGTCGTGAACACGCTGCTGCTGCGCTCCATGCAGCAGGCGAAGTACGCGGGCGAGAACCTGGGCCACTTCGGACTGGCCTTCGAGGAGTACCTGCACTTCACCTCGCCCATCCGCCGCTACCCCGACCTGCTGGTGCACCGCGTGCTGCGCGGGGTGCTCAGTGGGGAACTGCGGGCCGGCACCCGCGCCGTGGCCGACCTCCAGGCGCGGCTGCCCGGCATGGGCGACCACACCAGCGCCCGCGAGCGCACCGCCGCCGAGGCCGAGCGTGACCTGACCAAGTACTACCAGGCCAAGTGGGCCCAGGAGCACCTGGGCGAGTCCTTCCCCGGCACCGTGAGCGGCGTCACCGCCAGCGGCCTGTATGTGGCGCTCGACAACGGCGTGGAAGGCAAGCTGCACATCTCGCATCTGGACGACGACTACTACGTGTACCTGGAGGACTCGCAGATCCTGCGGGGCCGCAGCCGGGGCCGCACCTACCGACTGGGCGACAGCGTGAACGTCACCATCCAGGCCGTCAAACCCCTGGCCCGTCAGACCGACCTCACGCTGGCCGATCCGACGGATCCCGCCTACAGGCCCGGCACCATGCCGGAGGAGAACAGTATGGATTCACCCGTGAAAGTCCGCGCCCGCCGCCGCGAGGATCGCGAACAGGAAAAGCAGAAACGCCTGGAGACCGTGCCGGTCAGCGAGCCCCGCAAGTTCACGCTGGACGATCCGGAGCCGGCCCGTGGCGCCCTGGCCCCGGCCCGGACGGGTGGCCGGGAACGCGGCAGTGGCCGCCCCACACGCGGCGCTCAGACACAGCCGCAGTCCGGTTCACCGGGGGGCCGCCAGCGCACCTTTGGCGGCGTGCCCATGGAGGGCGGTGGCCGGCAGGGCGGTTCCGGCGGCGGACGCGGCACCCGGCGCGTGGTCACGCTGGAGCGCCCCCGCAACGAGCACCTGCGCCCCGTGAACATCACCGTTCAGCGCATGTACTTCGGGGACTGGACGCTGGACAACATGCCGCCTGAAGACCCCCAGGGGGGCGGCGGGCGGACGGGCGGCGGACGGCCCGGCGGCACTATGGAACGCGGACGCGGCTACACCCGTGGCGGGAACGACCGGGGTGCCCATGAGCGTGGGGCCGGCAGCCGGGGCGGAGGCTCTGGCCGTTCCGGCGGGCAGGCACAGCCCGCCGCCCCGCGTGCCCAGGCGAGCAGCGCCCCGGCTCCGGCCCAGGCCACGTCCGGCGACGAGGGCGGCAAGCGTCGTCGTCGCCGCCGGGGCCGCCGCAGTGGGAGTGGCGGCGGCGAGAGCTGACCGGAAGTGAAGACGGACAGGGGGGGCGGGCCACATCGGCACCGCCCCCCCTTTCAGCCCGACTCCGCACTCTTGCGCCACAACCGGGACGGCACCGGTTGCGGCTCCATGACGCGGAGCCGGTCTGTCGTTCCTCCTCTGCTTCGCAGCTCTACGAGTCCCTCTGGTCGGATTTCATCGGTTCAAGCAACCAATTCAATCGGAATCGTCCCTACCTACGCGCTGCGCGTCACGCTCTCCAGCACGCCCCGGTAGCCGTCGGGGGTGATCAGGCCCAGGCTCATGGCATGGCCGGCGGCGTTCAGGCTGTCGGCCGCCAGCACCAGATCGATCCCGGTGTGGCGCACCTCGTCGCGCAGGGTCATGACGCCCGTGTCGCGGTGGGCCTCGGTCACGTCGCGGATGTACACGCCCAGGATGCGCTGCGGGTGGCGGCGGACGACCTCGGCGTAGATCTCCGGATCCTTCTCGCCGCTGTCCCCGATCAGGACGAAGGGCAGGTCAGGGAAGCGGGTCAGCAGGCGCTCGATCACCTCGTGCTTGTAGCCGCCGTGGCCGGCCAGCAGATCCACGCCCCAGTTGCGCAGGAACAGCGGCCCCAGCGGGATGTGGCGGTAGCTCAGGAAACTGAGCAGCAGGTCGAAGAAATTCCACGGACTGCTGGACACGTAGAAGATCGGGTTGCGCTCGTGCTCGCTGTGCGTCAGGGCACGGTACAGGGCGCTGACGCCGGGAAAGGGCGAGCGGGTGCGGGCGTTGCCGGTCAGGACGGTCAGCAGCATGCGCGGCACGCTGGTCACGTCCGACTGGATCACGGTGTCGTCGAGGTCGCTGATGATCCCGAAGCGGGCCTGCGAGACGACCTGGACGCGGGCGGTGGTGGTGCCCTCGCGGCCATCCAGGGACAGGGCGGCCTCGTGCCAGCCGGCCCCGAGTGGCTCGGGCAGCGTGAAGACCAGCGTGAAGTAGCCGTCGGAATCGCTGACGGCGCGGGCCGGCACGCCGTCCAGGGTGCCGGTCACGCCGATGCCGCCGACCTCGCGGGAGAACAGGCGGCGCAGGGCGTTCCGGACATTGCGCAACCGGGGATCGCCGGTCTGCGGGGGGCGCATGGTGCGCGGAAGCAGCACCCGCCCGGAGACCTCCACGCGGCCGGGTGTCCCCCAGCCGACATAGGGCTGCAGCAGCAGTTTGCCGCGTGCCCGGCGGGGCTGCAGAAACGCGCTGGCCGACCGGTCGAGGGCACTCACGCCCCGTTCGAGCACGGGCAGCAGGGCACGGAACGCGGTTCTGGCGGGGTTCACGTGTGCAGTCTACGAAGTGGGCACGGCCGGCGCAGTCCGGAGATGTTCAGATCTTC
Organism: Deinococcus sp. AB2017081; assembly: GCF_034440735.1. Classification (NCBI taxonomy): domain Bacteria; kingdom Thermotogati; phylum Deinococcota; class Deinococci; order Deinococcales; family Deinococcaceae; genus Deinococcus; species Deinococcus sp. AB2017081. Next base: position 504,041 of record NZ_CP140098.1, on the reverse strand, counting down.
TTGTCATGCCCGTAGCGCCGCCGGATCACGACGCGGCTCACCAGCGTGTCGGACAGCGCCGGCAGGTGACGGTCGAGCCACGCGAGGGCCCGGTAGGCTGCTGGCACAACCACCTCGCGCTGGGGGCGAGAGAGCACGTCCGCGACGGCGCGGGCCACGACCTCCGGCCCGGGCATGGGCAGCCGGGCGCTGGCGGTCATCTCGCTTTTCACGAACCCCGGCGACACGATGCTGACCTGCACGCCGGTGCCCAGCAGCTCGCGCCGCAGCCCCAGCGAGAAGCCGCGCAGCCCGAACTTGCTCGCGGAGTACAGACCGTTCGTGGCGACGATGCCCGCCACGGACGCGATGTTCACGATGTGCCCGCTGCCCCGCGCCCGCATGGCCGGCAGCACGAGCCGCACGAGTTCCACCGGGGCCTCCAGGTTCACGCGCAGCACCCGCAGCGGGTCGGCGTCGTCCCACCACCACCCGTGCTCGACGGTGACGCCCGCGTTGTTGACCAGCACGTCGATATGCCCGAAATGCCCGGTGGCCGCCGCAACCAGCGCCCGGCGCGAGGCGTCGTCGGTGACATCGGTGGGCACGGCCAGCACCCGGACACCCGTGGGATCGAGTTCACGGGCCAGCGCCGCGATCTGCTCCGTGCGGCGGGCCGCGAGCACCAGCCGGTGCCCCCGCGCCGCGAGTTCCCGCGCCGTGGCCAGGCCGATGCCGCTGGACGCGCCGGTCAGGACGATCACACGGGGGCCGGCGGCAGGAGCGGTCATGACGTGATGGTATCCGCAAGCGGCGCTCAGGCGCACGTCAGGCGGGGGCGGCAGACTGGACGGCAATGAGTCAGGATTCCTCTGTGCCGCGCAGGTTCGGACGCCGCCTGCGGCTGGGCCTCCTGCTCGGCGTGGCCCTGCTGCCCGCCTCGCAGGCCATCAAGCTCGTGCCCATTCCCGCACTGCCGCCGGGCGTGACAACGCCAGCGTTGCCGGAAATTCCACCGGTCACGCCCGCCGCGCCGGCCATCAAGCCGCTGCCGACCACCGTCCCCGCCCAGTCCATCCCCACTGATCCCCTGTATCCCCGGCAGTGGAACCTGCCCGTGATCCACGCGGCGCAGGCGTGGGCCCTCGCTCCCGGCGGGCCGGTCACGGTGGCGGTGCTGGACACCGGCTACGTGAACTCGCCGGAACTGTCCGGGCGCGTGGTGAACGGCCATGACTTCGTGAGCGACCCCGCCCGCTCCGGCGACGGCGACGGCCGCGACCCGGACGCCACGGGCGTCGGAGAGTACGCCTACCACGCCGAGGTCGTGGCCAACATCATCGCCGCCGGGCGCGACGGGCGGGGCATGGTCGGCATCAATCCGCAGGCGAAGGTGGTGCAGATCCGCGTGGCCGGCACCGACGGGCTGGTCGATCCCACGGATCTCGTGGACGCGATGAAGTGGGCGGTCGGTATGAGCATTCCCGGCGTGCCGGCCAATCCGAACCCGGCGCGGCTGCTGAACCTCAGCCTGTACGCAGATTTCATTCCCCTGACCCGCTGTGACCCGCGTATCCAGGCCGCCATCGACGTGATCACGACCAAGGGGGCCGTGGTGATCGCCGGGGCGGCGAACGACGGCGCAGATTCGGCCGGCTACTCACCCGCCGGGTGCCGCAATGTCCTGACCGTCACCAGCGTGACCGAGGCCGGGACGCGCCCCGCGTATGCCAACTGGGGCCGGGCGGTGGCCCTGGCCGCGCCCGGCGGCGAGCAGGGCCACGGCATCGTCTCCAGCAGCGTCACGGGGGGCGGCGGGGAGCGTACACCCAACGGCACGAGTTTCGCCGCGCCGCACGCCACCGGGGTCGCCAGCCTGCTCCTGAGCGTGCGCCCCCGCCTGAGCCCGGCCCTGCTGCGCTCGTATCTGACGCGCAGCGCCATCCCCTTTCCCGGTGGGCGCTGCGACCCGGAGCCGGCCCACACCTGCGGGCGCGGCACCCTGAACGCCGAGGCGGCTGTGAAGCTCGCTGTGGCCTCCAGCGCCGGCAAGTGACGGTCACGGTCACCGGCCACCTGGGACGGTAGGCTGGGGGCATGGAGCACCGCAAGTGAACGCGCCCGCGTGGCGGATCTGGCTGGTCACGGCCCTGATCTGCGGCTGGGGCATCCTGACCATCCGCTTCGTCCAGCAGCAGCAGTGGGTCATGGCGGGGCTGTGTGCCCTCCTGATGGTCGTCAACGGCATCACGCTGTGGCGGCTGACGAAGCACGGCAAGTAGACCGGCAGCGCCGTCTGTGGCCTCCGGTACGCTGGACGCCGTGACCCGTCTCCTGCGCCGCGTTCTCGCCCCACCCCGCCTGAACGCCGATCCACGAACCCACGTGCTGCTGCTCGATGTGGACGGCGTGCTGGTGACCCCGCCCGAGTGGTTCGGCGTGCGGCTGCGGCGCGAGAGTCCCACACTGACCCGCCAGTTCTTCGAGACGGCCTTCCATTCGGCCAGCACCGGCCAGAGCGACCTGAAGGAGCACCTCCCGGACTTCATCGCCGCGCTGGGCCGCGACCAGACGCCGGACGAGTTCCTGCACGAGTGGCTGGACTCCGAGAACCACCCCAACCGTGCCCTGCTGACCGCCGTGCGCGAGTTACGCGCCCAGGGCTGGCACAGTTACCTGGCGACCAATCAGGAGGCCCACCGCACGAAGCACCTGCTGGAGGTCGTGGGCCTGGGCGACGTGGTGGACGGGCACTTCGCCTCCTGCATGGTGGGCCACCGCAAGCCCAGTCCCGAGTACTACGCCGAGGTCACCCGGCGCATGGGAGACGACGCCGCGCACCTCGTCTTCTGGGACGACAACCGGGACAACGTACAGGCGGCGCGGGAGGCAGGCTGGCAGGCGTTCCGCTACACCAGCGTCCGGCACTTCCGGCGGGTCATGGCTGTGGGCTGACGTCCCCCGGCACGCCCAGATCGGTGTCTGGCCCCGGCGGGTACGGGTGCCCCAGAATGCGGCCCATCGTCAGCATCTGGCCCTTGTGGTGGAACTCGTGCGTGATAGGATGCATGACCAGCCAGCGCTGCGTGACCGGTAAGACCTCATCCCGGACGGCGAGACCGAACACCTCGTCGGGCGTGGTGAAGGCCCCGAAGGCCCGCTCCATCATGTCGTCTACCTCGGCATACACGCGGCGCATGGCCGCCACGTCGTGTACGGCCGTGGTGTCGACCCAGTCGTGGTGCTCGCCCAGGCCGCGCACCCCCACCCACACCGCGTAGCAGTCCGCGATGTGCGCCTGCACGTTCCGCAGGCTGCCGTACGCGAAGTCCGGGCGCTCCTGCGTGTACACGCCCCCCGGCAGCGCCTCGGCCCACGCGAACAGCCGCTCACGCGAGAACTTCACCCATGGGTACAGCGTCCGCAGGTCATCGTTCATGCCAACAGTCTTCCCTATCTGGGCCAGATCATGGCCGAGTCTGCTCCGCCCACCATGCTCACATGCTGATATCAGATACTGATACCCGTGGACGTGAACCTCTTCAAGGGCAACCTCGACCTGATCCTGCTGAGCGTGCTGGAGCGCGAGGGGGGCTACGGCCAGGACATCGCCAAGCGTGTCCGTGCCCTCACGGACGGCCGCATCACCCTGAACGCCGGGAGCCTGTACCCCGCGCTGCACCGCCTGGAACGGGCCGGTCATCTGAGCGCCGCCGAGACGGTGCCGGCACGCGGCGGCCCCCCGGTGCGGACGTACACCCTGACCGACGCCGGACGCGCCGAACTGGCCCGCAAGCGCGACACGTACCACGCCTTCGACCGTGCCCTGCGGAGCCTGTGGTGACGCCGCCCGAGGTGCAGCGCTACCTGCGCCGCGCGACGGTGCTGCTTGCCCCGGCCCCGGCCCGCCGCGTTCGCGCCGAACTGCACGGTCACCTGCACCAGAGCATGCTCGACGCCCGGCTGCGCGGCCTGAGCGAGGCCCAGGCCTGGGCAGCCGCCCTGCACGACGCCGGCCCGGCGTTGCCGGCAGCCCTGCGGCTGGCACGGGTGCACACGCTGGGCCACGTGCTGCGCGGGCTGCTCGTGGTGGGGGCGCTGGGTGGGGCGGCGTACGCCCTCCAGGGCAGTCATCCCCTGCCGCCTGCCCCCGCCCAGGCGCATCCATGACTGCCCGGCTGGCCCGCCTGTGGCGTGAGTGGCTGGCTCCCCCGGTCGTCGCGCTGCTGTTCACCCAGTTCGCCGCGACCGCCGTGCGCGTGGACGGCACGAGTATGCGGCCCGGTCTCCAGCACGGCGAGCTGCTGGTCATCCCCAGACTGGAGGGCTGGGCACACACGCTGGGCGTGGGCACGTACCACCGGGGCGACATCGTGGTGTTCAAACCGCCCCGTGACGCGCCGGGCGAGTGGACGCACCGCTACCGGGGGCTGACCCTCCCCTGGGCCTACCGGCCGTATCTGGTCAAGCGCATTGTTGGCGTGCCCGGCGACACCGTGCAGGTCGATCGCGGCACCGTGACGGTGAACGGACAGGCGCTGGACGAATCCCAGACGACCGTGTACTGGGGCGGGGGCTGCCAGGACACGGCGAGCGACCTGGCCAACACGCCACCGGTCACGGTGCCCGCCGGCACCTACTTCGTCATGGGCGACAACCGCAGTCCCGGCGGCAGTCTCGACAGCCGCGTCTTCGGCCCGGTCAGCACCGCCGACATCGCCGGCCGCGCCGTGGCGAGCGTGTGGCCGCTGGTCGCCCCGGCCACCGCAGCGTCGGGCTGTGACCGTCCAGATCGTTCGCAGGCACAGGGCGCGGCCCACTGGAATCCCCGGCTGTTCGGGCCGTGACCTCCAGGGCCGCACACGGACGAACCCCACCAGAGGCGTCCGGTGGGGGTTCGTCCGTGTTGATGCTGGTGCACCCGTCGCGATTCGAACGCGAGACCTGCCCCTTAGGAGGGGGCCGCTCTATCCAGCTGAGCTACGGGTGCATCGGGGTGCCGGCCGGCGGAAGACGCGGCCCGGGCAGCCGGGAGTATACCAGGGGCCGCCGCCCCCCGCTGGGCCCTGCGGCCAGTGTGGGTGAGAGGAAAGTGTAAGCGGGGGGTTCCTATACTCGGCAGAGGTTTCCCATGACGAACGCCGTTTACATCATGATTGTGCGTGCCCTTGAACGCCTCGTGTCGGAGCGGGCGGCCGAGAGCATGCTCCGGACGGCGCTGCGTGACCTGAAGCTTGCGCCCGACACCGTGTCCGGGGCCGACATGCAGCGCGTGCTGTCGGGACCGCTGCTGGCGCGGCTGTCGACCGTCTTGCCGCACGCCCGGGCCCGGCAGGAACTGATCAGCCTGTCGCGGCAGCTGGAGGCCACCGACGTCAAGGCCCCGACGCTGTTCACGCAGCCGGGGCCCTCCGCATCGTGGGAGGATCACACGCAGACTGACGTCACGGCGACCGGCTGGAGCCAGATGGGCCTGGACGTGGACGACTTCGAGTTCGAGGATCCGGATTCCGCCCTGAGTTCCGGGGGGCAGTCCTACGATCTGGATACGCCGCTGGGACAGGAGGAGCTGATGCAGAACCTGGGTCGCCTGAGCGGCGTGCAGGGCGTGATGGTGTGCCGCGCGAACGGGGAGGTGCTGCGGGTGAGGGCCATCCGGGATCCGGCAGGCGTGGGCGCGGTCGTGGCGGCCAGTGTGCTGCTGTTCCAGCAGCGGACGCTGCGCCTGATGTCGGCCGAGCTTGGAGGCAAGACCGTGTGCGTGCGTCCACTGGGCGCGTACTGCGTGGCGGTCATCGTGAATTCTCAATCGAACGTGGGGCGGTTACTTGTGGAACTCCAGCAGTTGAAGGCGGCAGCATGAACCGGAATCGTCAGGTCTGGATCCGCGCGTCAGGGGTGGCGGCGGCCCTCATGCTGGGCATGGCCGGCGCACAGGATCTGGCTGCGTACCGGCAGCTGGCCGCCGGGCTGGACGGCGCCGTGATCGCCCGAAACCAGTCTGCGCAGGCGGCACTCACCCGGCTGGACACGGCCGGGGCGGCGTTCACGCAGCTGCGCCCCACGCTGCGCAACCGGCAGCTGGCCGCCGGGCTGGACGACGCGCTGTCGGGGGCGCGGGCGGCACTGGCCCGCTCGCCGGCCGAACTGGAGGCCCAGGTCATGCTCGCGCGCGGGCTGATGCGCAAGGCCCTGTACGACCAGACGCTCGCCCGGCTGGTCAGCAGTCCGGCCAACAGCACGGCGCAGCTCCAGCTGCTCACCAGGGAGTTCGGCCTCAGTCCACAGGGGGCCAGCGCCGTTCTGGCCGAGCAGAAGGCCGGTCGCCCGGAGCGGGTCGCGTGGCGGCTCCAGCGGGCGGCGGCGTCACGGGTGCTGTCCTCCCTGAAAGCCACGCGGGCAGAGCGCACCACCGGCTCGTATGTGAACCTGGCCCGCGCCACGAGCTGGTTTACCGTGCTGCAGGACACGGCGGACGCGAGCGGCCTTCAGGTCTCGCAGTTCGGCGACGCGCTGCGGCAGCTGACCGCCGGGAAGACCACGGAACTCGCGGCGTCGCTGGATCAGCTGCGCCAGGGGACAGCGACCCTGGTGTCGAGCTTGACCGCCGAACCGGCCACCGTGGCGCCACGGGCACTGGCGAGTGCCGCCACGGGCACCCGCCCGGCAGCCACGACGAAGCAGACCGTGGTCGTGTCATCTACCGCGCCGGCCGGTGCCCGCGGCTCCACCCCTGCCGGCGCCAGTGTCCAGACGGCCAGCGCCCAGTCGGTCGACGCCGCCCCGCTGTACGCCGCGCTGGGCCGTGCCCTGGCCGCGACCGGACACGGCGATGCCGCCGGCGGACGCGCGGAACTGGCCCGCGCGAGCATGGCGCTGCGGGCCGTGCCGGCCTCCCTGCGCACCGCACGGGGCTACACCGATCTGGTGTTCAACGTGTCGGCGGCGCAGGCGCGCTCGGCGCTGCGCGTCTCGGACGTACAGGCCCTGATCGCCCAGACCGCGAACCTGGAGGCCGCCGCCGCCGGGCGTCCGGCGAGTACGCTGGACACCGTGTCGTCCAGCGTGGCGCGGTCGTTCAGCGGGTGGCTGCGCGTGCTGGTGTTCCTGCTGCTGGCCGCCCTGGCGGTCGTGCCGCTGTACCTGCTGAATCTGGCCTTCGGGACACGCAACACCTACTGGCGGGCCGTGATGGCCGGCCTGGGTCTGCTGCTGCTGCCGGTCTTCCTGGAGGGGCTGTTCGGCCTGCTGGGCGCCCTGGGCGACGTCACCGGCGCCGGAGCGCTGCGCGGCGCGGTCAACGTGAGCCTGCTCCAGGGAGCGTATGGCCTGCCGCTGTGGGCACTGCTGTGCGCGCTGGCGATCGGCCTGATGTCCTTCGGGTTCCGGGGGCTGTGCCAGCAGTTCGGCCTGATGGGCAGTCCGTCCAGCACCCGTCATCCCACACAGGGCGGCCTGGAATGGGATGAGGATCTGTGATGTCCGCGCCGTCCGAGCTGCACCGCCTGCCCGTGCAGATGCTGGGGGATCTGGTCTCGCCCCGCGCCCTGGAGCGCATCCTGCAGGACGCCGCCGACACCCGTGGTGTTCCTGCCGCCGGACTTGATATTCCCACCCTGGAGGACATCCTCAAGAAGGAGGTGTTCAAGCGCCTCCAGCTGACCGTGCCTGCGCCCCTGGCGAAGCGGCGCGTGTCGGAGGTGCTGAATGAGCTGATGAAGGCCACGCAGGAGCGCAGCGCGGTCGCCCCGGCCGTCAGCTCCCTCCAGGGGCTGGAGGACGGTGCCCGCAAGTTCTCGCTGTACTTCGACTGGCCGGAGACGCAGCGGCTGCGCAGCCTGCTGGTGGTGGCCCGGCAGGAGGAGCAGCAGGGCCACGCGGTCGCGGGACTGGTGCAGGAGGGGCAGGATCTCGTCGTGCAGCTCGAGCGCCGGCTCCAGGAGAGCCTGGTCGCGCAGGCACAGGACCTTGCGGAGATGCGCGCGGCCTTCACGCGGGTGCAGGGCATGGGCAGCCGCGAGGTGCGTCGGCTGGAGACGCTGATCGGGCAGATCGACGAGGCCCAGTCGCAGGGCACCCTGCTGCCCGCCGAGGTCGAGCGTGCCCGCACCCTGACCTTCTCGCTGCGCAAGCTGCTGGAGTCGTCGGTCGTCCAGACCGTCGGCAGCGGCGCGGCCCCCCCGGAACTCGATCCGGAGGCGCAGGCGCGGGTGCTGGCGCTGGAGCAGGAGCACGCCGCGCAGCAGCTCATGGCGCTGGAGCGGGAGTTCGCGGCGCTGCTGGGTGCCCGACCGGCCCTGCACGCCCAGCACCAGACCCTGGCCGGCCGCCAGCGCGAGGGGCAGGTGGGAGCCGCCGAGGTCGAGGCGTGGCGGGCACAGCTCCAGGACGCACGCGACGAGGTGCTGGCCGAGCAGCGGGCGGACTTCGCGGCGCTGGAAACGCAGCTCACGCCGCACACGGCGTCCGGGGAACTGGCGATGGGCGTGCGCGTGCTGCTGGATACCGTCCGGCAGACGCTGGCACTGGGCAACCTGGCGACCGACGCGCTGCGGGAGCTGCGCAACACGCGTGACACCCTGGGCGACGGCCAGTTGGACGCGTCCCGGCTGGCCGCACAGCAGGAACTGCTGGATCTGGAGCGCTCGGCCCGGGCGCTGCCGGCCTCGCTGCCGGAACTCGAGCCGCTGATCGCACAGGCCCGGGCCCGCTCCGCGCAGGGCGAGGACATGGATCTGGGGCCGCTGTGGACGCTGCTCGAGAAACACATGGGGGCGGCGGCACAGGAACGCGACGCCTTCGACCTCCGCGCCGACACGGTCATCCACGAGTACGCGCCGCTGCGGCATCTGGCGGGTGAAACGACCCAGAAACTGGGGCGCCTGGTCGACAGCCTGCGGGCGCAGCGCAAGCTGGGCACCATGAGCGCCTCGGCGCGGGCCCGCTACGGCCAGACCCTGACCGAGGCCGAGGCCCTGCTGGCCGAGGCCCAGGCGGAGTTCCAGGCGGCGCAGCAGGTCACAGCGACCTTCGGCGAGGACGCCCTGAGCGGCTTGCTGGGCGTGTTCGACCTGGGCGGCGAGGGCACGTCCGTGCCGACCGGAGCGGCCCAGCCCGCATCAGCCCAGCCCGCCCCGGCCCAGCCCCCGGCCACCGTCACCGACCTGCTCGCTGGCCTGAACCACGTCGGCGGCCCGGCTCCGGTTCCGGCCCCGGCCATCCCGGAGGACGCCTGGACGATCCACGCCGGGCGCGTGACCGGCGGGCTCAACGATCCCGCCGCGACGGGCATGGCCGCGCTGCTGGCGCAGGCCGACGCGCTGGGACTGCACCGCCTGGACATGGCCGACACCATGAGCGTGTGGTCGGCCCGCCGTTCGGGCACGACCTGGCGGCTGGGCCGCGCCGAGGACTGGGAAGCGCTGGACGAGCGCACCGGCACGTGGCTGGACGGCGCGTGAGCCGATACGGCCTCTGACCGAAGAGACGGAGAAACGACGGACTCCGGAAGATGGACGTGCCTGCGGAACAGCGCCGGATGCACGGGACTCGGACGGAATCCGTATGACATGGCGGGGCCCGGGCCCCATGCCACACTGAGGGCATGGACGGCTTTCCACTCGCGCCGGACGAGATCCGGATCCTGACCGGCGACGACGCGCAGCGGGCGCTGGGCGCGGCGCTGGCCGCCGCCCTGCCGCCGGGCAGCGTGCTGTTTCTGGAGGGTGAACTGGGGGCCGGCAAGACCACCCTGACCCAGGGTCTGGTCGCGGCACTGGGCTTCACGGACACCGTCACCAGTCCGACCTACGCCCTGATGCACGTCTATCCCACTCCGGGCGGTCAGGTGCTGCACGTGGACGCCTACCGCGTGCGCGACGTCGCGGAACTGTACGAGATGGATCTGGATGAGCTGGTGGCAGGCAGCCGCGTGAGCGTGATCGAGTGGGGCGAGGGCCTGTACGCCGACTGGCCGGACGCGCCGGTGCTGCGGCTGGAACACGTGGACACGGCAGGTGACGTGCGGCGGGTCACGCGGCGGCGGTAGGGCGAACCTGGGACAATGGCGGCATGTGGACTCTGGTTCTGAACTGCGGTTCCAGCAGCGTGAAGGTGGCGCTGCTGGAACCGGATACCGGCGCGGTGGCCGTGACGGGGCTGGCAGAGCGGCTGGGCACAGCCGGCGCGGCGCTGCGGCTGGACGTGTCCGGCGAGCGGCGCGTGGTGGATCTGGGGGGCGGCAGCTACCCGGCGGCCTTCGCGGCGCTGCTGGCCGGACTGGACGAGCTGGGCCTGCGGGCACAGGTGCAGGCCATCGGGCACCGCGTCGTGCATGGCGGCGAGGCCTTCAGTGTTCCCGCCACGATCACGCCGGAGGTGCTGGACGCCATCCGGGCGTGCTCGGCGCTGGCCCCGCTGCACAATCCGGCCAACGTGGCGGGCATCGAGGCCGCGCAGCAGGCCTTTCCGGCGCTGCCGCAGGTGGCGGTGTTCGACACGGCCTTTCACCAGACCATGCCCGAGGTCGCGTACCGCTACGCCGTGCCGGAGGCGTGGTACCGGCAGCATGGCGTGCGCCGCTACGGCTTTCACGGCACCTCCCACGCCTGGGTGGCACAGGAGGCCGCCCGGATGCTCGGCCGTCCACTGACCGAGCTGAACCTGGTCACGGCACACCTGGGCAACGGATGCAGCGTGTGCGCGGTGCAGGGGGGCCGCTCGGTGGACACCAGCATGGGCCTGACCCCGCTGGAGGGCCTGGTCATGGGCACCCGCAGCGGCGACGTCGATCCGGGCCTGCACGACTTCATCGCCCGGCAGGCGGGGCTGAGCCTGGATCAGGTCACGGCCGCCCTGAACCGCGAGAGTGGCCTGCTGGGCCTGTCGGGGCTGGCGAGCGACGTGCGCGAGCTGGAGGCCGCCGCCGGACGCGGGCACGCGGGGGCGCGGCTGGCCCTGGACGTGTTCGTGTACCGGCTCGCCCAGGCCGTGGCGGGCATGGCGGTCGCGCTGGGACAGGTGGACGCGCTGGTGTTCACGGGCGGCATCGGGGAGAATTCGGTGACGGTGCGGGCGGCGACTCTGGCCCGCCTGGGCGTGCTGGGGGCCGGCGTCGACGACGACGCGAACGCCCGTGCGGTGCGCGGGACGCCGGGCGTGATCAGCGCCCCGGGCCGCCTGACCACCCTGGTCGTGAACACCGACGAGGAACGGATGATCGCCCGCGAGACCGCCCGCGCCCTGGAGGCCGGCGCGTGATCTCCCCTGCCCCGACTTCCATCCTGATCCGCAAGGAGCCCACATGCAGACCCTATTGATCGCCCCGACCCAGAGCGGTGTCGGCCTGAGCAGCACCGCGCTGGGGCTCACACGGGCGCTCGAACGCCAGGGCCTGCGCGTGGCCTTCCTCAAGCCCATCGCGCAGACCTACGAGACCGTGCCGGACGACTCCGTGCACTTTGCCCGCACGGCCTTCCACCTCCAGCCCCCGGCCCCGATCGCCCTGACCCGCGCCGAGGACCTGCTCAGCCACGGCGGGCAGGAGGAGCTGATGGAGGAGGTCATCGCCCTGGCACAGCACGCGGCCGGGGACGGCGGGGCCACGCCGGTCGACGTGCTGGTCGTCGAGGGGCTCGCCCTGACCGAGCGCAATGCCTACGCGGGCCGCCTGAATGCCGATCTGGCCCGCAACCTGGGGGCCGACACGGTGCTGGTGTCGTCCCTGGCCGGCGTGAGCGCCGCCGAACTGGTCGACCAGCTGGAGATCGCCGCGAATCTGCACCGCCGCAGCGACGGCAGCGGGCTGGCCGGGTACGTCCTGAACTTCGCGCCGCCGGGTCTGGACTACGGAGCGCTGCTGGCCGAACTGCGGTCGCGCAGCCCCGTGATCGCCCGCGGCGAACTGCCGCTGCTGGGCGTGGTGGCGCTGTCGCCGGAACTCCAGGCCCCGCGCACGCTGGACGTGGCCCGCGCCCTGGGGGCCGAGGTGCTCAACGAGGGCGAGGCGACCACGCGCCGCGTGACCAGCACGGTCGTCACGGCCCGCAGCGTCCCCAAGATGGCGCACCTGCTCGTGCCGGGAGCCCTGGTGGTCACGCCCGGCGACCGCGAGGACGTGGTCATGGCCGCCGCGCTGTCGCACCTCAGCGGGGTGCCGCTGGCGGGCCTGATGTTCACGTCGGGCAGCGTCCCCGAGGACGGGATCGCCCTGCTGTGCGCCGCCGCGCTGGGCGGCCCCGGCGTGCCCAGTTCCCTGCCGGTCATGCGCGTGAATACCAATTCCTTCCACACCGCGTCGGCCCTGTCGCGCCTGAGCCCCCGCGTGCCGCACGACGATCCCGAGCGCATGGACCGGATGCTGGACTTCATCGCGGATCGGCTGGACACGCTGCCGCTCACGCCGCGCCTGCGTGCCCGCCCGGACGCCGAGCGCCGCCTGCCCCCCAGCGCCTTCCGCCACGAGCTGATCGTCAAGGCCCGCGCCGCCGGCAAGCGCATCGTGCTGCCCGAGGGCGACGAGCCGCGCACCGTCCAGGCCGCCATCCGCTGCACCGAGAAGGGCATCGCCCGCTGCGTGCTGCTGGCCCGCCCCGAGCGCGTGGCCCAGGTCGCGCAGGGGCTGGGGCTGGTTATCCCGGACGGCCTGGAGATGATCGACCCGGACACGGTGCGCGAACGCTACGTCGAGCCGATGGTCGAGCTGCGCAAGGCCAAGGGCCTGACCGCGCCCCAGGCGCTGGCACAGCTGGAGGACACCGTCGTGCTGGGCACCATGATGCTCGCGCTGGGCGAGGTCGACGGGCTGGTGTCGGGGGCCATCCACACCACCGCGAACACCGTGCGGCCCGCGCTGCAGCTCATCAAGACCGCTCCCGGTGCGGCGCTGGTCAGCAGCGTGTTCTTCATGCTCATGCCCGAGCAGGTGCTGGTCTACGGCGACGCCGCCATCAACCCCAACCCCGACGCCGAGGCGCTGGCCGACATCGCCATCCAGTCGGCCGACAGCGCCCGCGCCTTCGGCATTCCGGTGCGGGTCGCCATGCTCAGCTACTCCACCGGCGAGTCCGGCAGCGGCGAGGACGTCGAGAAGGTCCGGGCCGCGACCGCCCTGGTGCGCCAGCGCCGCCCGGACATCACCGTGGACGGCCCCTTGCAGTACGACGCCGCCGCCGTGCTCTCGGTCGGCCAGTCCAAGGCCCCGGACAGCCCCGTCGCGGGCCGGGCCACCGTGTTCATCTTCCCTGACCTGAACACCGGCAACACCACCTACAAGGCCGTGCAGCGGGCGGCGGGCGTAGTCGCCGTCGGGCCGATGCTCCAGGGCCTGCGCAAGCCCGTGAACGACCTGTCACGCGGCGCCCTGGTCGACGACATCGTGTACACGATCGCCCTGACGGCGATTCAGGCCACGCAGACCCCGGCAGAGATCGGGGGCACGGGTCAGGCGGGCTGAGCGTCCGCGCCAGACAGGGCTTCAGGACACGCCCGCCCGGCTACCGCCGCCGCGCCAGCACCAGCAGGGCCACCCCAGCCACCACGGCGATCGCGTCGGCCGCGTAGGCGGCGGGCACGGCGGCCAGCGCCCCCTTCTCGCCCATGACGCGGAACACGCTGTAGGTCGAGTAGTACGCGAAGCTCAGCAGCAGCGCCCACACCAGCCCCAGATTGCGGCCCGTGCGGAAGCTGAACACGGCCAGGGCCGCCGCGAAGAAGGCCAGCGCCAGGGCGGCCAGCGGCTGCGCGAATTTCAGGTGCAGCGCCGTGAACTCGGCCGGGGCCTGCACGCCCTGCTGCCGGTACGCCTGCGTGCGGGCGAGCAGTTCGGGCAGCGGCGTGTCGATGGCCCGCACTGCGCCGCCGCTGGTGTCCAGATCGGCCTGTACGTCCTGCACCGGCAGCGTGCCGCGCGTGAAGCTCAGGATGGTCAGCGGGCGGCCGTCCTGATACGTGATGCGCTGCCCGGCCTCCAGCGTCAGGACGTTGCCTCCCTCCAGCCGGCCGCGCTGCGCGGTGATGACCTCGCGGGGGGGCAGGCCGGGCTGCATGGCGACGATCCGCAGGTCGCGCAGTTCCCCGCCCGGCAGGATGCGCCCGACCGAGATCGCGCGGTTCAGCGCGTCGCGCAGCACGATGTTCTGCCCGCCGGCCGCGCCGTCCAGGCCGACCACGCGCGGGTTGTCGAACACGATCTGCTGCTTGACCTTGCGGTCTTCCACGCGGGCACGGGGCACGACGCCCTCGCCCAGCGCGAAGGCGAGGACGGTCACGGCGAGACCCAGGCCCAGCACCGGCCGGAACAGGCGGGTGGCCGGAATGCCGCTCGCCAGCGCTCCCTTGATCTCGGAGTCGGCCGACAGCCGCGACAGTCCCAGCAGCGTGGCGAACATCAGCGCGATGGGCAGCGCGGTCGCGGCGGCCTCGGGGATGTTCAGCGCGACGGCGCGGGCGACCAGCACCGGGCTGGCCCCCTTGGCAAGCAGCGGCGCGATCACGTCCGAGAGCAGCGCGATCACCAGCAGCAGGATCACGGCCGCCAGCGCCCCGAACAGCAGCGGCAGGATCTCGTCGAGGACATAGCCCTCGAAGCGTTTGATCCTCACGCCGTCCCCCTCACCGCAGCCGCCACGCGAGCACGCCCGCCAGCCCGAGGAACACCATGTTCGGCAGCCACGCGGCCAGCGTGGGATCCATGGCCCCGGCCCGCGCCAGCCCCGGCGCGGTCGTCCACAGCACATAGAACAGCGCGATGAACACGACCACGCTGGCAAAGGCCGCCGCCCGGCTGCGGATCAGCAGGCCCAGCACCCCCGCCGCCAGCGCGAACACGATGGCGGTCAGGGGATCGGCGTAGCGCGTGGCGAGCTGGAAGGTGTACTCGCGGCGCTGCGTGGCGTCCAGACGGTCACTGCCCAGGGCACGGCGCAGCTCGGACGTGACCAGTTCCCGCGAGTCGCGCACGGGCGGGGCCAGGGTGTCGCCCTGGGGAATCACCAGCGGCCGGAGCTGCTGCACCGGGTTCTGGCCGGGCCGGACGATCCACGCATTCTGGAGGGTCCACGTGCGCTTGCCGGTGTCCCACGTGCCGCTGCTGGCCGTGATCGTCTCGTCGCCGCGCTGCACCATCACGCCCTGGAGCTGCGCGACCCGGCCGCCGGCGTCGTTGGTCACGCGGCCCGCGTAGTACAGCGCCCCGGCGGGCGCGTAGGTGTACGTGTCCTGGCTGGGAGCGGGCGGCCCCTGACCATAAATGTCGTACCACGCCCGGTTCTGCCAGATGTCCAGGCCAGCGGGCACCAGCCGGTCGGCGTTGAAGAAGGCCAGGGCACCCACCACCGCGAAGGGCAGCGCCAGCGGCCACACCAGATTCAGCGGCCGAATGCCGCCCGCGCTGATGGCCTTGAGTTCGCTGTCCTGCTGCATCCGCGAGAACGCCAGCAGGATGGCGAAGGCCACCGCCAGCACCAGCGCCTTGTTCAGGAAGCTGGGCAGGATGCTCAGGAACGCGAAGGCGGCCTTTTCCAGCGGCGCACGGTACGAGATCA
This sequence comes from Deinococcus sp. AB2017081, assembly GCF_034440735.1. Classification (NCBI taxonomy): domain Bacteria; kingdom Thermotogati; phylum Deinococcota; class Deinococci; order Deinococcales; family Deinococcaceae; genus Deinococcus; species Deinococcus sp. AB2017081. The sequence goes on along the minus strand of NZ_CP140098.1, from coordinate 488,520 downwards.
GGTTGGCGACGGTGCTGCTCAGCGCGTCGGCCATCTGGAGGATCATGAACAGCGCGATGCCCGCCGCATACCAGCGGAGAACCTCCTTCAGGACGGAGCGGGTGAGCAGCGGCACGCGCCGGATTCTAGCGGGCCGGCATGAGGACGGGGCAGAGGAATCGACCCCTGCCCCCGGAAGGTGAATGCCGGTCAGCCGGCCTGATTCGGCAGCGGCATCGCGGGCAGCGGGGTCTCCCAGCCCAGCCGCTCGCGCCGGGCGACGAACTGGTGGAGCTTCAGGATGGCGTCGTTGCCCTGCGCTCCCTTCTCCTGGATGGCGCGGGCGGTGGCCATGTCCAGGTACGCCAGGCGCAGCAGTTCGGTGCTGCTCAGGCCGTCACGGGTCGCCTTCACGCCCCGCTCGCGGCGGATGGTCGCGCTGTCGGTGCCCAGCACGCTGCGGTTGCTGATCGAGCCGAGCTGGCCGTACACGTTGCCCCCGCCGCCATGGCGGGCGACGGTGCTCATCAGTTCGCGGCGGGCGTGGGTGCTCTCCAGGCGGGCGGTCAGCCAGCGCCGGGCCTCGGGGTCGGGGTTGCGCTCGGCGATCTGGGCCGACAGCCGAACGTCGCCCTGCATGGCGCGGATCAGCAGTTCCTGCGCCCGCTTCCGCCAGCGCCGGGCCTGCGGGGTCTCCAGCGTGAAGGCCAGCCGCACGAAGTCCGGGACACCCACGGTGGGTTCCAGTCCCGCGCCGAAGTCGCGGGGTTCGTCGTTCAGGTCGTGTTCCTGCGCCAGCACCGTCCACTCGCGGTCGGCGACGCCGAGCTGGGTCAGGGCAGTGGGGGCATGGAGCCGTCCGTCGGCACTGATGGGCAGCCGGACGGTGCCGAAATCGAGGGTCAGCGGAGCGTTCTTCATGCGAATATCTTAGCATAGATTACGCCAATAGCATAATCATAAGCTGACTCCAGCTTCATTATCGGGTGAGCGGGAACGACGTCCAGGACAGTCATTCCGTCAGCCCGAGCAGGCACTCCCACCGCATCCTCATCTGCTTCCCCCTTCTCGACCACGTGTCCCCGCGCGGGTAGCGCCCGGTGGGGCGGCTGGCCTCCGCGCGCACTACACTGACCCCAAACACATCCACAACCCAGACCCCGCCCTGCTCCCTGCCCCGGAGGCTTCGCCATGACCGATCCCGCCGCCCCGCACGCGCCCCAGCCTGACCGCGTCCCCGCGCCCGCGAGCGTCACCGCCCGCCTCCACAGCGACATCGACGCCGACCTCACGCGCGCGGCGGCCGACCCCGACGGCTTCTGGCTGGAACAGGCCCAGGGCTATGAGTGGACGCGCGTGCCCACGCAGGGCCTCGGCGGCCCGCAGGCGGACGGCACGGGCCCGGAGTTCACGTGGTTCGCGGACGGCGAGACGAACATCACCGTGAACGCCCTCGACCGGCACGCGCGCGGCGAGGCCCGCACCCGCGCGGCCCTGATCTGGCTGCCCGAGACCGGGGAGCCCACCGTGTACACCTACGGCATGCTGCTGACCGCCGTGGAGCGCGCCGCGGCGGGCCTGCGGCACCTGGGCGTGGGGCCGGGCGACCGGGTCGTCATCTACATGCCCCTCACGCCCGAGGGGGCCATCGCCATGCTCGCGTGCGCGCGGATCGGGGCGGTGCACTCGGTGGTGTACGCCGGGCTGGGCGTGTCCGCGCTGCGCGACCGCATCGCCGACGCGGGGGCACGGGTCGTCATCACCGCCGACGTCGGATACCGGCGCGGGAAGCTTGTCGACCTGTACGCCATCGTCGCGGAGGCCATCGCGGAACTGGGCGGCGTCGAGCACCTCGTGCTGTGGGAACGCATCAAGGAGCACCAGCGCGAGCACGACGCCCGCACGGTGGCGTGGGAAACGCTGTTCACGCACGGCCGCGCGCCCGCCGTGCCCGTCAGCGCCGAGGCCCCGCTGTACCTGCTGTACACGTCCGGCAGCACCGGCAAACCCAAGGGCGTGCTGCACACGCACGGCGGGTACATGGTCGGCACGTCGTACCACCTGCGCACCCTCTTCGACGTGCAGCCCGGCGACGTGTTCTTCTGCACCTCCGACATCGGCTGGATCGTCGGCCACTCGTACATCGTGTACGGCCCGCTCGTGGCCGGCACGACCGCCCTGTTCCGCGAGGGCGCGCCCGACTTCCCGGACCCCGGCGTGCTGTGGCGCGCGGTCGAGGACTACGGCGTGAACGTGCTGTTCACCGCGCCCACCGCCCTGCGCCTGTTCATGAAACTCGGCGCGGACGTCGTGAACTCCCACGACCTGAGTTCCCTGCGCGTGATCGCGTGCGCCGGCGAGGCCCTGAACCCCGAGGCGTGGCGCTGGGCGCAGGAACACCTGGGCGGCGGCACCGGCGAGGACGCGCACGCCATGGTCATCGACAACTGGTGGCAGACCGAACTCGGCGCGCCCACCCTGGGCACGCACCCGCGCTGGCCCGCCCGCCCCGGCTACGTGGGCCGCCCCCTGGCCGGCGTGGACGCCGACGTGGTCGACGAGGCCGGCAACACGCTGCCGGACGGCCAGCAGGGCTTCCTGGTCATCCGCCGCCCCCTGCCCGCCATGATGCGCGGCATCCACGGCAACCCCGAGAAGTATGCGCAGGTGTGGAACGAGAACCCCGCCGGGTACCTCTCCGGCGACCTCGCCATGCGCGACGAACACGGGTACATCTCCATTCTCGGCCGCGCCGACGACGTCCTGTCCGTCGCCGGGCACCGCATCGGCTCCGCCGACGTCGAGGACGCCCTGGTGTCGCACCCCGCCGTCGCGGAGGCCGCCGTGATCGGCATTCCCGACGACCTCAAGGGCGAGAGCATCATCGCGCACGTCATCCTGCGCCGTGGCTTCGAGGATCAGGTCGGGCGGGGCCTGCGCGCCAGCATCAGCGAGCACGTGCGGCGGGAACTGGGACCGATCGCCACGCCCGGCGAGATCCGGGTCGTGACCGCCCTGCCCAAGACCCGCAGCGGCAAGATCATGCGCCGCGTGCTGCGTGCCCAGGCCCTGGGCCAGGATCCCGGCGACCTGACGACGCTGGAGGGGTAACTCGATGATTCCACGCACCCTGGGACAGCAGACCGAACGGGAGGCCCGCCGCCAGCGGGCCTGGGAACCGCACGTCGAGCCCATCAACACCTGGGCCGAGGGCCTGCGGACGGACGGGCGGGAGGTGCCCCACTTCGACCCCGCCGACGGTGGCGTGAACGCCCGCGTGCTGTTCCTGCTCGAATCGCCGGGCCCGCGGGTCAGCGATACCGGCTTCATTTCGATGGACAACCCGGACGGCACCGCTGCGAACATGCACACTCTGATCACCGAGTCCGGGCTGAGCCGCGAAGACCTCGCCCTGTGGAACGTGGTGCCGTGGCAGCTGAGCGCTGCCGGGGTCGTGACTCCGGATCGGGCCAGTCATCAGGAAGCCCTGCCAGCCACACGACGCCTGTTAACCCTGCTGCCACACCTGAAAGCCGTCGTCCTTGTCGGCCAACATGCCCAGCGAGCCTGGCAAGGTATTGGAAGCGACCTCACCACGTTCGCCATGCCTCATCCCAGCCCCCAGAATTTCAACACCCGGCCATATGCACGGGATGACGCCTTGGCAGCGCTGAGAACTGTGCAGCGATACCTCAGCATGCAACCCTGAAATCGCTAAGCGAACGATGCTCCAGCACTGGGACAGTTCAGATTCACTTGATCTGGAAGCTGGCGGCGGCACGTCGCTCATCACCCTTCTAGACAAGACTGTCCCTGGCCCATTTAACGGATCGCACGTCTCCCGCTCCTACAGCGACGCCCTCAGGATGCCCTCCAGAGCAGCGCGATCCGGCGTGCGGGGGGCCACGGCCAGCAGACGCTGCTGTTTCAGGGCACCGTCCACCAGGGCGGGCAGATCCGTTGCCGAATAGCCCAGGTCGCGCAGGCGGGTGGGGGCACCCACGTCCTGCATTAGGTGCGTCAGGGCCCGCGGCAGGGCGTCGCGGTCATCTGGTTCCTGCGGCTGGCCGGTCAGGAGTTCGGCGGCCCGCACGTGCTTGGCTGGATCGGCGTCGAAGGTGTAGCGGAACGCGGCGGGCGCGGTCACGATCACGCTGAACCCGTGCGGGATGAATGCCTTGGTGCCGGGGTAGCCGTCCGGGTGCGCGTGGTGGCGCAGCCCTGCGATGGGATACGCGCAGGCATGCGGGATGTGCACGCCCGCCGAGCCGAAGCCCACGCCGGCCATGGTGGCGGCCAGCATCATCGCGCCGCGCGCCTCCAGATCCCCGCCCTGCACGGCGCGGCGCAGATACCGCCCGCCGCTGCGCAGCGCCTCGGCCGACCACACGTCGGCGACCGGGTTGCTGCCCTGGTAGGGGGGCCGGAAGGCCGGCGACTCCGGGCGCGGGCGGGTGGTGTAGGGCCGGCTCAGGAAGCTCTCGGCGGCGTGGCACACCACGTCCAGCCCGGCCGCTGCGGTCACGGCGGCCGGAGCAGTGCGCGTCAGCTCCGGATCGACGATGGCCTGAGCGGGCCGCAGCGTGCGGTGGCTGATCCCGGACTTGATCCCCAGTTCCGGCAGATCCACGATCGCCACCGTCGTCGCCTCCGAGCCGCTGCCAGAGGTCGTGGGAATGGCGAGCAGGGGCCGCAGCGGGCCGGGCGGCAGGCGCCCCCCACCCACGGGCGGGTTCACCCAGTCCATGATCTCGCCCCCGTGCGTGGTGAGCAGGTTGGCGACCTTGGCGGTGTCGATGGCGCTGCCCCCCCCGATGGCGACGAAGCCGTCCGGGTCGGCGGCGCGGGCCGCCTGCACGGCGCGGTTCAGGGCCGAGAGATCCGGCTCGGTGTCCACGTCGTCGTACAGCACCGTGTCCACCCCGGCCGCCCGCAGGCTGTCCAGCACGCCCTGCGCGATCCCGGCGGCCTGCACATAGGGGTCGATCACGACAAAGGCGCGGCGCACGCCCAGCCGCGTCAGCTCCCACCCGGCGTCCGTGCCCGCGCCGGGGCCGAATTTCACGGGCGTGGCCTCGATGGTGAAGATGCTCTCTCGGGGCGTGCTGTCTGCGGTGTCCATGCTGACCTCCGGCGACCGGCAGCAGGCGGCCCGGCGCGTCTTCCGATGTGGGTACAGGCAGGCTAACACCCGCTCCGGCCGGGCGTCCGGCTGGTGCAGACCAGCGGGGGCAGTCCAGAACCCGTGCTGGCCACTCCTCCCGACCCTCCAGACCGGCACGCACGTCAGCGGACGTGCCGTAGAATCCGGCCATGCGCAGCGCTTACCTGACCGCCGCCCGCGCCCTGCAACTGGGGCGCGAGTGGGCCGTCGAGGGCGACCAGCGCCGTGCCCTGGACGCCTACGAGGAAGCGCTGTCCCTGCTGCGCGTCCTGCCGCCCGAGCGCACGCGGGACGTGTTGCTGGCACACACCCATCTGGCGTTCTACCAGACCCTGGAACTCGTCGGGTCGCGCGGCGGCCAGCACCACCTGCACCTGGGGGTCAGCTACGCCCGCGCCACCCGCGATCCCCTGGCCCGCGCGATTGCCGAGGAGTGCCTGAGCGGGCTCGATGTCGTGATGTAGGGCACAGGGAGCGCGCCGCGCCCCCGGGTGGGACGCGGCGCGGGCATGAAACGCTGTTCTGGAGTTACTGGCCCTGGCCGGGCAGTTGCAGCTGGGCGGTGGTCTTCCCGGCCTTCTTGTCGTAGGCGCACTGCAGGGGCAGCTGGCCCAGGGGCGTGGTCGTCTTGCCGATCACGCTGATGGTCACGGGCACGCCAGTGAGTGTCCAGCCGCCGCCGTCCAGGGGCTGTGTCCCGCTCACGACCGCCGCCGACGGCGCTTCCAGGCTGCTGCCGATGCGCTCGCCGGTCGCCAGGGGGCGACTCTGCGTGACCAGCGTCTTCAGGGGAATGGCCTGCCCCCCTGCACTCACGGTCAGGGTCTCGGCGTCGGCCGCCGCCTCCTTGCACTCCTCGATGAAGTGGTACTTGCTG